>SABC01000046.1 GCA_009929175.1 Bacteroidia bacterium | reverse complement strand
GGAATTGGAATCAATAGCCGCATCTCTCAAAGAAGAGAGCAACCCCGTGATTGTGCGGGTAAAACTCAAAACCCAACCATCCTGATTGTCCAATTGGAACATTAACCTACCAAATCTTCAATAATCTGTGCGGCGGTTTCGGGTTTACGCACCATTGATGCAATTTGACCTATCTCCAGCTCACCCTCTTGAAGGTCACCCTCAAATATCCCTCTTTTTGAACGGCTCCGGCCCAGCAGTTCTTTCAATTCCTCTGCGCTTGCACCACGGTTCTCTGCCTCTGTGACTGCTTCGCAGAATGGGTTGACAGCCATCCGTGTGGGGGATAGCTTCCGCAGTAGCAACTTGGTTCCACCCTCGCTCAAGTTGCGGCAATAATCTTTGAATGCAGGATGGGCAGAGCTCTCCAGGCAGAGGGCAAATCGGGTGCCTATCTGAACCCCCTCGGCACCAAGTTCAAAGGCTGCATTGTAACTGGCCCGCGACGATACCCCCCCGGCTGCAACCATAGGAATGGAGATAGCCGCCCTCACCTGAGGGATAAGGCAAAATGTGGTTGTCTCCTCCCTGCCGTTATGGCCACCCGCTTCAAAACCCTCAGCAACCACCACATCCACTCCGGCCTCTTCGCACTTGCGGGCAAACAAAGAGCTGGAAACCACATGGGCCACAACAATCCCCTGCCCCTTCAAAACAGAGGTCCACTTTTTGGGACTGCCGGCACTGGTAAACACAATGGGCACCTTCTCTTCAATAATTATCTGCATTATCTCATCTATCTGAGGGTAAAGCAGAGGCACGTTCACACCAAAAGGCAAACCTCCCAAAGCCTCCCGGCAACTCACAATATGATGCCTCAGGTTGTCGGGATGCATGCTGCCGGCACCAATCAGACCCAGCCCACCGGCCTTACTCACTGCAGAGGCCAGCTTCCAGCCGCTGCACCAAACCATCCCACCCTGAACAATGGGATACTTGATTCCAAAAATCTTACAAATCCTGTTTTCCATAATGGTACAAATTTAGGTAAAAACGAACATTTTTTTACCTTTGTTACAACTTAACCCAGAACTTAACTTAAACTAAAAAACTATGTCAACCAATCAGAGAGACGGTTTCGGAAGCCGCTTCGGGGTACTTGTAGCTGTCGCAGGCTCGGCAGTAGGGCTTGGCAACCTATGGCGGTTCCCCTATATGGTGGGGAACAACGGAGGAGCAGCTTTCATAATCTTATATCTGGCTTTTGTAATTGTACTGTGCCTCCCCATAATGTTCTCGGAGTTCATTATTGGCCGCCGCACACAGTCGAATGCATTTGGCGCAATCAAAAAACTTGCACCACGGTCGGGCTGGCTCACGATTGGAGTTATAAGTGTTGTCGCTTCTGTGGCAATCATGTCATTTTACAGTGTCGTAGGTGGGTGGACACTTGACTATATTATCAAATCCTTTTCCCCCTCATTCCTCACATCGGACAGCAGCTCACTTGCAGGACAGTTTAGTGGATACACAAGCTCATCGGTGATGCCGGTTGTGACACACCTCTTGTTCCTGGCAATATCGGCACTCATTGTAGTTGCCGGCGTTAAAAACGGTATAGAAAGATATTCAAAGATATTGATGCCTGTCCTCTTCTTTCTGGTACTTCTCCTTGCAATAAGGTCCCTTACCCTGGACGGTGCCGGTGCCGGCGTAGAGTTCCTTTTCAAACCCGACTTTTCCAAAATTACAGGCAAAACAGCCCTTGCCGCCCTTGGCCAGGCCTTCTTTTCGCTCAGCCTGGGTATGGGTTGCATAATAACTTATGGCTCTTATGTAAACAAAAAGGAGAACCTTTTCAAAATATCCTTTATGAGTGCCTTTGCCGACACCGGGTTTGCAATCCTTGCCGGCCTTGCAGTGGTTCCTGCTGTATTTGCATTCGGAATTTCCCCTTCCGAAGGTCCCAGCCTTGTATTCATAACTTTGCCCCAAGTGTTTGCACAACTTCCCTTCGGGCAGATTATTTCAATTGCATTTTTCTTTATACTGCTGATTGCAGCTTTGACTTCTGCAATCTCATTGCTGGAAGTGATTGTCGCCTTTTGCACCGAGGAGCTCAAATGGAGCCGAAAAGGAGCTGTAATCGCAACTTTCCTGCTGATTGGATTCTTCGGCTCCCTGAGTTCGCTGTCGCAAGGTATTCTTGCAGATGTAAAAGTATTCGGGAAAACCTTTTTCGACTTTTTCGATTACACATCATCCAATATAATGCTGCCTGTGGGAGGTCTTTTGGTTGTACTTTTTGTAGGATGGAAAATGAAGGTCTCTGATGTCCGTGACGAACTTACAAGCGGAGCAACAATCTCCCTGAAAGGCTGGATATTCAACTCCATTCTTTTCATAATCAAATTTGTTGCCCCAATTGCAATTCTTATTGTATTAATAAACAGCTTGCTATAACAACTAAGCAGGACTGTTTACCAACCGGTTTCAGAATAGTTTCTTGCCCGAACACTTCTCCAGATAGCTGCAGAGGCTGGAAACTTTTTCGTTTTCCAAAACAACAGGCTCACCTACCGGCTCATACCTGTGTGGAATAAAGTGAGAAACTGCCAAAACCGCGAATTTCCTGTCTTTGGTTATTGAAATATCGAGCCTTCCGCTGCCTGTCGACAAGAACTTCACTGTTGCAGAACCTTCGGCAAAGTTGTTTTTTACAGCATCTCCTATAACACCCCTGCTCTCACCTTCAAAGTAGAATGTATGTCGCTTTACCTGGCTGCCGGTAGGTGTGTAGACCTCTTTTTTTAACCCCATACAGGCAACTACGACCGATACAACCAACAACCCGCTTCCTATGGAAACCCAGGATGTGACAAAAGCAAAAACTGCCAGTAGAAGTGCAATAACTATGATTGATACTCTCTTAATATCTATTTTTTTAACAATATTTTCCATTTTTATAATAATTCAGAATTTAACATTACCACTATGTATAATAACCCGGCACTGCATAAAATGCAGCAACCCATTCACAGGCATCCTGTGCCTGCCTGTTGTATGTAATGTTAAATGATTATCTCCCGCAAACGGTAAATAAAGAACTCTTTGGACAGTTGGTATGAAAGCACCAGCTCCTTTCCTTCCTGGGCAGGCGCCCGGCCAAACCGGCTTTTTGACAATGAACAAGAGTAGCCGGATATCGCTGCAATTAAGTTGAATCCGCACCCAAAACCGTTGACAGAGGCTCCATCTGAAAAATTATGGACAATCCGAGGCGATTCGGGTAACAGGGCAAAGCTGGAACTGTCAGAGGCTGGTTTGATCTCTCCGTAAAGGCCGGCTATTGTATCGGGAAGCTTGTCATTCACGTATGGTACAACCGGAACGGCAGCCCTTGCCATTAAAAGCAGGGCTACCATCATGGCTGCAATAAGCCGGTTTATATTTGAATTCGTTTCCCTCAATCTTTCTTGTAAAACATTTTTGGTTTGAACAATTCGGCAGCAAGGGCCAGGAACAATAATACAATAAGTATGCCCGATGCAATAGCAGAGTAGTATTCCCCTTTGTAAACAGACTCGGGACGGAACTCAAATTCTATCCTGTGGCTTCCTGACGGAACTTTCAATGCCCTTAAAACATAGTTTGCCCGGATAATTTCGACCGGCCGGCCATCTATCGTAGCCCTCCATCCTGCGGGATAGTATATTTCGCTGAATACAACAACCCTTTCGTGCAGGGAGTTATATTCGTACTCCAAACGGTTCGGCGAGTAAGATGTAAGGACAATCAACTCATCCTTGGACAATGAGTCTGTAGAAGTTCCATTTATCTTTTCAAAAAAGTCCTTGTTTAACACAGCGGTACTTTGCAGGTCGGGGATAGTCCCCAGTGCATTTATCTCTTGGGTAAGGGAGCCGGCTTCAAAAAAATCATTAACAAACCAGGCATTGCCAAAAGTCTTACTGTTGACCAATGGCGAGTTCTCTGCACCAATAATTATATATCTGGTATTAAGCATGTTGAGCACGGGATAGTTACCCAAGGATTTCTGCGCCTGCTCTACAGTAGTGCTTGAACCTATATCGGAGGCGAACTGCTGCATCTCCCTTAATATATGCCTGTCAATCAGGTCCTGATATATTTGTAGCTTGGCAGGGCTGTAACCACCGATAGTCTTGTGGTGGTAACTTACATGGGAATCATTGAAGGTGTTTATGCTCAGGTCCAAAACCCTGTAATTGGGATCCCGGTCTTCCAATATCATTTTGTCTACAGGCCTCAATGCGTACTGATTGTTAAACTCCCTCTCCTTGACAAAGTGGTTGTCATTAAGGTAGCGACGTCCCACAAACCAAAGGTCGGCAAACACAAGAATGGCTATTACCGCAATTAGTGGTGCTTTTTTGAGTTTTCCGGCAACAAAGAGCCAAAGGGCAGCGGCAGCAGATACTATAAAGAACAACGAACGGAAAGCATCTGCCCTCAAAAGGGAGATCCTGTCCTGCACCAAGGTTTTCCTCAGAAGGTCGGGCATCTGTGCATCGGCCTGCGATACAAAAGAACCTGCCAGTGAAGGTACCAACACAAAGAGCAGCGAAAAACCGGCAGTCACGGCCAAAGCTACATATATTCCATTGGTAATTTTTTTCACTGGTATTACCTCATCCTTCTCCATCAATTTTTGGAGCACCAAAATTGCAACTAACGGTATGGTAATCTGCAAAACCACCAGGATCATGGAGACAGTCCGAAACTTGCTGTAGAGTGGTACATACTTGTAAAAGAATTCGGTAACAATCATAAAATTGGACCCCCATGAAAGCAAAACAGCCAAGACCGACACAGTAACCACCCACCATTTGAGAGGGCCCTTCAACAATGCCAGACCCAAAACAAAGAGGAAAATTGTTACTGCACCAATGTACATCGGACCTGCAGTAAAGGGCTGAGGTCCCCAGTACAGTGGCATCTGTTTGATGATTTGGCCGGCACCCTGGTAGCCGCCACTCCTCAACGCCTTGTATGTTTCGCTTTTGGTTGTCAGCTCCCCTCCCGAAGATCCTCCGTTAAAATTGGGAATCATCAGGTTGGGCATCTCTCCCGGGCTATAGGACCAGCTGGTGGCATAGGAGAGGTCCAGACCTTTTTGTTCCTTTCCCTCTTCCGTAGCCAGTTCCGACCCTCCCCTCATTGTAAACTTCGAATACTCATAGGTAGGCCACAAATGGTTTACATTGGTGGCAATCCCAAGCGAACCTGCAACAAGCAACATTGCACTTGTAATCATGAACTTTTTGGCCATGCCCTCCATCAACATCTTGTACATGCAAAAACCAGCATACCCCACAACCATGATTGCCAGGTAATAGGTAATCTGCGGGTGATTGGCCTCTATTTGGAAGCTTAGCGAAAACCCAAACAATAGTGAGCCAAGCAGAGGTTTTTTTCTGTATGCATACACCAGGGCGGCAAGCACCCAAGGCATGAAGGCAATGGCCACCATCTTTGAGTTGTGCCCAACCTGTATAATCTGTAAATTATAAGAACAGAATGTAATGGCAAAAGCACCTATTGCCGACAACCAGACATTCACTCCAAAGGCCAAAAAGAGAAGGAAACCACCCACCAGGCTGATCAGCAGGTAGCTGGGAGGGCGAACACCGGCAAGTTTGTGTATTGCCCTGTAAACATAATCGGTATAGTCACCATCATATATCACCGATATAGTTGTTGCCGGCATACCCGAGAACATAGAGTTTGTCCACAATGCCTTGTCACCATCGGGATTGGACTGGTTGTAATTGATTATCTCATTAGCCATCCCTCTCCACGAAGCAATGTCGGACTGGTTGACAACCTCGTTACGGAACACTTGTGGTGTGAACATGTAAGAAACCACAACAAACAACAATATCACCACCTGGTAGGGCCAGTATTTTTTAATTTTTTCCATTCTATCTTTATTTTCTAGTAAGCGAGTCCAATATATGAGCCATGCGGGATGTGAGTTCTCTCCTGGAGTACTTAGTGTTGTCTCCGGTGCAGAGCGGCTCACCTCCCTCTTTGTAAATCCTGTATTGTTGTTCTATCCAATTTGCAGGACCGCTAATATCGGTATAATCAAACATTTTGCCACTGCAACTCTCTTCCAGGGCAATATCCATGTCTCCGCCTTTAGGTCCAAAACCAAGTATAGGCCTTTTGGCAGCCAGGTATTCGAAAAACTTGCCGGTCAGAATCCCTTTTGATTCCGGTTCACGCCCCCCGGCAAGCAACAGTACCCTTGCCTTCCGTTGCCATCGGACCACTTGGTCATGAGGGGTATAATCCATTTTCACCAGGTTGTTTTCCAGTCCGTTACTGTAAACATCGTTGAGGATGGAGGTGTCGGTGTGCCCAATGATTCTTATCCTTAGGTCTTTGGAAAAGGCAATATCTGTTTTGCATCTTTCTCCCAGCCATTTCCACAACAGAACAGGGTTTTGGGTATCCACAAAGAGTCCTGTATAGGTGATTGTGAACCTCTCCTCGGGAGCAACATCGTTTCCCTCAAAATCTTGGGGGTCGTACCCATTGGTGATTACATGCACATCCCGTCCACCGCCAATCTCCCTGAGCTCTGCAGCAATTGTATTGGTAACTGTCACTAGAGCAGAGGCATCCCTGATCACTTTTTTCTCCATAGTTGAGTGGATGTAACGCGAAAACAAGGTGTGTCCCATATATTTGAAATTGTACATACGGGTCCACGGGTCACGGAAGTCGGCAACCCAGGGGATTGAACATTTACGAGCCACACGTCTTGCAATCAAATGCATGGAGTGTGGAGGCCCGGTACTCACAATTGCATCTATACTATTTTGGGCAATGTAATTTATCAGGAAACGGGCAGAGGGAGAGATCCAAAGTACTTTGGGGTCGGGTATGAACAGGTTGCTCCTTAAGAAAAGTGACAATTTCTCTTTTAAACTCTTCTTCCCATCCGAAATGAAACCGGGTTTTACCCCGGTCTCTCTTTTTCCGGTAAACAGTTTGTATATGGAATAGGGTTCTGTGATCTTTCTCTTGATAACCTCTGTGTTGGCCGGGATCTCACTTAGCAGAGAGTGGTCGGTGGCCATCATCTCGGGATTTTCGGGAGTATATACAACCGGCTCCCAGCCAAAATCCCTAAGGTATTTGGCAAACTTAAGCCACCTCTGCACACCCGATCCTCCCTGTGGAGGCCAGTAGTAGGTTATTATGAGAACCCTTTTTGTCATTTGACAAACACGTCGTAGAGTGCACGTATCACATCCCTCTGGATAACAGTGAATCCATCTTCATATTTTGGATCGTAGCCGTTGGTTATCATTACAAACCCGAATCCTTTTTGAGGTTCGAAGAACATTGCACTGAACAGACCATAGGCACTGCCGGTATGGCCGGTCATGAGTTCGCCCGGGATCAGGGTGCGGGTTGTACGAAGTGCCAGGCAGTAATGTTCGCCCTCACCTGTCTCAACAACCGGCTGCTGCATCAGTGCAGAGCTTTCGGGAGAGATGATCACAGCTCCGGTAACCGGGTCGGTACCTTTGTTCATATGCATTGCCATATACCTGGCAAGACCGGTGGCAGAAATCTTCATCCCGCCGGTAGGTGAGAATATGGGAGTGGTGTATCCCATCACGTATGCCGAGTCGATCACGTTTGCCCTGCTTGCGTAAGCAGCCGGGCTTTCGCGGAATCCAGCAGGTTCTCCTGTAACAGTATCTTGTTGGTAATATGTGTAAAGGGGTACAAACTTAGCCCTGTCAAGGTCATCGGGGTTAAAGCTTGCCTCTAAGCCCATGGGGTTGAGTAATTTTTCGGAAACAAATTTGTCAAACCTGATCCCTGAGAACTTTTCTGCAATGGCTCCTATTGTGTTAAATCCAAGGTTGCAATATTGGTATTTGGAGCCGGGCTCATAGTCGTTGTAACATTTGGCATAGTCCGGGTTTTTATCGGGATTGAATACATCCAGTGTAAAGTAGCCCTGGAAATCGTTGAGGCTGGATGTGTGGGAGAGAAGCATTTTGAGTGTGATAACCTTATCGGGGAATTTTGGGTTCCTTACCAAAAAACCTACAAGGTCACTGACATCGCTGTCAATCGAGAGCACACCTTGTTCTACAAGGGTCATGAGAGTAGTGGTTGTAAAGGATTTTGAGATCGATGCTATGCGGAACAAATCGTCTTGGGCAATCGTACCTCCGGTCTCGAGGTTGCGTTTGCCGTATGTGTTCGAGAAGATAATCCCGCCATCTTTGACCACCGCGACAGCCAGCCCTACCGCTCCGGTCTCCTCAAGCACCTGTTCTAATTTTTGGTTTGCAATCTCCTCTTTTGAGGGGTTGTTGCAGGATGAGGCGGCAAACAGCAGCATCAGTAACAATACTGCGAATGTCATTCGGAATGAGGTTTTCATGATAATTTAAATTTATTGGTAGATATACAAAGATAGGGTTTTGAAACAAAATATATCTATTTTTGTAAGAATGAACGGGAACAAAAAGATAGCCGAAACCCCTCTTATGCGACAGTACTTCTCCATCAAGGCGAAGCACCCCGATGCCCTGTTGCTCTTTAGGGTCGGGGACTTTTACGAGACCTTCGGGGATGATGCCGTGACTGCCTCAAAGGTGTTGGGCATAGTGCTTACCAAGAGGGCAAACGGATCGGCATCCCATGTAGAGCTGGCGGGATTTCCCCACCACTCGCTTGACAGTTATCTCCCCAAGCTGGTTAGGGCGGGGTACAAGGTAGCTGTTTGCGACCAGCTGGAAGATCCCAAGCTTACTAAGACAATAGTGAAACGGGGAATTACCGAACTGGTTACCCCCGGGGTTGCATACAACGATCAGTTGCTTTCGCAAAAGGAGCACAATTTCCTCGGCTCTCTCTGTTTCAAAAAAGACAAGGCAGGTATTGCCTTTTTGGATATCTCCACCGGTACTTTCCGGGTTGCCGAAGGCTCCCTCGAGTATGCATCCCTTTTGCTGGCCAGCCTTAACCCGAGGGAAGTACTTGTAGAAAAGTCCCTCCGCAATGCTTTTACCCAAAGGTTCGGCAACGATTATTACGTATCGGTGATGGACGAGTGGGCATTTGTCCACGATGCTTGCCACGAAAAATTATTGGAACATTTTGGCACTGTTTCACTTAAAGGATTTGGTGTAGAGGGATTGGAACTGGCCACTACTGCTGCCGGCTCAATACTTTTCTACCTGGAGCAGACCCGTCACGAAGGGCTTGGGCACCTCTGCTCTATTTCCCGTATAGATCAGGACGATTTTGTTTGGATTGACCGTTTTACATTCCGCAACCTGGAGGTGTTCAATGGAGCGAGCGAGGGGGCCGAATCCCTTGTAAACATCATTGACCGCTGCTCCACTCCTATGGGATCCCGGCTTTTGCGCCAGTGGCTTGCCCTTCCGTCCAAGAACATTGAGGAGCTGAACCAACGACTGGAGATAACCTCCACATTCCGGGAGAACTCTGCATTAAGATTGCAGGTGAGGTCTTTGCTGGAAGAGACCGGCGACCTGGAGAGGATCATCTCCAAGGCTGCGGCCGGGAGGATAACTCCCCGGGAAATGGCTATGCTGCGCAAGGGATTGGGCAGGATGGAGCCAATAAAAAAAATGTGCCTGGATTCGGGATCTCCCCCTTTGGTCCAATTGGGTTCGGGGATCAATGAGTGCACTTCCCTGTTCGAGTTTCTAACACGTGAGTTGCTTTCCGATCCGGCAGGTATGATTGGCAAAGGGGATGTGATTGCTCAGGGTGTGAACGAAGAGCTGGATAACCTGCGAAAAATTGCCAGGCACGGAAAGGAGATCCTTGCCGGAATCCAGCAGCGCGAAAGCGAAATCACAGGGATCAGCTCTCTTAAGATAAGTTACAACAATGTCTTCGGGTATTACCTGGAGGTGCGCAATACCCATAAGGACAAAGTACCTGAGCACTGGATACGCAAACAGACATTGGTAAGTGCAGAGAGGTACATTACCGAGGAGCTCAAGGAGTACGAAGAGAAGATACTGGGAGCGGAGGAGAAGATTCTGGCATTGGAGCAGTTGCTTTTTGGAAGGCTGATTGTGGCAATACAAAAGGAGATCCCCGTAATACAAAACAACGCCAAGCTGCTCTCAAGGCTCGATTGCCTTGCGGGATTCGCGACCCTTGCCCTGGAAAAGAATTACTGCAGGCCGGTGCTGGACCTGGGTACATCGCTCGATATCAAAGAGGGACGCCATCCCGTGATCGAGTCCATGATGCCTCCCGGCGAGGAGTATGTTGCAAATGACCTCTCCCTGGATAATGATTCCCAGCAGGTGATAATCCTGACCGGGCCCAACATGTCGGGTAAAAGTGCGTTGCTGAGGCAGACTGCCCTGATAGCGTTGATGGCCCAGACCGGCTCCTTTGTGCCGGCAGCTGAGGTCAGGATGGGAATAATCGATAAGATTTTCACACGTGTGGGGGCTTCCGACAACATCTCCAAGGGAGAATCTACCTTTATGGTGGAGATGCTGGAGACTGCCACCATCCTCCACAACCTCTCTTCCCGTTCGCTGGTTTTGCTGGACGAGATAGGCAGGGGTACAAGCACTTACGATGGAATGTCAATAGCCTGGTCAATAGTGGAATACCTTCACGAACACCCCGATTTCCGAGCCAAAACCCTCTTTGCGACCCACTACCACGAGCTCAACGATCTGGAAAAAAAGTTCGATAGGGTAAAAAACTGGCATATCTCGGTAAAAGAGGTCGATAAAAACATTATCTTTCTGCGCAAATTGTGCAGGGGGGGTGTTGCCCACAGCTTTGGGATACATGTGGCACGAATGGCCGGAATGCCCAGGAGTGTGGTTTCGGGAGCCGAAAGGGTGCTCAGGCAGCTGGAAAACAGTTCCGGATCGTCCCGTAAGGGAAAACCTTCCATGGTCAACGAGGACGGTATCCAGCTTTCTCTGTTCCGGCTGGAAGATCCCCTGCTGATTGCAATCAGGGATGAGCTGAGGGAGATGGACATCAATTCACTCTCACCTCTCGATGCTTTTGACAAATTAAGAAACCTAAAAAAGAGACTGGGTCTTTAAGGAGTAAAAAAATGGTAAGCCTGTACAGAAGAATTTCGGTTATTTTCAAACTGATGTCCGAGAGCATTATTTTTGCGTTTGGTTCCCTCAAAGGGGATAAGTTCCGTACTTTCCTTTCGCTCTTTGGTGTAACAATCGGTATATTTTCGATTGTGACGGTGTTTACCGCCATTGATGCCCTAAGGGCAAATGTGGAGACAGGGCTGCAGAGTTTTGGCAGCTCTACGATTTATATCCAGGAGTTTCCTTTTGCCCCTGAACCGGGCGAAGAATACAAGTGGTGGGAGTTCCGTACCAGGCCCCGCCCCAAAATCGAGGAGTATGTTTTTTTGAGAAACAACTCCAAAACTGCCGAGGCAGCAGCTTTCATTACTTTTAGCAACCTTACTGTCAAATATAAGCGCAATTCATTCGGTGACGGTTTCGTTACGGCACACACTTATGACTGGAACAAGATAGCAAGCTCCCCGATTGAGCTGGGCCGTTATTTTTCGGTACATGAAACGCAATCGTCCGTACCGGTTTGTATACTTGGCCATTCCGTTGCAGAGAACCTTTTCCACGGCGAAGACCCCATCAACAAGGTGGTCAAGCTCGGGAATGCGAATGCCCGGGTTATAGGGGTCCTCAAAAAAGAGGGGGAGAGCATTGTAAGCATTTTTGATACCGACAACTCCATTTGGGTCCCTTACACTTTTGCAGGCTCCCTTTTCAATGTAAAGAGATCGTCATCCATGATCTGCATGATACCCAAAGAGGGTGTGGGCCGGGACGAGTTCATTCAGGAGATAAAACAGTTGATGAGGGCAATACGCCGTCTCAAGCCTAGCCAAAAGGATAATTTTGCAGTAAACGAAATGACCTTTTTACTCAACACCACAAAGGAAATTTTTGCCGGAATATCCTTGGCAGGCTGGGTAATAGGTGGGTTTTCCATACTCATTGGCGGTTTTGGCATTGCCAACATCATGTTTGTCTCGGTTAAAGAGCGTACCAACATCATTGGTATCCAAAAAGCCCTTGGAGCAAAGAAATACACAATACTCACACAGTTTTTGGCAGAGGCTGCCGCTTTGGCTGTGATTGGGGGCGCAGGCGGGATATTGCTTGTCTTCCTGCTGGTCTCTGCAGTGGGAGGGAATGAAACCTTTCCTATGCAACTGAGTCTCTACAACATTGTGCGTGGGCTTATGATTGCCTCTGTGATTGGTATCGTTGCCGGTTTTATCCCTGCATACACAGCCTCCAACCTCAACCCTGTTGAGGCCATCAACTCAAAGTAATACACGACGATACAATAAGGGTCAACTCAACAAACTCTTCCACCGAAAGTTGTTCGGGTCTTTTAGCCAACAATGGAGTCCGGGCCCGGCACAGGGCTTCGTAGGCTTTGCCTGTTGTGTCAAGCGTTGATAGCAAAGATTTGATGGAGTTGCGGATTGTTTTGCGGCGTTGGTTAAAAGTTGCCTTTATCACTTTCTTGAACAGGACCTCATCACAACCCAGTTCCTTACGGTCGTTTGCCGTGATCCTGATTACTGCCGATTTTACTTTTGGCGGAGGAATGAATGAGTTTTCGTCTACCGTGAACAGGTACTCGATGTTGTACCAGGCTTGCAACAATACAGAGAGGATACCGTAATCCTTGTTGCCCGGGGGTGAGGCAAGTCTTTGTGCCACCTCTTTTTGCAGCATGCCCACCACTGTCGGTATCTTCTCCCTGTGATCCAGCACTTTGAAGAATATTTGTGAAGAAATATTGTATGGGAAATTACCAATTATCATGAATTTTCCCGGGAATAATGCCTCCAGGTCCATTCTCAGGAAATCTCCTTCTATGAGAGAATCTCCAAGTTGGGGGTAATATTCCCGGAGATAACGTACCGATTCATCATCAATCTCAATGAGTTTGAAATCTATCCCCTGCTCCTTTACAAGGAATGCTGTGAGCACGCCAGTTCCCGGACCAATTTCAAGTACTTGGTTTGTTGCAGGAACGGCTGCTGTTTCCGGGTCTGTTACAGGTGTGGTTTCCGGTGAAACCAGTGCCTTGACAATTCTTTCGGCAATCTTGTTGTCTTTGAGAAAGTGCTGGCCGAGTGCTTTTTTTGCTTTTACATACATGCCGCAAATATAAGAAAATTACCAGTTCCTCTGTATTTTCAGGATTATGGGCAGGTGGTCGCTCAACCCGCCGTTGTATCGTGGTCCTATATAGGTTCTTCGTGGTTTTACTCCTGTGAATTTTCGGTCACGCTCCAAAAGGTGACTGCTGACTACGATTGTGAACTGAGCGGGGGTTATTGAAACGGGCTCATTGTTGTCCAACAGGTTTGGTGATACAAAAAAATGGTCTATCCTCTCCCAGATTCCTTGGTATTTGATTGTTCCCTTTATAATTGATTCTCCCTTTTGTGCTTTATTTTGCTCCAGCATTTTCAACTTTTCCAGTATTCCAAAGAGTTCGGCCTCGGGGGTGTCGTTAAAGTCGCCCATTGCAAGGATGTTGGATCTTGGATTTTTATCCAGGATAGAGTCGCAAATATTTGCCAGTATAGTTGCTGCCCATTTTCGCTTGGGCCCTGATACTTTTTCCCCGCCATATTTCGATGGCCAGTGGTTGACAAAGAGGTGTATTGTGTCCAGGTCGTGCAACACTCCTTTTACATACAAGATATCCCGGCTGTATTCTGGTGTTATTGATGTATCAAAGGACTCCTGCTGTATGGCTGTTTGCCGTGTCTCCTGCTGTATGGCTGTTTGCCTGTCAACATCGTTTGTAAAGGTTGTCTCTACAGTCAAAAAGCGACTCTGCAATGGACGGAACAGCTCTTTGCGGTAAAGCAGCGCAACATCTATACCCCTGCGGTCGGGGGAATCTTTGTGGATAATTCGGTAATCCCCCAAATAGAGCGGAGTTTCGTATAGCAGCTGGTTAAGCACAAATCTGTTTTCTACCTCTGCAAGCCCAATGATTGCAGGCATCTGCGGTTCTTCTTGCTGTGCTGCAATCATGGTTTTTGCTAATGCATCCCTTTTGGCAGCAAACCTCTTCCAATTCCATCTCATTTCACCTCCCGAGGTAAAATTCTTGTCTTCTTTGTAGGGGTCGGGCCTTGTGTCAAAAAAATTTTCCACATTCCAAAAAATGACCGTATAGTGGCTAATACCGTAGATCTCACTCGTGGGTTGTTGCCCGCTGGTCGTTGCCTGAAAAAGCAGGAGCACACTTGTTAAAATATTAATCCTGTAACGGTCCATTATAATTTGGGGGTTTATTGGTTGCGGGTTACTTGTATAAAA
>SABC01000156.1 GCA_009929175.1 Bacteroidia bacterium | reverse complement strand
GCCGAGGACTGTTTGACGACCGAAGGGAGGAGTTCCGCAGGCCCGCAAAAAACGAGGAAAAGAGCGTTAAACAAAAACTGCGTTGCACAAGGCGGCATGTACCCAAGGCAAAAGACACCGCCAGCGGGCGGGACGACCAAAGGGGTGCAACAAACTGGGTGTACATCAAGCTAACTGTCACAAAATGAACAGAAAGCCACAATACACACAGCCTCTGCAAGTTGTTAATTTATCCGAGGGATGGGGCCCGGCCCCCGGGCAGAGGGAGCCGCCGAGGGCTCTGCAACCACCTGAAAATGAACGGGAAGCTGCAAGGCGCAGAGCCTCTGCAAGTTGTTAATTTATCCGAGGGATGATTTGGGTGTATTGATTGTAGGTGTTGGTGGTGAGTTGGGTGAGTTGTTTGGAATTGGGTTTGGTGCCTGAGCGCCATTGGTCCATGAGGGTGTAGAATTGTGTGAAGATTTCTTGCTCGATGGGGGCGATGGCTTTCATATATTTGTTGTAAAGAAGGCGGAAGTTGAAGTAAGACTGGCCATTGCCTCTGCTTATATTGAAAATATCGCGGGCTTTGATCTCCAGGACCTGGTCGCAGATGAGAGCATTTTCTGAATCTTGGCTTTTAGTCATGAATTGGGGAATATCTAGATTGACCATAGTCGGGATTGCTATCCCGAGAGGGGGATAACCCAGTATAGTCCATATCACGCTCATTGAGGGGTCGTCGCCCGGTTTGACTCCGTGGGCGATTGTCACTGAGGTGGATGAGAGACGGGGAATGAAGTCCTGGTCTATGAAGTAGCCACTGGAGTTGCCCAATGCAGAGACTGTCGCTGTATTATCTCCCATAAGTTGCACAAGATCAATTCCTAGAAGGCTATGTCGAAAAGAACGTGAAAGGTTTGCTGCAACCCATTGTGGGGTTATTTTTTTTCCAGTGTTGAGGGCTTCGTTGATTATTGAGATGGCGGTATTGTAGCGCACGTATCCTGAGCCTTGCTCGAACCGGCCTGTAAAAGAGTGGTTTGTGTAGGCGATATAACCTTGGGGTGCAATACGTGGGTCGTTGGCATCCAGCTTGGTCCACTTATCCTCTGCACACTCATAATAGGCTGCACCCCCCTGGGCGTCAATCACTGCGATGTTGGCTTCGAGAGCAAGAGGCCGGAACTCGTCCAGCAATTGCTCAAACTCTGCAAGGGTTGCGCATTTGGAGAGTGCCTGGTACATTACATATGAAACGTTGTTTTTTTTGAGATCTTCAATGGTGTTGAGGTTGTAGGAGGCGGTGTTCATTATGGAAAGCCCAGCTTCGTTGGTCCCGCTCCAGGCGCTGTTGCCTTTGGTATTGCTGTTTACCAGTGCAATAAATGCATATTTTTCTCCTTTGTATTTGTCCACGCGGTTGTTTGGCTGCCCGGTGTCACGGTGCTTCCACATGATAGGTCTTCCGTCTGCAGTTACTCTGCCTGTAAAGATTGCAGAGGTGCATCCATTGAGATCTGCCGGCATAATAATAGTGAGTGCAAAAAGCAGGGCAAAGCTTAATAAAAAATTGTGTATTGTTTTCATAAAAAAATGATTTGAAGTTTTATAGTCTGTTAAGTGGAGGTCTTTAATTTAGGAAGTGACTTAAATAGTTTATATTTTATATAAATGTAGGAATTATTTGTAAATTCGGGTAATATTAATCTGCCTCATTATGAAAAATACTCTGCTTAGGTACTTGCTGTTGATGCTGGTGCTCTTTTCCTCTTTGATGCAACTCTATTCCTGTGATGGTAAGTCTGGTACCGATCCTGACATTCCTAACGAAGAGACGCCTGGCGGAGAGTCGCCGGCTTTCAAGAGAAGTGTTGTTGTTCAGAACTTTGTTGAATATCGCAACGGTAATTTTCCTTTGATAATTTCTGTTCCGCATGGCGGGGGAGAAAGTGATAACTCTTTTACAGTAAGGACTCAAGAGAATACTGCCGATCCGGAATTTGCAACTGTAAGGGACATGTACACAATGGAGCTTGCCCATTTGATAGATTCCATGCTACATGCAAGGACTGGTAAGTATGCACATGTGGTTATTTGCCGCTTGAGACGTACTTATGTGGATATGAACAGGCAGAGGCAATACGCTGTTCCTCAGGGTTCCCGGCAGGAGGGGGTATACGACCTCTACCACAGCCGAATGCAAAACACAAGGAACCTGGTTACTATAGAGTCGGGCAGAGGACTGGTGTTGGATATTCATGGTCATGCCCATGAAATTCAGCAGGTTGAGCTGGGCTATAGCTTGTCCCGTAGTGAGCTTAACATGAGTGACTCTGAGTTGATGAACGGAAACTATGCAAGCGAAAGTTCCATATATTCGTTATCCAAAAACAATAAACTGGGTAAGACTTTTGTGGAAATGCTAAGGGGAGCTTACTCTTTCGGTAACTTTTTGGCTGCCCGCAACGTTCCGTGCATACCCCATTCGGCGAACCCCTCTCCCGGAACAAATGGTTATTTTAGCGGAGGATATATTACCACAACTTATGGTTCCAGCGGTTCTGGCGGAGGGACTGTTGACGCCATCCAGATGGAATTCGATTCTACAGCCCGTAGTGCCGAACAACGTAAAGATTACGCATCCAACGTAGTCGATGCCATACTCCAGTTTCTGGACACCAACTACCAGTTCAAGTAACGATCCCTCGGATAAATTAACAACTGCTTGCCTTGCAGAGGCTTGCAGCCCCCTAATGATTACCAGTGCTTTGCGGGATCCATCCCTCGGATAAATTAACAATTTCTTGGTGTGCAGGTTATTTGCCGGCGCATCGAGGTTATCTCCAGTCAA
>SABC01000155.1 GCA_009929175.1 Bacteroidia bacterium | reverse complement strand
CGTCCAGCCTGTAGGTGCGGGTTCCGGTCAACAGTCCTTTTGCACTGGAAAACCGGGAACCGTATCCTGCGGGAGGGGTCACGTAGTCGAGCCGGGAGACTCCGGAAGTAAAAGCATAATCGTCGTAATAGTTGACTGTCATCAGTTCCACCTGGGACAGGGTGAGATTCACGGTATGGCCGGCCAGAGGACCGCTACCGCTGTAACCGGTTCTTACCACCAGGCTATCCAGTGCGGGCAGGGTTGCCGACTTCCAGATGCCGCTGACGGTCTGCCGTCCGAACAAGTCGTAGCAGAAAAATGTCCATTCAGGAATAGGTTTGGCTCTCTGGTTTCCGTCCTGACTAAAGATAAGTCGGTCAGCTTGATCATATCTCATACTTATGGCATCAATTCCGGGAAGTTTTTTCTGGGTACACCTGTTTCTACTGTCATATTTATAAATGTAAGCGTAGTTTTTCAAGGTGGTGTTCGTATCGTCCCAGGTGGCTGTCGCCCCCAATGCTATTGCTGCCGGCGAAGGCAATACGTAACATAAATTACCCAGATCGTCGTAAACAAAATAGGTGTCGTGCGTTTCCGTACCGTTAATTTCCCGTTGCAGCAGGATCCGTCCCTGTTTGTCGGCAAAAATGTAGGAAACATTCATGTCGTCGTCGGTGTTTCTTGTGACAAAAAGTTCACCGGCTGCGTATACTCCTTTTTTCTGCAAGGAAGTTGGGCTTGCTACAACATACAAGGCACAACTGTAATCGACGGGAGAAGCATTGGTAAACCATGCCGTTTTATCGCCTTTGTCAAGGGCCATATGCCATACCATACCCGGACCGATATGCTTTTCAATCCTGTTTAAGGGCGAGAGCTCATATATTATTGAATGGTAAGGATCATAATCATTATAGAAATTTTCCGCCACGCTTTGTACTTGAACGGCAGAGGCATATGCTCCGCTTCCTGCAATGGAAACCGGTTGATGGATTGTTGTAATTCGCCCCGCAAAATCATATTCCTGCAGGGTAACAATGTCTTTATTTGTAGGAGATGCTGCTTTTTGCACGGTTTCTACAAGGCGTCCAAATCCGTCATGATAGTCTATTATGTTGTGTGATGTAGTGCCCGTGTTATCCAGCATGGTTTTTGTAAGAACATAGTTCATAGTGGTGCTTTGTGCGGTTATTTTGCCGTTGAGACAAACCAACGCAATGAATACGAAGCATAGGTTAATATGTGAAAAGAGTTTCATGATTTGACTATTGTTTATAGTGGTACTGAAAAGTTTGCAGGGTTCTCTCCGTGGTTCCCTCCTTTGGACAATGTTCTGGGTGAGTATTACACTGAAATGAGTTTAAGTAGAATAGAGAAAAAATTATTGAATGAACACGAAGTGAAAAATTTACACCCAATAATAGACTTGCCCAAAGTAGTTCAAAACCACTACTCTGAATGGAACAATTAACTCCAATCCTCTAAACTCCAATCATTAACCAAATTCTCAACTAAAAGTGTATCATTCCAAATCCCCCAAGGAGATAGCTTCTTCTGTTCTGGTGACAATGTTTTAACTAATTGCCTTTGCCAAGTATCAGTATCTACTAAATGCCAACCCAAAAACTCTCCCCGAACATTATGTTCCGTTCTCATCAATTTAGGTTTACTAAAATTTGAAGCAGGAAAATATCCTACGGGCTCAACTATTTTTTGTTTTGTTGCTGCGGAAAGAGGAAATGATATGGTATATCGTTCTTCTGAGGCAGCCAACTTTTCTAAGTTGGCTGGTCTCTCAGAATATAATCCTTGTAAAACTCGTATTAATTCCCCTGTTACACTATCCTTATGAATGTAATGTAAATAAGCTTTCCCTTTCGGAGTATTGATTTCAAAAATATCCCCAATTTTAATTCTTGCCATTCCTAATAACCAATTGATTTTAATAAATCATAACCTCTTTGCAATTGTGAGCCGTAAGTCGGGTTTGTTGGCGAAATACTATTTATCCTATTGAGCAATGTCCCCCCATTCTTTCCTAATCCGTGAATTTCAATTAACGCTTGTTCAACGGCTCGGGCATCCGATCTTGTAAGCCCTTGCATCAAAGGTTCAATTTTAATTCCTTTTGTTCCTAGATGCTCGGCTGCTCTTCGTGCCAAATTGTTTGTAATTCCAACATATTGGGTAACTCCCGCTTCTACTGAATGGTAAACTATATTTCCTCCCGTCTTAGCGGCATTCGCCCCAACCTCTACACCTGCTTCCGCTGCTTTAGCCGCACCGCTTGTCCTTAAAGCTGATATTCCCTTGCCAATCCAGGCTCCAATTTTGGCAAACGCCATCTCTCCGCCTAAAACGGAGAGTCCCAAGTCCGTTATTGCCATTCCGGAGGCAACAACCGTATTTACAGAGTATCCTTGGTTCTTATATTCTTCTACATTAAATTCGCCTTTTTCAACAATTGTTCCTTTCAGGTTGCTACCGTCAAAAATCCTATCCGTCTTATCGGTTGTTTTGATTCTTTCGATATGCTTCTTTTCGTGATTGACGATATAATCATCATACCACATCCCGTTTGGGTCAACAAACCTCACAGGGTTATTTTTACAATACACATACGGCGAAATCGAATAATACTTCTCCGCCAGCGGATCCACCGTCCACCACCTGCCGATAGCCGCGTCGTAATGACGTGCGCCGTAATCGAACAGATCCAACCCGTGCATGCGGTCCAGTTCCTTGCCGTTGTACTTGTACGGCTGGACGCCTCCCGCCGTGCTTTCGCCCATCAATCCACCAAAGGGATAGTAGTGGTTCACCTGCTCCACCGTGCCACTTTGATTGATAACCACC
>SABC01000154.1 GCA_009929175.1 Bacteroidia bacterium | reverse complement strand
GAACTCATTTCAAATCGCGGTTATCAAAGAACTTAGTTAAATTATATAATATTAATTAGTTACAAACTCAGATGCGAAAGTTAACGCATCACTAGTAATGGTCATCCAGCAATTTTGAGGACAACAGGAGAATTAAAATTTTATGGATCAAAAGTAAAGCAATTTTTTATTAATTCTCTACTTTATTTGGTTTTAAGAATCCCGAGTAACTTCCAAATAGTCTTTTTGAATGCAAGCATCTCATCCATTGATATCTCGTTTCCATTGAAATTTTCCGATATTTTTGATGGAATAAGTAAAGCCTCACTCCTTAGAACCACACCCTTCTCAGAAAGTGAAACAATAACGATCCGCTCATCGTCAAGAGAACGTTTTCGGACTATCAGTCCTTTTTGCTCCAGTCGTTTAAGCAGAGGCGTAACAGTATTTGTTTCCAGAATAAGCCTTGTGCAAATCTCATTTACTGTCAACTCCTTGTGCTGCCACAAAACCAACATGACCAAATATTGCGGATAAGTCAGTCCCATCTCTTTAAGCAAAGGGGTATACAACTGGTTGGTTAGCCTGGAAGCAGCATACATGGGAAAACAAATTTGGTTTTCCAGATATAAAACCTCGGCACCAATACCGGTCACATCCAGGTTTTCAGTTTTGTGATTACTCATAAATATAAAAGTTACAGTAGCTTTTTAATAAACTCTTCCATTTTGACTGGTTTTGTATAGGGTGCGAACCTCTTTACAGGATTCCCATCCTTATCTATGACAAATTTTGTAAAATTCCATTTTACCTTACTACCAAACAGGGACCCCAACTCATTTTTCAAATATTTGAACAAAGGATGTGCATCTTCGCCATTTACATCTACTTTTGCAAACATAGGAAATGTAACCCCGTAATTTACCTGACAAAACTCCTCAATCTCACCAGCGCTCCCGGATTCCTGGTTAGCAAACTGGTTACAAGGGAATCCCAAAATAACCAATCCATCCTCTTTATACTTACGATAAAGCTCCTCCAAACCCTCATACTGAGGAGTTAATCCACACTTACTTGCGGTATTGACCACAATAACTGTCTTACCCTTGAATTCCGACATTGGAACCACTGTACCTTTGAGGCTCTCTGCCTCGAAATCATAAAAATTCATTCGTTTCATATTTATTAATTCATTTATCGCTTTCGCTTATATCGCACACGACTCATAAATCGTGCCACATCCCTCGGATAAATTAACAACACCTTCATTATATCTCAGTTGCGGCTTTCGAATGATTTTCAGGAAGTTATTAATCTATCCCAGGAAATTAACCACAACTAGCTGAGAATCTTCCGAAAGCCGCAACAACCAGACAATATGAAAGTTATTAATTTATCCGAGGGATGTATTTGTTTTTAAAATAATTTGTATATCTTTGCAGTCCCTTTGGGGGAAGGGTAGTTCTTTTTTTAAATCGGGGTGTGGCGCAGTTGGCTAGCGCACCTGCTTTGGGAGCAGGGGGTCCTCCGTTCGAGTCGGAGTACCCCGACAGGAAGTCTGCGATTCGTAAGAGTTGCAGACTTTTTTGTTTCCTGGAAATTAGATTGTTTGCCAATTATTTTTTACCTTTATAAGGTTATTCTTATAAACCTGGGTATGAAAAACTTTATAATCTTTGGCCCTCCCGGTGCTGGCAAGGGCAGTCAGTGTGTTCTGCTTTCAAAAGAATTCAATTACAAACATATTTCTACCGGGGATATCCTACGGGAAGAGGTCCGCTTGGGAAGCGAACTGGGAATCAAAGTTAAGGAGTTGATGGATTCCGGATTACTAGTTAGCGACCGGTTGATCATAGATATTATTGAAAGCCTTTTGAACCAATCGAAGGATTACTCTGGATTCCTTTATGACGGGTTCCCAAGGACAGTGACGCAATCAACCGCATTGGAAGCAATGCTGGAAAAGAAAGGGATGCAGATAGACGCTGTAATATCGCTCCATGCAGACGAAGATGTCATTATAAAGAGAATCCAGGGAAGGGCTGCAATAGAAGGGCGCGAAGATGATGCCCGCACTGATGTTGTAAAAAAAAGGCTGGAAGCCTATAAAGAGCATACCGAACCCCTGATAGGAATCTACCGTGCAAAAGGAATCTACCACGGCTTTGACGGGAACTCCACAATAGATGAAAACTTTGCAGAGATCAGCTCGTTCATCAGAACACTCCGTTAGGAGTATAACCAAGCCAACGTAAAACTGTCTCTCCCCAAATAATTATCACAAACCAGCTGATCACAACCATTGTAAATCCGAACCGGAAGGTGTCGGATATGCTGTAGTGGTTAGTCGTGTAGAGCAAGGCGGCAGGTTTGCTGTTAAACGGCAGCACATAAACATGCTCTATAAGCAAAGCAACCGGGAAAGACAAACTCATAACAGGGTAACCAAACTTTTGGGCAATCCCGATGGCAATGGGGACAAAAATCAAGGCCCTCATGGTTTTGGACTGGAATAAAATACCACTGAATATCATTATAAAAGTAAGACCCAGGTAGAGAACCCAAAAGGGAGTCTGCTCAGTGATTCCAAAATGGCTGAACACCGAGTCTACCATAATTGCCGGTAAATCCGTAACCTCCAAACCAGCCCCCAAGGTATAGGCCCCTGCCGAAAACAGCATCAAGTGCCAAGGAATATCCACATCATTCCACTTCACTATCCCGATACCGGGCAAAAGCGCAACAACTGCACCCATGAAAGCAACGGCAGTCTGGGAAATCCCGTGTTGTTTATCAGTTGCCCAAAGCAACAGCACCACTAAAAAAATTGCAATTGCCTTGAATTCATCTATCTTCATCTTACCTAAAAGGGAATA
>SABC01000153.1 GCA_009929175.1 Bacteroidia bacterium | reverse complement strand
GGCAATGTCTGTACAGAGGATTTCTGCCATAACCCAACCGATAGTATCATTCCAACGTGCATCAGCCCCGCTAATACAGGCAGTAACCCGCGCTCCCGTTCTGTCATCAGTAGCGAAAGTTGGGGTTGATGCCGCATCCGTTATTCAGGGAAAAAAACAGGTACCCGTCATATCTCCTGTACAGGTTGCATCTGCCACACAAACAGGAGTTACAAGGGATTCTTCTCCTTCATTAACCTCAACACCTGTCACACCCCCGATTATAGATTCAAAAAAACCGTTCACATTATGGGAAGGCGATCCGTTGCGTCAAATCACGCATAAATATATGCCATCATCAGATGTCCCTGCCGTGGGTCTTGGGATGAAGATTGGCGTGGGTACGAATCCGTTGATCCGCAGTATTGATTGGGGTATTTCACGGATCATGCAAATGGGTCAGAAACAACCCACAACACCCATTAAAAACCCTGTGAGGGATTTGGTTGCGGGGTTTGGTTTAGCTCAGTATGATGCAATTCGTGAAGATCCATCCATTACAGGAGCAACCGCATTACTGACTGCAGGTTCGAGTTCCGTTATAGGTCCGGCGGTTAGGGGTGGGGTTGCAGTTGCCGCCCCCCGCATCGCTCGGTATACTCCTCGTTTAGTTCCTATATTTTCGGGGGTGGGAAAAACCATCCAAAAACCCGGAGTAATGCCCTCAATCGCGGCAGTATCGTCAGGTATGATGATTGCTCCAGAAGTTCCTGAAGCAACTAAGAAAGCACAGACAGGCGATATAACAGGCGCAACCCGTCAGATATTCCGCCCAATGGCTTCATTTATCACGGGTGCGGCAATTGGTGGTGCTTTACCAAGCGGTCTAAAAACAGTTCAATCTGGTGTAAAAGCGGTATCAAAAGCCGTGGGACCAAAACCCATTATATCAAAACCCACGGCATACGATCCGTTCATTGGGGATCGGGTTGGTTGGGGTCCTTCACAAAGCGAAATAAATATGGTTCGGAAGCAGGGTGTTGGCGCATACGAAAAATTACGTATGTTTCGTCCTCTTGGAAAAGAAATAGATTTAAATTTATTTGGTCTTACACGAAAGGCGAGTAGTGTGGGGGTTGAGCGCATGGGGTTACAGGGGGGGCGAAGCATCCATACCCATCCCCAAATCATTCGAGAAGTAGGTGGGAAAAAATATCTTGTAAGTGGTGATTCGATCCCCTCTTTGGCAGATGTTAAGTCTATGGCAAGATTCGATGAATTTAGTTCTCGTATAATTTCAAAATTCAATAAACCTGCATGGAAATTATGGGAACCGAAACGTCTGGTGTTGACAGACGTACGAAGGTCAGCGGCACGACATCCTCAAACAGGGGAACGTATTGGATATAGTGTAACTGATACGCCAAAAGCATTTGAAAATCTACAAAGTAAAGTCGCAAAAGATGTTGTGGATAGGTTTTGGGACCACCCCGTAACAGGTCCTAAACTACGGGGTTCAGGCGAAATTACAGATATGAATCTACTGCGGCAATTAGATAGTGCAAAAAAAATATCTGCATTACAAAAAGTTACTGGTTCGCGTGGTGGTGCAGTGGATATGTATGAAATTACGGTTCCGGGGATGTTTAGTAGATCTCGTACTCCAAAAATTACAAAAATTGGTGATCCTGTTGATTGGATTGCGCGGCAACAGTTTGTTCGTCCAGCAACAAAATTGGATGAACTATCTACTGTTGTTCATAAGGGGTATTATTCTGGTACAGAAAGAATGCGTCAGGTATCGAATATTTGGAATAACATCCCTAAAGTAAAACTCCCCCCCGGCATGGGTTATGGTACGGCATCGGTTGTTCCGACAATGAAAAAGAAGAAATGAGTGGGTGAATTATCATGGTATTCAATTGGTTAAGTCAGCAAGTTCGGAATGTATTATCTCCTGTGGTACAGGCGGGTTATGCCACCCGTCAGGCAGTATTACCCCATGTATCCCCTATATCGGGTGGGGCACAGTATTTTGGTGCGAATAAAGGGTTTAATAAAGGGTTTGTAATAACAACCAAACCCCCAATCGTAAAATCGCCACCAAATTTAAAACCGACCCCCCCGAAACCAACAGTTTCTATGTCGGTTGAAACCAAGCACACATCAGAATGGCCCGACCCTGGGGTTAGTACCGTATCTAGACCGTTAACCCATGCAGAAAAGTTTAAAATTTCAGGACCAATTACAGCCGCAAAAGCATCCCCCCAAGAATCTACGACACCCCAATTCTCGGTTATCTCCCCAAAAGATTACTATAAAGCAGGATTGGTTCATCCATATCAACCAACATTTGAAGATCGGGCGCGGGAGAAAGGGGGATGGTTTTATCGGACAATGGATGATATTGCCAAAGGATATGAACAGCATATCGGTAAACCCTATGAACACGACATCGCTCCAAAATTACAACGTGTTCATGAGAATATCATCAATCCAATCCTCTCCGTTCCGGTAGTTGGAACTATTGCGCGTGGCGCGCTAGGTCCTGTTATTACAAATCCGTCTTTAGTTAGTGGGTTTGGAAAAGGAGTTGTATCAGATACCGTTCCCGGCATAGCACGATTCGCAGGAATGATCCCCGGTGGTGCAACCCATCTTGCGAAATCAATGACGACGAATCCTGCGGTTGCAGTACCAGTATTTGCGGGGTTTGCCGCACAAGGTTTGAAGATGCAAGGAGAGGGGATCTATGAAGGATTAAAAAACGATCCGGGTCGGTTGGCAGGATCTTTGGTTGGCACTGCGTTATTGACTCGCGGTGTCATGAAAGCCCCCGGTCTTGCATACAGGGGTGCAGTACGTGGCGGTACATATGTC
>SABC01000152.1 GCA_009929175.1 Bacteroidia bacterium | reverse complement strand
AGCACTTTGATGGTGCTGCTGCCGGCATCGTAAAATATTCCCCTTGCCTTATCTCCCGGGTTATATGTGTAGCATACCAATGGGCCATCCACATTGTATGGCGGATTGCTGTTATAATGGATTGCCGAGGGGAATTTATGGGAATTGGACGAGTATGCAGCGTATATGAGACCGTTATCTACCATGTAGATATTTCCTGAATTACCAAAATACATGCCGGTTGCGTTTGATGTTGAGATTGCATCATAGGTAAAGAGTTCTTTCCCATAACCATAAAGGCTAAAGTCGTTGGCATTGACCCGGAATGATTCCTTTGTGCTGGTCACACCAAAAATACTCCTCTGCGAAGCATAATATACCATATGGGTAACCAGCCCCTGCATTGTTGATCCTTGCCCGCTCGAGAAGATGTTTTGGTCGATATATTCGCTCACGGCATTTTCCGAAAACATTTGGGAACTTACGAACGATAAATCGGATGTAGAATTATCTTTTGTGTGTGCAATAACAATACCTTCGGAAAACTTACCCGAAATGTAGAGTTTCCACTCCTTGAAATATTTCAAACCGGTATCTTGGTCTGTCACAGTAACCGAGAGCCTGTATGGGCTGGTGGTACTGATCTTGAGACCAACTTTGTAAGAGAGTTCATCATCTCCTTCAAGGTCCAATGATGGGATAAGCCACGGTGCCGGGTTGATTTTCCACTCATATGTTACATTAGGGTTACTGTTATTGCCTTTGATAACATTGATCTTAATGTTAAGTACCTCTTGTGTAGGGATAAAAATCGCTTGCAGGTTTTCGTCATAATAGTTTATAGAGACCGTTTCAATCCTGACTTCGTCAATCTTTTGTGTGTCAAATGTGCTTTTATCCTGGAAACACCCCGTAAGAGCCAGGACAACAATAATAAACGGGAAAATATATAATATTCTTTTCATCTTTGTCGTGTTAAAAGGTTATAAAGTAGTTATTTCCCAACCGAGGCATTGAATATTGCCGTCGTTAGCATCATGGCGCAACGGCTCTCCTCCATGATCGGCCTTCCATTGCTGGAGGTACCTGTAAAGTTGTCCTGAATAAATTTTATTAATAATCTTTACCAAGTCACTGGGGTCATCTTCTCCTGTGGCTGCAACCAAAGCCCTGTGCAAGTTAGGACTGTAATATGGTGTTGTAAACATAGACAGGAACATCCAACGGGAAAACTTGACTAACTGGTCGTTCCATACTAGTTTGGCAACACTATACTCTTTTGCCCCGGTATCAAAGTAATCATTTTTGGCAATTTGTATGAACAAGGTGTCGCTGGTCGTTCTTAATTCGGGCCTGTTGAAAATCTTTACCCTGAGAACTCCGGTATAGCTGTTTGCAGGTATCACTCCTCCTAGAATCTGGTAGTTGGACGATGATGTTGTGGACCTGAGTACCTCGACATTGAAACTTCTTTCGGCATCAGAAACCATTCCGCTGATCCTTACCGGTAACTCGGCTATCATTTCGTTACTGCCAATAACACGTGTGAAAGAGAATTGGAATATGTCGGGTTTATTTGCATCCAGAGGGGTGAAATTTACAGCTGAATAGTTTTTGTCATAGCTGGGAAGTTCACTCTTAGTGCAACTTACTGAAAGAATTAAAATTAAAACAATATATCCTATTTTTTTCATAACCTGATTTTTAAAATTGTATTCTGTTACCGTAAATTATCTCCTTATCGGGATATGGCAGAATGTAGCTGACATCATTCATGGAAGATGGGGTAGTCACAGGAGAAGGAAGTGTTGTGTATCCAAGGCGTTTGTAATAATAGAAAAGCTGGCCCTCGCACAGGAACTCCTTCCTGTACTCTTTTTCGATCTCCTTGGCAATATTTGCCCCGCCCCCCAATGGTGTGGTAATTCCCCTTTGTGCACGAACTGTATTCAGATACTGTGTTGCATTTGCAGGATCACACTCTGCTGCAATATAGTACATCTCCGAAATCTTCATGAGCGGCACTATGTTCCAGTATTGCTTTTTGTTATTATTTTGACTCTGGTATAGCTTGATGGGTGTTATATTGTTTCCCTCGGCCCTTGTCACGTATGTGTACCTGTAATCGGCCGACATGCTTTCAAACAGGGAAGCTGCATTTGTGGAAGATATTGTTTGCGAGGTATAGGGATTCGAAACCGAGTTGAATATGTTGTTTACAATGGTACCGAAACTGGTCCCGCCAATCATCTGTACATCCAGGGCAAAAATATGTTCCTGCCAGAATGTGAGATTCCTGTCTGTCTCGGTGATTGCGACCTCATTGGACGGAACCCAGGAAAATTTGGATGGAACTACATTGATTACAGCCTGCGCTGCAGCAAGTGCCATACTTTTGTAGTTCTCGCTGCCCTCCCACAGACAAACCCTTGCCTTGAGTGCCTGTACGGCATAATAGTTCATCCTCTTATGACGATTATTGTAAAAACCATCGATGTTTACCTCCGAATAATAGCTCGTGGGATGAGTTCCCACGATGGGGTCTATGGTTTGAAGAAGCTCAAGCGACTCATTTATATCTTTTAACATGAGCTGTATGGTCTCTGCATATGATAGCTGATCGGTATAGTCCTTTGTGTATGTGACAACATATGGGATTGTGGGTTTCTCCATAATGTCCCTCCTTGTTCCCAGGTTCCCGTACCCGAACTCACGCATCAGGTCAAAGTGGATAAAAGCTCTCAGCCCCAAAAGCTCTCCTTTGATGAATGAATAGTTGATTGGATTGAGGGTGGTTTTTTTCAGTTCAAGGTACTTTAGCAGGTTGTTTATGTTGGCTATGGCTACATATGATTGTTTCCACATCTCATCTATTATACCGCGGATT
>SABC01000151.1 GCA_009929175.1 Bacteroidia bacterium | reverse complement strand
GAAAAATATGTCGGACCTTGACTTGTAAGGGAATCCTTAGTCTCATCCAATGCCTTCAGATAAAAGGTACTGGTACTATCCTTAGGGCCGTGCAGCTCGTAATATATTGCGAGCCGGTAATTCAAATTTGCATAGTCGATATCCTTGAGATCATTTTTTCTGGCAATCTCAATCATTCTTTTCAGGTAGGTTACAGCCATTTCTGTATCCTTGGCGCTACTATAAAAGATGTAAAAGGCGTAGCTTAACTCGTATTGGATCAAAGGGGAGGGGTTCTGCTCAAATTGAAATTCCGAAATATTTTGAAACGCTTTTGAGAGCTTTCCCATAGATAGGTATAACCTGAAAAGCTTTGTCTTTAACCTTAATATACCTATAGAATCATTTAAGTCAGTTGTTGCCTTGAGTGCTTTCCCAAGATATATCTCTGCAAGAGGGTATGCATTCTGTGCCTTAAGGATCCGGCTCTTGTACTCATAACATTTGGCTAGGGTGTACTTATCGTTGACATGCTTCTCCTGATACACAGAATCTGCCTTCAGAATATATTCATAAGCAATAGTGTCTCTTTTACTGCCGTTTGATGTAATGGCTATTCCCTTATATAAGAGAGCCTTGCAATAATTGTCACCTGCCTTGTCATGAGTCCTGTACCATTCCAGCGATTTATCCATATTCTCCTCATCCTTATCCCGGAATGACCTTCCACTCCTCTCCTTAGCCATACTGGTCAACAAATAATAGTAGGCCTCATTCTCATCTGACATCATAGACTTGTCAATAGTCATGAGACTATCCAGTAGGGCATCAGAATCAATAATAAGTAATTTTTCCCAGGATTGCATCTGAGAAAAGAGCTTGTCGTTTTCTTTTTTCGCTGAATTACAGGACAGTACGAAAAACGAAAACAAAAGCACCAGGATATTCCGCATAAAACTTCTGTTAATCTGCCATAAAGATAGGACTCAAAATTCAATTTCCAGTCATTTATCAGCGAGATTTTAATGTTTTAAAGAGTGAATCAGTAATAGTGATTTCTCTTTCCCGTGTCTTTTCAAAAATAACCTCAGCCTCAGATTTAAGATTTTCAGAAATTTTAATGTCCTTAAGATCTGCTGAGTTAATCAAAACATTCATGTATGCACCATAAACAGCAGCCCTGATAGCCAGTGCACCGACTCCTGCATCAGAGAGAGAGTTCGGATTACCATCCTTAACCATCGCCTCCAGAAGATCAAATGCAGAATAGGCCACTCTCATTGTCCTTAAAGGCACCTCTGTGGCATATTGTGTTGCTGCCTGAATTGCCTCCGTTCTCTGTGCCTTCTCTTCATCTGTGCTTTTTGGCATTGAAAAAGCCTCGAGGATACGGTTGAAGGCATTTGTGTCCTCATCAACCAAAAACAGCAGCTCGGCAAGTATCTCCTGTCCCTTGGCTGCCCAACGGGAAAAATATTCCCATCTGTCATCCCAGCCCGGCTTGTGTGCCGAAAGATTTGCTACCATAGTTCCGAGAGATGCTCCAAGCGATCCCATATAGGCAGAGACAGATCCCCCACCGGGAGCAGGTGACTCAGAGGCAGTCTCGGCAACAAAATCTGCGGCAGTCAGATCTACAAGTCTCTTTTTGGCTTTATCCTCAATCAGATACTCTATAACCTTCTCCTTAGGGTCGAATGGCCTGAGATCATCAAGTCCCATAGATTTGACAGCAATCTTAATTATCTCATCCTCTGAAATTCCAAGAGAACGTTGTTGTTTTTCCAGATAGAATTTTCCGGCATCAATAAGAACCTTCTTAGGTATCAGCCCCACAATCTCGGAGCCGGTCACCCTGATACCTCGCGCTGCAGCCTTGGCCACAACCTCTTCAAACGCAACGTGGACAGGTGTCTGTGTAATATTTGTAACATTCATGGAGACCTGGGCAATACCGTATTCTTCAATATACCATCCTATAGCCTTGCACCCCTTGAGTGTGCCGGGTGTCCAGACATCTTTGCCATTTTCATCCTTTACAACCTTTCCTGTGATCGGATTTCCCTCTCTTAATTTGCGCCCCTTCTCCCTGACATCGTATGCTATCGCATTGGCTCTCCTGGTAGAGGTGGTATTCAGATTATAATTTATTGCCACGAGAAAATCCCTTGCTCCTATTGCTGTTGCTCCAGTGTGAACAACTCTCCCCTCAAATTTATCGGGACCGAAATCCGGTTTCCACTGAGGATCTGCAAATTTTCTTGAAAGTCCCTCGTATTCTCCTGAGCGGCAATTAGCCAGATTTCTGCGTTCAGGTTTGAACGCAGAGCTTTCATAGCAATATACCGGTATTGACAACTCTTCCCCTACTCTTTTTGCAAGTGCTCTTGCCATCGCTGCGCACTCCTCCATTGATACACCGGCAATCGGTATAAGAGGGCAAACATCAGTAGCCCCCATCCTTGGGTGTTCCCCGTGATGATGACTCATATCTATAACCTCTGATGCCTTTTTGACTGCTCTGAAGGCGGCTTCAACGACGAACTCCGGTTCACCGACAAATGTAACGACTGTTCTGTTGGTTGCATTTCCGGGATCAACATTTAAAAGCTTTACACCTTCAACACTTTCCACTGCATCGGTAATCTGCTTTATCACCAGCATATTCTTCCCCTCGCTGAAGTTAGGGACACACTCTATTAATCTTCTTACCATTTTATATGATTCTATTTAATAAACATTTTTACACCTTCTGGCATTCTCCTCTCCAACCCTTCCACATCAAGCTGGAAGAAGTGATACGGGCATACATTGTGAGGTTTTATAACTTTTACCGCCTCTATGAACATGTCGTCACTCATTGTGAAAGGCAGGTTCTTTGGAAGAAAAGCGACATCAATG
>SABC01000045.1 GCA_009929175.1 Bacteroidia bacterium | reverse complement strand
ATCGCCTTGCTGCTTTGATTGGTGTCATAATCTTTTTGCAACAAAGGTAGAGACCTTGAATCATGAGTAAAAGGCGGGGATCAATGAACGGTTACGATGCGGCCCCGCAGGGAAGCTGCAATGGTCACAAAGCTAGGTGGTTGTTAATTTATCCGAGGGATGCAGCCGGGAGGGGGTTGTATTATTGAAAATAGTTTATACATTTGCATTGTTAATAGGATTATTAAATAAATCAATTAAAGATGACTCAGGAGAAGGATCAAAATTTTGAACAGATAATATTGGAGACAGCGGAGAGGTTGTTTCTTGAAAAGGGATATGTGATGACGTCTACGACTGAAATTGCTGCCGAGGCGGGTTGCAACCAGGCACTTGTACACTACTACTTCCGTACTAAGGAAAACCTTTTTGATTCAATTTTTGAAAAGAGGTTCAACACCTTTTTTAATGGAATATTTGATTTTAATTTCAACAAAAATTTATCATTTAAACAAAAAATCATACAGATAGTGGAGAGTCATTTTGATCTTCTTAACGAACATCCCAAAATGATATCTCTCATTATGAACGAACTCAGTCGCCGTCCTGACCATATAAAAACAATCAAGCAAAACCTGCAGTCTGTTCCACTTAAGGTTATTGACAGTCTCGAAAATGAGCTCAGGCAAGAGATTAAACAAGGGAGTATAAATGCAGATATTACCATGATGGACCTCGTTATTACAATGGTTTCATTGAATGCTTCCCTTTTTTTACTGATGCCTGTGGCAGCCGAAGTTTTGGGTATGGAACAAATTGAAAAGGAACATGTGATCAAAAAGAGACGGAAAGAAAACGTGAAAATTATTTTAAGATACCTTGGTTACGGAAATGATTAGCAGGTGATAAACCGTGAAAAAAAGAAAAAAATTTGCAATTTTATTAATAGCGCTATTAAATAATTAAGTTAAATCCCAAACGCCAATCTATATTCAAGCCAATATTTCATCCAAGTCATATCTAGTTATAAAAGGCAACTATTTAGAAAAAAATCCTAATAAAAAAGTTGAAAGCAAAACATGAAGAGGTTAAAAAAAACAACGATTCTGGGCATAACACTTTGCATTCTCACTACCAATGCTTTATTCGGTCAACTAAGCATTGATGTATGTCAAGAGATGGCAAGGAGCAACTACCCGATGGTCAAACAATTTGGCCTGATAGAACAATCCATGGCATATACCCTTTCCAATGCAGGCAGAGGATATCTGCCCCAACTATCCGTCTCTGCACGTAGTACTTACCAATCCGAAGTGACCAGTCTGCCAAAATCCTTGCTTGATAAGTTAAACCAAATATCCGGTCAACCAGTAAGCCCAAACGGGGCTGCTTTCCAGGTCACAGTTCCAGGAAGAGATCAACACCAAATAGTAGCAGAGATAAACCAATTGATTTGGGATGGAGGAGCAATCGCTTCACAAAAAGAATTGGCAATCAGGAACAGCGAAACCGAGAAACAACAACTGGAGGTAGAACTTTACGCTCTTAAAGAAAGAGTTGCCCAACTTTTTTTCGGAATCTTAATTCTGGAAAAACAACAAGAACAAACATTTGATCTGATAAACGAACTCCGTACAAATCACTCCAAAATTGAAGCGCTTGTACAAAACGGAGTTGCAAAAGCAAGCAATCTCGAAGAGATCCAGGCAGAGGAACTAAAAGCTATCCAAAAACTTGCAGTAGTCAAAAGCACCATCAAGGCCTACCGGGAAATGCTCTCGGCAATGACAAATGACCCTTCGATAATGAAACAACCCCTTCAAAAACCAGAATACCTGCTAGGGCAATTAACAACACATAACGATGAATACCCTCCAGGTTCGCCACTGATCAACCGCCCCGAACTCAGCCTATTCCATTCTCAGAGTCAAGCTCAGGAAAGTCAAAAAAAGTTAATAAAAACTGCTGCACTTCCTAAGCTTAGCCTATTTTTTCAAGGTGGTTACGGCGACCCAGGATTAAACATGCTGGAATCTGGCTTCACCGGGTTTTATATTACAGGAGCCCGATTAGTCTGGAACCTCGGTTCCCTTTACACCCAGTCAAATACTCTTCGTAACCTCAACATAAACAAAAGCAGGATACAACTCCAACAAGACAAATTCCTATACAACACAGGATTAGCAATTTCACGGAGCAACAATGAAATCGAGCAGCTTAGAGAACAATTGGCCCAGGACCAAGAGATAATCCTTCTCCGCACAAATATCCTAAAAAGTGCAGAATCATCCCTTGCCAACGGAACAATCACAGTCAGCGATTTGCTCAGGGAGCTCAATGCCTTAAACTCCTCAAAGACCGAACAGCAGATAAGAGAGTTGCAACTACTTATGGCAATATATAATCTTAACACCATAACCAACAACTAATTCCATGAAAACAGCCTATCAAAATCACCACGGGTATAAATGTATCCATAAAAAACAAAAGATCCATAAATATCTTTTAATCATATTTTTAGGATTAGTTATCGGGCCAACCACACTAACATCGCTAACATCATGTAACAAGGACAAAGATATTTTTGACGCCACAGGAACATTCGAAGCCACCGAGGTAACGATCGCATCCGAAGTTAGCGGCAAGATCCTACAATTGGACATTGACGAAGGAGACTCAGTGATGGCCGGGCAGAGGATCGGAGCAATTGACAGCACCCAGCTTATCCTTCGCAAAAAACAACTGGTCAACAATATCCGAGCAATCCAAAGCAGAAACCCAAATGTACAAAAACAGATAGCTGTATTGGAACAACAGATATCCACCCAGTTGCAAGAAAAGGAGAGAGTGCAGAGGTTATTCGACGCAAATGCTGCCACAGGAAAGCAATTGGACGACATCACCGCCTACATTGCCCTACTCAGCAAACAACTCGAAGCCCAAAAGTCTTCACTCAATGTTACAACCAACAGCATTACCCAAGATGTTGCAACACTGGAAGCCCAAGTAGAACAAATTGAAGACCAGATAACCAAATGCAAAATCATCGCACCACTGACAGGCACCATACTTACCAAATATGCCCGGGCATACGAACTTGCAACACCAGGAAAGCCTCTGTACAAACTAGCCGACCTCTCCGAGATGACTCTCAGGGCCTACATCACATCGGACCAGTTAAGTAAAATCAAACTAGGTCAACCAGTTAAGGTTTACACCGATTACGGGGACAAGACAAGGGAATACCCTGGCACCCTATCATGGATTTCGGCAAAATCGGAGTTCACTCCAAAAAACATACACACCAAAAACGAAAGGGCGAACCTGGTCTATGCAATCAAAATCAAAGTAATCAACGACGGGTTCCTTAAAATAGGCATGTATGGTCAATTGATTTTCTGATTTTAAAAAAGATTTCTAAAGTTAAAAAAGATGATACCAATCAGCTGTCACTCTATATCAAAGAGTTATCACAACTTACAGCAGAACAAAACAAAAAGGGTAAAAGCCTTGCAAAATATCTCTTTCGAAGTCAATCAAGGAGAGATATTCGGGATAATTGGCCCTGACGGGGCCGGTAAAACCACCCTTTTCCGGATTCTCACCACCCTTCTCCTCCCCGACTCGGGCAATTCGACTGTAGAGGGATATGATATTGTAAAGGAATTCAAGGATATACGGGGCATAATCGGATACATGCCCGGCAGGTTCTCTCTCTACCAAGACCTTACAGTAGAGGAAAACCTTACAGTGTTTGCAAGGGTCTTCAATACAACAATAGAGGAAAACTACCATTTAATCAAAGATATATACATCCAATTGGAACCTTTCAAAACACGTATGGCGGGTCGTCTTTCAGGGGGTATGAAACAAAAGCTTGCCCTTTGTTGTGCGCTGATACACAAACCAAAAGTGCTTTTCCTGGACGAACCCACAACCGGAGTGGATCCGGTATCACGAAAAGAGTTTTGGGAGATGCTCAAAAGGCTCAAAGAGCAAGGTATCACAATTCTGGTATCAACCCCATACATGGACGAGGCTGCTCTCTGCGACCGCATAGCCTTGATCCGAGAAGGAAGGTTTCTGCAAATCGACTCTCCAAATGCCATTATATCAGGCTACAATCATGAGCTTTGGGCATTCAAGAGTGCAGAGATGTCAAGGCTGCTGCAGGCTCTGCGCAACCACCCCGGAGTGCTAACCTCTTTCCCGTTTGGAGATTCCCATCATGTGACCACAGTCCACGGAATCTCTGCAAATGACCTGGTAGAACAACTTGGCAATCAAGGCCTAAAAGAGGTAACGGCACAAAAGATCAAAGCAAGCATAGAGGATTGCTTTATGGAACTTGCAGGTATTGAGAGCTATAAAACTACGTCTCAGGAAATAATCCAAAACAAAAGCAGATGATTATGGAACAAGTGATTATTGCAGAGAATTTGACAAAAAAATTTGGTTCGTTCACGGCTGTAGACAATATTTCTTTCGAGGTTCGCAAGGGAGAGATTTATGGATTCCTGGGAGCCAATGGTGCAGGAAAAACCACCGCAATGAGAATGCTCACCGGACTGAGCCTACCCTCTTCGGGCAAAGCAATGGTTGCCGGGTACAACATCCGGAACCAGCAAGAACAAATAAAAAGGAGAATCGGTTACATGAGCCAAAAATTTGCCCTGTACGAAGATCTGAGGGTTTGGGAAAACATCCGGCTCTATGCCGGTATCTACGGGGTTCCAAAGAGTGAGATAGAGACACGTACCAACATACTTCTCAAACAGTTAGGATTCGAAAGAGAGAGAGACAGCTTTGTGAATTCACTGCCTCCCGGCTGGAAGCAAAAGCTGGCCTTCTCAGTTGCAATTTTCCACGACCCCAAAATCGTTTTCCTTGACGAGCCCACCGGCGGCGTTGACCCCTCTGCACGCAGGAATTTTTGGGAGATGATATACGGTGCCGCCGACAGGGGCATAACCATCTTTGTTACTACGCATTACATGGACGAGGCAGAGTATTGCAACAGAGTTTCTATAATGGTGGACGGCAGAATCGAAGCCTTGGACTCTCCGGCCTCATTAAAACAGCGCTATGCTGCAGGAAGCATGGACGAGGTTTTCCAAAAGCTGGCAAGGAACTCTACCCGCACTGGAGATTGATAAGGATAAAGCATTATGAGACAATTCACTACATTTGTAAAAAAGGAGTTTCTCCATATCCTCAGGGACAGGTGGACCACCATCATACTGTTGCTGCTACCGGTTGTGATCCTGATACTCTTTGGTTACATGATGACTACGGAGGTAAAGAACACCCGTTTCGTGATTTTTGACCCTGTGCACAACTCTGACACAAGGGCTGTTGCAGAGAGGCTGTCGCACAGCGAATACTTTATTTTTGAGGGATATATGGACAATACCGATCAGTTTGACGAGGTGTTCCGCCGGGGCGAAGCAGGGCTGGCAGTAGTGTTTGCAGAGGATCAGGTGCAGCTGATGGCAGACGGCTCTGACCCGAACACCGCCTCTACCCTGGTGATGTACGCCTCAAACATTATCTCTTCATATATTCATGAGCAGGCAGAGATCCAAAACGGCAATCTGTTGCAAATAAATTCGTTTGCCCCTCAGATAAAACTTCTCTACAACCCTTCACTCAAAGGGGCGTACAACTTTGTTCCGGGAGTCATGGGCATGATACTCATGTTGATATGTGCCATGATGACGTCGGTCTCCATTGCCCGGGAAAAAGAGAACGGGACCATGGAGATACTGCTGGTCTCCCCTATGAAACCTCTGCAAATCATTCTTTCCAAAGTAGTTCCCTATTTTGTGATTTCGCTTGTAAACCTTACCACCATTTTACTGATCTCTTACTTTATTATGGATGTACCTATACGCGGGAGCTTTGGATTATTGGTTCTTGTCTCACTGCTCTTTATATTCGTCTCCCTCTCAATGGGGTTGTTGATTTCATCGGTCGTTGACAAACAGATGGTTGCCCTGCTCATTTCGGGCATGGTAATGATGTTACCCGTGATCATGCTGTCTGGGATGCTTTTCCCTGTAGAGAACATGCCTTGGTTTCTCCGCTGGTTGTCACAAATAATTCCTGCAAAATGGTACATCATTGCCATCAAGAAAATCATGATCCAGGGAGTTGGTTTGCCGGCTGTTGCAAAAGAGATGGCTGTGCTGGGCTTTATGGCTGTGGTACTTGTCTCTGCAAGTTTAAAAAGTTTTAAATACAGACTTTGATTATGTTAAGATATTTATTGGAAAAGGAGTTCAAACAATTTGTGCGCAACCGGTTCTTGCCCAGGGTGGTTGTTTTGCTTCCGTTTATGGCGCTGCTTCTCTTTCCCTTGGTTGCCGACTTCGAAATCAAGAACATAAACCTGTCGGTCGTGGATAATGACCATAGTTCCCTCTCTGCCCGGCTGGTCCACAAGGTGGAATCTTCGGGCTACTTCCGCATTACCGGCCTCTATTCATCTTATAATGAGGCCTTGCAGAGCGTTGAGCAAAGCAGGGCAGATGCAGTAATGGAGATCCCTGCCGGGTACGGTGCTCGTGCAGAGGCCGGTGCTCGTGCAGAGGCCGGTGCTCGTGCAGAGGCCGGAGAGCCTCAGTCTGTGCTGATTGCGAGCAATACCACAAACGGTATGCGCGGCGGGCTGAGCAGCTCTTACCTCGCTGCCATTGTGCAGGACTTTCACAAAGAGCTTTCAGGTTCCTACGTTGCGCCAGGTGGCGGTCAGGGTACGGTGGCGATGATTGATGACGGTGTAGCGCTAAATATCGGGTCTGTCCATGAACCTTATGTTGAGCAGATTGCCTTACCTGCAAGTACAGTCCCGATGGAGATTGTACCCTCTTACCGCTTCAATCCCAGGTTAGTATACCGTGTGTACATGATTCCCGCAATAATGGTGATGATGCTCTCGGTGATTTGTGGATTTTTGCCCGCTCTCAACATCGTTAGTGAAAAAGAGAGTGGTACAATCGAGCAGATGAACGTCACCCCTGTTAGCCGCTCTGCCTTTATCCTGGCCAAATTGATACCATACTGGGTAGCAGGCTTCATTGTTCTGACTGTCTGTTTTTTAGTCGCCTGGGTGATTTATGGATTCCTGCCCGTAGGTAGTTTTGTGACAATTTACCTTTTCTCTGCACTTTTTGTATTGGCCATGTCCGGGTTTGGCTTGGTCATTTCAAATTATGCACGGACAATACAACAGGGGATTTTCATGATTTTCTTCTTTGTCATCACATTCATCTTCATGAGCGGCCTCTACACACCGATAGCCAGCATGCCCCGATGGGCTCAAATCCTTAGCCACGCCAGTCCCCTGCGATACATCATATCCGTTTTCCGGCTGGTCTACCTCAAAGGCAGCACCAGCACCGACCTGGCCGAACCCCTCCTCGCCCTCCTCGCCTTCGCCACCCTCTTCAACGGCTGGGCCATCCTCAGCTACCGCAAAACCACCTGACTGTTTCATCCCTCGGATAAATTAACAACTCCTTGATATGCTGATACTTACCGCCAAGCGACTGTTGCATCCCTCGGATAAATTAACATTCTGCTGAAAATGAACACATTCCCTTAACTGCCTCATTATTTGAGATTTGTTAACTTATCCAAGGGATCAGCCCTCAAACCTCTGGAAATGAACGGGAAGCTGCAATGCACACATTATCTATAAGTTGTTAATTTATCCGAGGGATGCAGCCCTTAGCACTGTGTGCTCGAGGAGGATTTTGGATCCGATGGCGATCAGGATGATTCCGCCGACAGTGTTCATATTGAACTTAAGCTGCCTGCCAAAGTATGTACCAACGTACATTCCTGTAAAACTTAAGATTACAGTAGTCAAAGCTATTATGAACAAAATCCGGAAAAGTTGTTCAGGGAAAGGCACAAAAATCAGTCCCGTAACCATGGCATCTATACTGGTAGCAAACGACAGTGCCACAACTTTTTTCCAATCGATTGAGTCACGTTGATGTCCGTTACAAGTACATTCACATGAACCAGCGGAGGAGTCAGGAGTAGAAGCATCTTGCTCCATGAACATCTTTATACCTATGATTCCCAAGATTATAAAAGCAAACCAATGGTCAAAACGCTCAATCCATGCCGCAAAACCCATACCCGACAAATACCCTGCAAGCGGCATCAATCCCTGGAAAAGACCAAATACTATAGCGATCTTGATGGACCTCTGCACGATAAATATTGAGCGGCAAGCCGACTGACTCATGCAAACCGCAACCGAATCCATCGCTAAGCCAAAGGCAATCAAGATTATGGAAAAATAATCCATCAATGTAATATTTTCGAATTAAGGGCTACAAAGTTAGCACATTATGAATTATATTTGTAAAAAAAGCAAATGAAGGTCTTACTAATAAACGGCAGTCCCCGCCAAAAAGGGAATACAAGTATTTCTCTTGCAGAGGTTTCACGTACGTTAGAAGAGTTGGGGGCAGAGACAAAAACCATATGGATTGGCAATAAGGCAATCCGCGGATGTATTGCCTGCGACAAATGCAAAACGTTGGGAAGATGCGTTTTTAAAGACGAGCTTTATGAAACGATTCTGGAAAACCTTAAATCATCAGACGCCTTTGTGATAGGATCGCCCGTTTATTACGCCGGGCCCAATGGTTCGCTCTGCGCAATCCTGGACCGCGTATTCCGCTCATGCTCAACGCTTATAGAGTACAAACCTGCAGCGTCGGTAGCAGTTTGCCGCAGAGGTGGGGCCAGCGCTACTTTTGACCGACTGAACAAGTACTTCACTATAAACAACATGCCAATAGTTTCGTCCCAATACTGGAACAGCGTACACGGCATGTCCCCGGGCGAAGCCGTTCATGACACAGAGGGTCTGCAAACCATGAGGGTTCTCGGCCGCAACATCATTTGGCTCCTTGAATCAATTCAAAAATCATCGGTCCCAAGACCTCATCCCGAACCACGAATCCGCACCAACATGATTTAGTAACTTATCATCAACCATTTTGGGGATATTAAATGAGAGTTCCTCATAAAATCACACTACTATGCATGCTGACATCTATGGCATGCTTGAATTGCTCCGGACCTGTCAAACCCACGTCACAGATTACCGGTATGAAGACATTGCTGGACGAACAGACCTCGCTATCTGCAATTTGCGCTATGGACAAAAATACAATATTGGCAGGTACGAACGAGGGATTAATTTACGTTATTGTGAACGACTCCATAAAACAACGCTACAACACCAATTTCAACACTCATATATACAAGATATCTGCCCAAATCATACCGGAAAAATCAATCCGGGACCAAAACGCCGGGCCAGACACCCTTTATACAATTGGTCTGAGAAATCGTAAAAGTTTCCAATTTTGGCGTACAGCACACGAAGAGGGCAAGAGTTTCAAACAGATAAAGCAATTCTCTATCGCAATCAAAGAGTTTTACTCCACATACGACTTTATTGAAACCGGGGAAAAAAGCGGGGAGTACCTTGTCTGCACTTCAAATGGACTTTACATTTCCCCGGAATCCAAACACCCTGTCAGCTCCTTGGTTTTTGACTCCCTCAAACTGATCCATCCTCCGATGGAGAGGTTAAAAAAGCTGGATGATTTCAGGTATCCTGTTCATAACGTGCAGAGGAAAGATACAAATTCATTTGTATTTTCGACCCCGGAAGGAATTATGTATTATGACAAAGAGAGTCAGAATATATCTTTTTACCTGAAAGACACCGACATCCAATATGTCTATCAAAAAAACGATACAACATACGCATTGTCCAAGGACTCGATCTACACAATTACGTATGCCCCTCTTCCAAAAACCATCAAAAGCGAAACCCTGTTGTTACCCGAAGCAGTTGCCTATTTTAAAGATGACAATGGAATTGATTGGTTTTTCTCCAGACGGGAACTCCTTATAAACGATGGATATAACACAATTAAAACCAGCAACATAATTGACGAAGAGGGTAAAAGCACCCGCAGCTATTATGCAAAAGGGATGGAAAAGATCAGACTGATATCTTCAACAGGAGGAAAAGAAATATCTTTATTTAACATCGTCAAAAAAGGGCCGGTTGCTACAATAACAACATATGACCCCATTCTAGGCAGAGTGTTTTTATTGGACAATGAGAATTATCTTTATCGAAAAAAAAGAGGAGAGGAAACATTTTACAGGATTGGCAAATTGGCAGAGGGCAGTGCGTTTAACCGTATGGCCGTTTCTGGCAACACATTATATCTTACCACAAACAAAAAAATTGTGGCCTTAAAAACCTATGGATTGTTTTCAATGACAGGATCACCTGTTACCCTTTTCGAATGCAGAGGAGAAGAGGAAATCAAAGAGTTGGGCAAAGCAGGCGGGCAAATTATAGTAGGCACCGACAACCGACTATTGAGTATAGACCAAAACAATAAAGTTCTGATCAGGTCAAACATCGAGTCAGTTTATCCGGCCAACAGACAACATACTAAATTAATAATAAGAACCTTAGACAATCACATATACGAATTTGACGGAAAAACAGAACCTAAAGGAGCGAACTATAGTGGACTAATGGCCAAATACATGGAGTGCGTTTCAAAAGTTCGTCATGAAAATTACATATTCAACGGGGATTCCGTCATTTATGCAATAGATAGAAATTCTGTCACAAGATACACTCCTAAGTCCGAATCCGATATGCTCAAAGGGTTGTCCATTCTCCCTTTTGGATGCTCAGCAGTAGATGACAGTACAATATTGATATCGACAAGGCATGGCAGCATATTGCTCAACACTAAATGCGATATTCCTCCGGACTACTCAAAAGATTTGTCAGAGCCCGTTATCGGGAGAGACAACTCCTTGCTTAACTGTCTTATATCCTTTTCGATACTTGCATTCATAGTATTCTTAACGATATTTATAAGACACCTTAAAAAAGTTTTAGAAAAGATTCAGGAGCAATCCAGGCAAAAAGCATTAATGTTATTAGATCGTACAGAGCAACAACTTCTTGCACTAAGAGGAGTTAAAATTCCGGAGGCGTTACAGCTTCAGGCAAAAGCCAAAGAGCAGCTTAAAGCCAAAAATCACAAAGGGGTTGCAGAGGTCTCCTCCCAAATATCTGCTTTTGAAGAGCGGTATTTACAACTGAAAGAGATGGTTGGAGAGGTCTCTGACTATCTTGCCAAATTACCGGTCGTCGAAGGGATAACAGAGGAATACCATATATCTTTAAACACTATCAAAAACAACCTTGACAGCAGTCCACTGTGCAAATCACTGGAGCAGGCTGAGCTTTTGAACAAATCTCTGCAAGGACTAAAAGAGGCCTCCATCTCAAAGCATGACTACCTGTCAATTTACACTGCCGGATTGATCAGTCGAGCATCTTCCCTGCAACCTGAGTTTTCGGATATCTTAACAGGACAAATCGACGAACTTGCAGCAAGTTCCATGCTTTTTCATGACAAACTGGTTAAATTCAAGTTGCTTGAATTCCAGATAAAACAAGCACAACTACTGGATTTTATTACAAAATGCAACCAGCATTCCTACGATGTTGTATCTGCACGTAAACTTGGGCTTACGGCCAAAATTACAGAATTCTACAACTCTTTTGCTCCTGGCGACCTGGACCTTATATTGGATGCACTTACTATCAAAAGCACGGTTTGCGATCACGCAAAAGTGTTTTGCATACTATTATCTGTACCCCATATAGAAACTGTGAAACTGGAGAGTCTGCTAACGGGCAAATATTACGGAACCCGCAGGAGCGAAATCAAACATCGTCTCATTAAAAACAAAACTATTTGGCAATCTGCCGATTCCATATTGATAAAACAAAGGATAAACCTTATCACAGAATAACAGGAGAGGTTACAAAAACAGCAAATAATCTTCAATACATCCATTTTTGTAAAATCAGAGCACTCAAAAACGGTAAGTTTGAATCAAACTTTTAAAACTTACTGTTATGAAAAAGACAACCCAAATCATCATCACTGTATTGGCAGCCATTGCAGCAGCCATAGGTATATTAAAAATCACTCCCACAGTGCTTGTTCCGGGAAAAGAGCTTGGCACACTGGAATTGTTCCTCAACATGGAGGATAACCAAAATGACCTTAAAATAGTAGAAAGAAGACTAGACTATGCAGGGCTAAAATATTCTCTAAAACCAATCGGTTTGTCAGGAGCGCACTTGACAATTGAGTCAATCCCTCGGGAACAGCAGGTAAACAGGATACTTACAGACAATATCTCCATGGATGTATGGGAGATTGCCCCGTATACACAATACGTAGACCTTAAAGACACTACCGACGATTTCAATAAAACAGTCCATTCAATATTCACAGTGTACGATTACGAAGAGCTTTCAGGAACATACTCTGCAATAGGATGTGCCTCCCTTGAAGACACAAGCTTGGTAGGAATGGCATTTCGCGAAGTATACGACAACATTATTCCTCTAAACATTAAATATGTATGGAAGATGGATCCATTTTCCGAAGATCTCTGGGAGCTCTATCCATTATTAGTCCAACGCAACGGAAATCCACCTCTCAGCATCAATGAATATTTGCTCAAAGCAGAGACTGAGGGATATGCCGATTCTGATTCCTATTCTTTTGCAGAATTAAAGTTAATATTATCGCCGCAGGGAGGCAAGATATTTTCTTCCCTGACTCAAGACAACTTAGCCAAATACCTGGCATTTACGGTTAACAACGAAGTTTGGGACACATATTTCGTGGAACAAGCACAGGATAACGGAGAGATCCTCTTTAGTTGTGCCAACAATTCGGGGAAATACGATGTCCAGACAATCTCTGCAATCCTTAACGGCGGTAAAACGGGGGGAGAAGTCAGTATTATCGAACAAGAGTACACTCCACACCCTTCTTCCAGAGCGATTTGGAGAGACATAAGATCAATAGGAGTCCTTTGCCTGTTAGTGATGCTGCTACTTTATTGCCTCTACAGTTTAGCAATAACAGCCATAGGAAAAGTAGATAACGGCCGAGTAATATTTTGGATTCTTTGTACTTTGTTTGTGCTGATTTCCACTGTAATGTTTGCGACCAGCATCCCCAATGCCAATCTTAACATGATGCAGTTGGTTACCGCAATAATGCTCGTGATTGCTACAATTGCATTTTGTTTCAAATCTACCGCAGGCTGGTACCTGATGACCTCTTACTGGATACTTTTAATTTTGACAGCCATATCCGTAACCTACTTAGACAGGTTGTTGTTTACACAACTTCTCGGCCTTATTGCAATAGCTGTCCCTGTTATTGCAATGCTCATATCTGTAAAAATCCGTAAAGAGGTATTTTGCATAGATAAAAGTCCGGGTAAAATTGCCGGTATAATAGCAGTAGTGATCCTTTCACTTTTTATTTGTACCGGAGTGCTGGGTGGAATAATTGCGGGTATATTGAATTTCAACCAATAAATTACAAAGTAATGGACAATATACCTCCTATCCTGTTTTTCATATTATTGCCACTCTTTTTGGGTGGCATAATGGGTTTGGTTCACAAAATATCTCCGTGGAACAAAAAAAAAGTGTCAGCCATTTTCGGTATATTGTTATCCATTTACCTCATTTATCATGTAACCGAAAGGGCGTTGAACTATGAAAAAGCAGAGGATTTAAGACCGGCATTCACCGGAATTATCACTAAACTTACAGAATCCGAAGAATACACAATAGACTTGGACGGATATGCATGGGATACAAAGTTTTACACTTATGATATCCAGGATTTCACAGGTAACATCAAAAGCATCAAAACAGACTATAATGACGATGTACTCACATCCCATACATTCCGTTCGGGAGATCAAGTATTTGTTTACCGACTAAATTACAAAGAGTACATCAGCATCAACTACCTCAGCCTCGAACAACGCAAACAACTTGTAAAATCAAAAAGCAACCGAAACATCTACTACTGGAACTACCTCTGGATCGCCATCCTCCTCACAGTATGCATCCCTCGGATAAATTAACAACTTGCAGAGGCTATGCGCCTTGCCCCTTCCCGGCTGGGACCCATCCCTCGGATAAATTAACAACTTGCTGAGGCTATGCGCCTTGCCCCTTCCCGGCTGGGACCCATCCCTCGGATAAATTAACAACTTGCAGACAATGTGAGTGTTGCGGCCTCCCGTTCATTTCCAGAGGTTTAGGGCCTGATCCCTCGGATAAATTAACAACTTGCAGAGGATGTGAGTGTTGCGGCCTCCCGTTCATTTCTAGGCGGTTGCAAAGCCCTTGGCGACACCCTTTGCCTGGGGGCCGGGATTCATCCCTCGGATAAATTAACAACTTGCAGAGGATGTGTGTCTTGCGACTTTCCGTTCATTTCTAGGCGGTTGCAAAGCCCTTGGCGACACCCTTTGCCTGGGGGCGGGATTCATCCCTCGGATAAATTAACAACATGCAGATGCTGTGAGTGTTGCGGCCTCCCGTTCATTTCCAGAGGTTTAGGGCCTGATCCCTCGGATAAATTAACAACTCTCAAATAATGTGCTGGTTGCGAAAACGCATTCATTTTCAATAGTATGTTAATTTATCCGAGGGATGAAACAGTGCGAAAGCCGAAAGCCGCTGTAAGACAAGGATATGTTAATTTATCCGAGGGATCAATCCCGCAAGTGCTTGCAAATCATTCAAAAACAGCAACACCTTGTAATACAACAAGTTGTTAATTTATCCGAGGGATGCAAACAAATTGGTTCATTAAAGTGTTATTATTAATAATTCAAGTTTCGCAAGTTCCTAACTTGCAGTTTTTAGTTTATAATAGTCTATAAAGTGAGCCAATTCATCCGATCTGTTAATCATAATATCGAATATTT
>SABC01000150.1 GCA_009929175.1 Bacteroidia bacterium | reverse complement strand
TTCACATATTGGCCGGTCTTATCATATATGGCCCGCAACTTGGCATTCTTATTCTCTCCCTGCAAGGCTTCCATGGTTTGCGCCAAGGGCACTCCTGCTGTAATCAGGGTTCCGATACCTCTAGCAAACTCCGGTAGCTCTTTGGTAGTCAGCCGCTCCGACCGCTTGGCGGGATGAACCACTTCGTCTAATTCCACCAAAAACAGCCCCTGTTCCTTCATGGAATCTCGAAACAAGGATTCTTCATTGGCCGTTCCTCTTCCCATGTGGCGCTTGCCACTCATGTCATATGCCGTATAGCGAAATGTCTTCATGAATCTCCTGGGATTTTAGAATAAAAGGCGGATATACCAGTCTATTATATTATGACCAAAAAACAGGGAAATTGCAATTCCTATCGCTAATGCAGGGCCAAATGCAAACAAAGTTTTTTTATCTCTTTTTTGCACTTTGAGAATATATACCCCCTGAGCGCCCCCAATCACCAATCCGATGAAAAAGGCCACCAATAAAGCTTGCCACCCCAAAAGTACCCCGGCTGCCCCCATCAGCTTCACATCCCCTCCTCCAAACGCATGGGGGACTACCAAAGTCAGCAGGAACATGGCCACACTGATGGCCACCAAACCGATTCCTCGATCCAGCCAGGATATATGGGGAAAGAGAAATCCGCTGAAGATCCCTAAAACAAAAATGGCAATATTTAAGGCGTGGGGAATATCCATGGTTCGCATATCAATCAGGAATATACACAGGAGAGCCGCCAGCACAAAGAGATACAGCACCCCCTCTCCCGTGAGTCCATAAACGAAAAAGAGCCCCAAGGCCGTCACACCGCCCAGGACCTCCAACACAAAATTCTCCCAAGGAATGCGACCCCCACAAAACCGACATTTCCCCTCCAATACGATAAAACTCAGCACGGGGATCAAATCGTACCCTTTGATGGGCCGATGACAGGAAGGACAAATGGACCGGCCCTTCACAATGCTCACACCCTGCTGATATCTTTCGATATAGGCGGAGCAAAAGCTACCCAAACTGGCCCCGAACATAAATATGATAATTCCGATGGTGAGATACAATATAAATACCACGTTGACTCCTATGTATAAAATGGCAGATAATTACTTGCAACACTAACCATGGTACAAAGAAGGCCGCTCCATGAGCGGCCTAGCTTTTTCAAGTTTAAGTTCTTTACTAATATGTCCAATCCGTACCATCATAGCTAGCATCTTTATCACCATTAGCATAACTCAACGAAGTAACCACTCCGTCTATCGCACTAAATGTAACTGTCCCGGGAATATCATCCGCCAAATCACCTAAATCTGTTTTCGTAGCATCAGTGTAGTCTCCTGCATCAGTTCCACCAAGACCATAATCCTCAGACGCTACTGTTTGTGCCGCTAGCAAAGCCGTTCCCGCTTCCGCAGCAATAGCTTTTTCATTTGCCTTATCAATCCAACCTGTCATGGCAGGGATTGCAATGGCGGCTAAAATGGCGATGATTACCAGTACAACGATAATCTCTACCAGGGTAAACCCTTTCTTTGATTTCTTTAATTTCTCAATGTTCCTGTGCCCTCTCCTCTTTTCTTAAATGTTGATTTTTCAATGTTTAAGCTCTCCCGATATCATTCAATGTTTCTTTTGCCAATTTTATGGCACTTTTCGACATTTGTCAATGACCTAACGAGCTTTTAATCATTACAGTTTTGTTACAGTTATCACTTTTCGTGCTATTTCATTCTTTGGTATTGATACCCCTCTTACATCTCTTTAAACAAGGATTTTCAACATGTGCCGGCCGCAGAGAAAAAAGAAGAGGACCTAACATGGCCCTCCTCTCAACACACTTATTGTATTACTGTCTTGCTGTTCTCTACTATTTCTCCAACTCTGCCAGAATAGCTTGTGCCTTGGCTGTAGGCAACTTGGACGCGGCAGACTTCCACATATTCAAATCTCTCGTGAATCCGGTAGCAAGGTTCTGCTCCGCAGTCCTTCGAAAATAATTCAATGTGCTGATTTCCGTTTGGAAATCCGTGCTACCCGCAGCAATCTTCGAGTTTACCCGGATCAACAGTTCATATATATCATAGTATTGAAGCAAACGACCCGTTACCCACTTGAAGTCTTTATTGCCTTTATCCATATCTAACGCTTCCCAATAGGCATTATACCAGGTCTCATATTCCAATACTTCCGTGTACCAAACAGGCCATTGCCCCAAGTCATCGCTATCCAGACCATAAAGCACATCCAACAATCCCGAAGGATCTCCTTTTGCAAGCAAATCGGCGGCATCATCAAAGACTTGAGGAATTCTTTGATTGTATTCTGTTTGGTTCACGACTTGATCCAATGCCACATATTGGGTGCCCTGAATGGTCACTTTGGCTACATCCCGAAGGGCTTGATTGTAGCTGGCAATCATGGTGTTCACTCTGGATAAATCATCACCTTCCTCCAGAGCACTTTGATATTTTTCCGTAATTTCAAGGTTTACGTCAATTAAAGCCTGGGCCTCTTCAATATAATCCTCCAACTCACCCTTCATGGTATTATAATTCAAACCTTCCGCTTCCAACAATTCCTTATCTAGGGAAGCCAGATAGATTTCCGCATCTCTGGACAAATCATAGGGCGCAAATACTTGCTGGTCCGTTCGAAGAATCAGCAAACTATGAATGTATAGACTGTCTACGAATTTTTCATAACTGAAACGTTCCGGTGTATCCAAAGAAGAATGGTATACTTCCCCGGCCCGGTCTTCCAATACGGTTCGAGTGGTGGGTGCGCCCATGTAGGAGAATGCCCATTCATCGGAGGAGGTGGTCATGAAGTTATGGAGAGAAACATCGGTCCAGAAATCCCCCCAAGTGTTTAATCCTGCCACCAAGCCCTTGACATAAAGATACATCGAATCA
>SABC01000044.1 GCA_009929175.1 Bacteroidia bacterium | reverse complement strand
GGTGAGGGGGGGATTCGAACCCCCGGAACCCTTACGAGTTCGGCAGTTTAGCAAACTGCTGGTTTCAGCCACTCACCCACCTCACCAAAACCCTGCGGGTTAGCGCAGGGAGTGCAAAGATACAAATTCTTTTTAATCTGCAAATACTACTTTTGCGGTTTTGCTATGTTCTCGCGCATTTCGGTGTCGGCCTGGATGTTGCGGAACTTGTAGTAGTCCATTATACCCATGTTGCCAGAGCGGAATGCTTCTGCCATGGCCATAGGTATCTGCGCTTCGGCTTCAATAACTTTGGCGCGGGCTTCTTGTGCTTTGGCTTTCATCTCTTGTTCCAGGGCTACTGCCATTGCGCGTTTTTCCTCTGCTCGTGCCTGTGCGATGTTTTTGTCGGCGTTTGCTTGGTCCATTTGAAGAACGGCGCCTATGTTGCGTCCGATGTCTATGTCGGCTATGTCAATGGAGAGGATTTCGAATGCAGTTCCGGCATCCAGTCCTTTTCCCAGCACTACTTTGGAGATTGAGTCAGGGTTTTCCAGTACCGATTTATGCGATTCTGCCGAACCTATGCTGGATACGATTCCTTCACCTACACGTGCTAGGACGGTCTCTTCTCCGGCTCCTCCAACCAACTGCTTGATGCTGGCGCGAACGGTCACACGGGCTTTGGCTATCAGCTGGATACCGTCTTTTGCTACTGCGGTAACAGGAGGGGTGTTAATCACTTTTGGGTTTACAGACATTTGTACGGCTTCAAATACGTCACGGCCTGCCAGGTCAATTGCCGCAGCCATCTTAAAGTTGAGGTCGATGTTGGCTTTGTCTGCAGAGATCAGGGCGTTAACAACTTTTGGGACATTACCTTTTGCAAGGTAGTGGGCTTCCAGTTCGTTTGCGTCTAACTTTAATCCGGCTTTTGTTCCCGTAATCATTGCCATTACAATTGTTCCGGGAGGAACTTTTCTCCAACGCATTAAAACCAGTTGCAACAGCGACATTTTTACTCCCGAGATGAGAGCCTGGAACCATAGTGTAACCGGGAAGAACCACAACAGTATTGTGAGCCCTACCAACGATATACCTATCCACACCAGAAATACGGTAATACTTTCCATAATTTTTCTTGATTAAAAGGTTATTGATATTTTTTAACTATTATTTTGCTTCCTTCGGTATTGACAATCTCAACCGGAGTGCCATTGTCGATTATCCCCGATTGTGACCAAACCTCGGCATCTGTTCCATCGAAACGTACTTTTCCAGATGGTGCAAGCCTGCTTATGGTTATCCCTTTTATGCCGGGAACAAGACCCTTCTCGGCCGGGGTAGAGTCGGCCTTGGATGTGATATTCTCGGAAAGGGCTATTTTTTTCCAGGTGTTTGACCTTAGCAGCAACCATGTGAAATAGCTGAGAGACAGAATAACGGCGGCAAGGACAATCAATCCTGTGGTCTGTCCGAACTCTGTGAAAGAGAGTATTACTCCGCCGATTATTGAGAGAAGTCCAAGGATTCCGGGAAGACCGAATCCTGGTGTAATCAGCAATTCTATTGCCAGCAAGACAATGCCGATTAACACAAGTGTAATGATCAGTGCCATTTTCTTAAAATATTTTAAAAACTGTTTAGTTCTTTGGAATCTCTTCTACGGTAACATTTTCTGCTCCTATGCTTAGCAGAATATTCAGAATCTGTTCGGCCTCTTGTTTGGTATTGTATGGACCGATTATATAAATGTCCCTCCCCTCTGTTACCCTTTTTGCAATATCCTTATCGGTGTTGTTGCGGATTAGCTCCAGAACCGGTTGCGGGATTCCTGCAGGGTAACCCTCTGCTTTAACCTGGTAGGTTGCAGAGGCCTCCAGGGTTTGCTCCATTTTACGGGCATTATTGATGCTGAGGCTCTTTCCGTCCATAAAAGCAGTGACAATTGCCGACGGGAAGCCCGACCTCCTGGCAACGGCAAGTGCTTTAGATGCCTCTTCGTAATTATAGAACTGGCCTGCATAGTAAATATACCTGCCGGCGTTGTTCCTGTTCTCGAAAATTGGTCTAAGACCTTTGAATGCGCTAAGGTCTTTGTTTTGGGAGACTACGGCAAAGAGTTGGATCCGGTAGACAAGCCCATCGGGGAAACCCTGGTCTTCGGCCATTTCGGATTCGTCGGCAACTCCAAAAGTATAGTCGAAAAGCGTTATCGGAGCAAGCAGGGTTATGGAAGGAAAAGATCTCTTTTCCATTTTAGTTGTTCTCAAAGGGATAGTCTCTTCATTTACGGAATCGGAGACAATGGTATCTTCCGTAAACTGGTCCCTTCGGGGAATGAGGGTTCCTTTGCTCAAAAAATCCATCTCCCTTTTTTGCACAACCTCGTTGGCGCTTCGCAACAGTGACTGCATATCCAGCATGGAAAGCTCTGCCTGCATTATTTTCCTTTCCAGCAAAATCCTGTCATCTTCATTTTGCAAGGTAGTGTAGAGGTTGCGATATGAGGCAATGTTTTTGGCCAAGGAATCAATATCTTTTTGGATCTTTCGTACCTCCAGTATCATTTTTGTGTACTCTTCGGTTTCGGGAGAGGTCATCACATCCCTGGTCTCTTTTTCCCTCCCGGGGGCAGAGATTATTTTAAGCAAAGCAAGTTCAACGGCCTCCTCAATGGATGAGACTGCCCGTTTCACAGGATTGGTCTCAAATTCCAGCACGTACAGGGTAAGGGAGTCGGCAGAGAGATTTTCCCTGTTGGAGGCAAAAAAAGTGTACATTCCATCTGTACTGTGTATCATCAATAAGTCGTCCGCCACCGATGAGTAAGGGAATCCCAGGTTTTGAGGCATCTCCCAGGACTGCATCTTTTCGTCCCAATTGCTCACATAGAGATCAAAACCACCCATCCCAAAATGGCCGTCCGACGAAAAATACAACCTTTTGCCATCGGGACTGATAACCGGGAACAGCTCATCTCCCTCCGAATTTACAGGACCCTCCAAAGGTTCGGGAGAAGACCATACTTCTCCGTCGACCTGACTTATGTGGTATATATCCCAATTGCCCTCCTTATTGAATTTTGAGAAATAGATAACCTCTGCACCCTCCCTTATGAGTGCACTGTTTTTTGAGAAGAGACGGTTAGGGTAATTGGAAACGGAGTCAGGAATGGTTGCCCAATATAAAGAATCGGGGTAATACAGGAAAAAATCCCTTGCGTGCAAAGGCTGTTTTCCCTTTGTAGTCGGGCGAGTTGCATACTGTAGCATATTGATGCCGTTTTCACTCTCGGTAATCAAAGAATTGATCCGGATCCTGAGCAGGGAGTCAATGCTTTCGCCAAGGATCTCTTTGTATAACAATATGGCCTCGTTGAACTGGTACCCCTTCCTGAGTTTTTCTGCATGTTGCAGTTTTGAACTTTCGTCTGTTGTCTGCCCCGCCGCAATTAAACCCACAAAAAGAAAAAACACAGGCAAGATTAAAGACTTTTTCATACAATGGTCAATATATAGTCTAACAAAAGTACGAATTTCTTTATATTTTGGGAAAAAATACTACTTTTGTGCTCTAATTTTCGTTGAATTATATAATTTAAACAAAAAATATTCCATGCAAAGTAAAGGCGCCATAAGATTAGTGGCATTGTTGATCGCGTTAGCCTGTATATACCAACTATCGTTTACGTGGGCTACAAAACATCAGGAGGGTAAGGCAAAGGTTTATGCCGAGAGTGCTGTATTGGCCGAGCAATCACTTCCTTCGTTCAATTTGGTATCGGACCTTGACAAGGCCTTTTATCTTGATTCTGTGCGCAGGGTAAAGGAGCGGTTTTACATCGACTCAATCACTGCCGAGACAGTATTCCTAGGATTCACCTACAAAGAGATAAAAGAGAGGGAGATAAACCTCGGACTTGACCTCAAGGGAGGTATGAACGTTATGCTCGAAGTGAGTGTACCCGAATTGGTTACATCGCTGGCAGGAGGTAACAGTACCAATCCGCTCTTTGTGCAGGTACTGAATGTTGCAAAAGGCAACCTTTCTCCTTCCAGGACAGATTTTATCGATCTCTTCGGTGAGGCATGGGAGCAAACAGCCCCAGGGCAGAGGATGTCACAAATATTCGGAACATACGAGATGCGTGACAGGATCAAGCCCGAAACATCCAATGCCGATGTGCTCAAGGTGATCCGCGAGGAGTCAGAAAGTGCGATATCAAACTCATTCAACGTACTGCGTAACCGTATCCGTCGTTTCGGAGTTACCCAGCCAAATATCCAGAAAATCGGAAGTACCGGAAGGATCCTGGTTGAGCTTCCCGGAGTAAAGGAGCCTGCCCGTGTGCGCAAGCTGCTGCAGGGGACTGCTTCCCTTGAATTTTGGGAAACATACGAAAACCAAGAGGTATATCCTTACCTGGTAGAGGTAAACGCTGCTGTAAGGGATATGGAAAAAGCCCTCAAGGAGAGTGATGCCACCTTGGCAGCCGAACAGGAAAGTGCTGTTAACGAAGTTGCCGATACAACATCAGCTTCCGAAGCCGAATCTTTGCTTAGCGAAATCCGCCAGGAAGACTCATTGTCGGCAGCAGATGCCGCTTTGGCAGAGGAAAACCCTTTCTTCTTTTCACTAAACCCAAGTGTTGCCCAAGGCCAGCTGATGCCCGGACCTGTTGTAGGCCGTGCACACTACCGCGATACGGCAAGAATTGGTACTTGGTTAAGGACTAACCAGATTTCTTCATTGCTTCCTTCGGATCTAAAGCTTATGTGGGGAGTGAAACCTATTGACGAAGCCGGTGTCTTTTTCGAACTCATTGCAATCAAATCCACCACAAGGGATGGCAAAGCTCCCCTTGACGGAGGTGTGATAACCGATGCAGGGAAAACCTTTGGTCCAACCACCGGTATGCCAGAGGTAGACATGGTAATGAACGCCGAGGGTGCAAGGATATGGGCAACCATGACAGCAAACAACATTGGCCGTTCGATTGCAATTGTACTTGACGGAATGGTTTACTCCTATCCAAGGGTTAACTCCGAGATTACCGGAGGACGTTCTCAAATTTCGGGTCAGTTTACCGTTACCGAGGCAGATGACCTTGCCAACGTGCTCAAATCGGGTAAACTTCCCGCTCCTGCAAGGATTATCCAGGAGGCAGTGGTTGGGCCAAGCCTTGGAAGTGAATCCATCAACGCAGGTCTGGTCTCTTTTGCAATAGCATTCCTGCTGGTACTCGCATATATGATATTCTTCTACAGCGGTGCCGGTATGGTTGCCAACGTAGCCCTCATAACCAACGTACTTTTCCTTTTGGGAGCCCTGGTTTCATTTGGAGCAGTCCTTACACTGCCTGGTATTGCCGGTGTTGTGCTTACCCTTGGTATGGCTGTGGATGCCAACGTCATAATCTATGAACGTATCAAGGAGGAGATGCGGGCAGGCAAAGCCTTGCGGCTTGCTGTGTCGGATGGTTACAAGAATGCCTACTCTGCAATTGTGGACGGTAACCTGACCACAATCATCACAGGTATCGTTCTTGCCATTTTTGGTTCGGGTCCTGTTCAGGGATTTGCAACCACACTTGTAATAGGTATTATCACATCACTTATCACCTCTATCTTTATCACTAGACTGGTATTTGAGTGGAGATTGTCCAAAAACAAGAACATCACCTTCGAGAACAATATCACAAAAAACTTTTTACAAAATACAAAGTTCGACTTTATTGCTGTCCGCAAATACGCCTATATATTCTCAATAGCAATCACAATAATCGGCCTTGGCTTTATCTTTGGAAAAGGGTTCTCTTACGGAGTGGACTTTACCGGAGGCCGCACCTACGTTGTGAGGTTTGACCAGGAGGTAACCGTAGAGAATGTAAGGACAGCTTTGCTGGATGAATTTGGAGAGGCCGTGGAGGTTAAGCAGTTTGGAGGTGGAAGCCAAATGAAGGTTACAACAAAATTCATGATTGACAACAACTCTGAGGAGACAGATGCTTTGGTTGATTCCAAGGTTTACACTGCTCTTAAGGGATTTTTCCTTCATGAACTTTCATTGGAAGAGTTCACAGCAACAACCGATAATCCTAACGGAATTGTCAGCTCGGAAAAGGTTGGACCAACCATTGCCGACGACATCAAGAGGGATGCCGTGATTGCAGTGATACTTGCCCTGGCAGCAATATTCATTTACATTGCAGCCCGTTTCCGTAACTGGACATGGGGAACCGGAGGTGTTATAGCACTCGCTCATGATGCCATCTTTGCAATGAGTTTCTTTGCAATCTTTACCGGGGTTCTGCCTTTCAGCCTGGATGTCGACCAAACCTTTATTGCGGCCATACTTACCATCATTGGTTATTCTATAAATGACACCGTAGTAATCTTCGACCGTATCCGCGAATACAGGACCATCTATCCTAAACGCGACCTCAAGGAGAATATCAATGATGCCCTAAACAGCACCCTGACCCGTTCGTTCAACACCAGTATGACCACCATGGTTGTTCTGCTTGCGATAGCGATATTCGGTGGAGAGGTTATCAGAGGTTTCTCCGTGGCTTTGATCGTAGGTATCCTCATAGGTACATACTCGTCAATATTCGTTGCTTCTCCTGTGGTTTACGACCTTTACCAAAAAAGGGAGGCTAAAAAACAGCTTGCCAAAAGGTAACCGAAAACATATATTGTTACAAAAGGGCGTTCAAATCACTTCGGAACGCCCTTTTTTATTATATAATTCTTTGCTTTTTTATCTATTTATTTTCAACTTTGTAGCAAATAACTATAAATAATTATAATATGGAACTTCCATTTGCAGAATCGTACAAAATCAAAATGGTAGAGACTATCCGCAAGAGCACCCGCGAGGAGCGTGAACAGTGGATTAAAGAGGCTCACTACAATCTGTTTAATCTCAAAAGCGACTATGTTTTCATAGATCTTCTCACCGATTCGGGTACCGGAGCAATGAGTGATAAACAATGGTCTGCAATGATGGAGGGCGATGAAAGCTATGCCGGAGCAAGATCTTACTACAATATGAAGGAGAGCATCAGGGATATTACCGGTTTCGAATTCTTTTTGCCGACACACCAGGGGAGGGCTGCCGAGAATGTGCTCTTCTCTTCACTTGTGAAAGAGGGAGACATCCTGCCCGGGAACTCCCATTTTGATACCACCAAAGGCCATATAGAGTTCCGCAAGGCCCATGCTGTTGACTGTACTATTGCAGAGGCAAAAGATACCAACGCCATATTGCCGTTCAAAGGGAACATCGACCTTACCCTTTTGGAAGATGTGCTACGCAAGCATCCCAAAGAGAAGATCCCGTGCATAGTTTTGACAATAACCAACAATACTGCAGGTGGGCAGCCGGTCTCAATGGAAAACATCAAAGGAACCTCTGCACTTGCCAAAAAGTACGGTGTAAAGCTTCTTTTTGATTCGGCCCGTTTTGCCGAGAATGCCTACTTTATCAAAACCAGGGAAGAGGGGTATGCAAATGTGAGCATAACCGATATTTGCAGGGAGATGTTCAGCCATGCCGACTTCATGACAATGTCCTCAAAAAAGGATGCTATTGTCAACATGGGAGGTTTTATCGGATTCCGCAACGAAGAGGATTGGAAGGCATGCCAGATGTTCAACATCATGTACGAAGGTTACATTACCTACGGCGGTATGTCGGGCAGGGATATGAATGCTTTGGCCCAGGGGCTCAGGGAGGGAACACAGTTTGATTACCTTGAGACACGGATAGGGCAGGTAGCCTATCTTGGCAAAAAACTGGATGAGTACGGCATCCCATATCAAAAACCTGCAGGGGGGCATGCAATATTTGTAGATGCCAAGAAGATCCTTACCAATGTTCCAAAAGAGCAGTTTGTAGCCCAAACACTGGGTATTGAGCTTTACCTTGAAGGAGGGGTCAGAGGTGTCGAGATTGGAGCTTTGCTGGCAGACAGGGATCCCGAAACCCGTGAAAACCGCTATCCTGCACTTGAACTTCTACGCCTTGCAATACCACGAAGGGTATATACCAATGACCACATGGATTATATTGCAGCGGCCCTTAAAAATGTATTTGACAGGAGGGAAACCATAAAAACGGGATACCTTATCAAGAAAGAATTGCCGATTATGAGACATTTTACTGTCGAATTGGAAAAAATAAAGTAATGTTGAGATTCCGAATCCCGCTACTGTAGCGGGATTCGGTTGTTTTTGAGCAAGTTGTGAGCAACTCTTGAGCATTCCATGTGCAAACGGGTTGCTCTTTTTTTTTACTTTTGGCTCACCAACCAAACTCTTTTTTTCGATGAAAAAATTGATTCTTATTGTCGTCTCTGTACTTATTCTCAAAGGCGGCACTTTTTCCCAAGACAGGGACAACATAATCATCCGCGTAGTATATGAGACTCTTTCCCGGAAATACTCAGACAGTAAAGGCAGGGCTTCGGACCTGCATTACCTTGATATAGGGAACAGCTTATCACGTTATTACAGCATAGATGCACAACTATTGCATGAATTCAAAAAGGAGATGATTTCAAGGAAGAGTTCTCCTCAGGAGATCCTGGCCAAAAGCAAAGGATACAAATCAGGTTCACAAGACCTTATAGTAAAACATTACCTTGAACGCAAATTGCTGTGCTACTCCAAGGTGATAATCCAGGATTACATTTATGAAGAGCCGATGGATGGATTAGGCTGGGAATTTTTAGAAGGGAACGATACAATCCTGGGGTATGATTGCAAAAAAGCAAAGGCACAGTTCAGGGGAAGGGAGTGGACTGCATGGTATGCTACCGAAATCCCTTCACCCGATGGACCATGGAAGCTCTCCGGATTACCCGGCCTGATATTAAAAGCCGTAGACTCTACCGGTGATTTTTCCTTTGAAAGCAAATCCATTGAATCGTCCAAAGAGAGTCTTCCAATGGACATTTCCTACCACCTTGCAGAGGGAGAGGTAATCAAAACCGATGGTAAGACGCTCTATTTGGTCAAAAAGAAAAGTATAGAGGACATAAGCGGCTCCATTGCGGCACAGGGGCTGACAATCGTCTCTGTAACAGACGAAAAGGGTGTTCCGGGAGAAATCCCGAAAAGGAAAATGAACAGCATTGAAGAGTACAAATAAAGGTTAGACGTATTAAGGGATTGATAAAAAAACTATTAAGTTTAGTTGTTTTAACTTTTGCTGTGCATTTATTGCCGGGACAGGTGGTGCTGCAAGGATATGTGGTGGGCGCTGCTGACTCTTTGCCAGTATTAAATGTACGTATTACTTTAACTACCACTAATCCGTCCCGTATGGCGGGGTATGGTTTCTCCGGCAACGACGGATTTTTTTCTATTAAAATACAACATGAGGATTATCCTATGTTGCTGGAGGCTTCTGCATTGGGATACAGAACCCAGACCATGCAATTGGACAGCATGCCGGTAAAGGGGGTGATATTAGTATTGGAGGAGGCGGCCATACAGTTAAAGGAGGTTTCTGTATTGGCGCCAAAGGTTTCACAGAAGGGGGATACAATCAATTATATGGTTTCGGGTTTTGCAAAGGAGGGAGATGCAAACATTGGTGAGGTTCTCAAAAGGCTTCCCGGAATTGAAGTTACTTCTTCGGGTCAAATCAGGTATAATGACAAACCCGTCAACTCTCTTTACATTGATGGAAAGGATCTGTTAAAGGAACGATACTCATTAGCAACCAAAAATATAAGACCCGACTTGGTCTCGATGATACAGGTTTTTGAGAACCACCAACCGGTAAAGGCCCTGAAGAACTTCGAACCTTCGGAAAGTGCTGCAGTCAATTTGAGGCTCGACCCGCAGGTCAAAGCAAAATGGATTGCTTCGGGAGATGCTGCGGCAGGAGTCCCTTTTTTACAATACGAAGGGTCATTCATGATGTTTAATTTTTCCCAGGCAATGCAAACGATGAACGTTATAAAGGCAAACAACAGAGGCAAGGATGCATCGGGAGAGTTGGCTATCCATAGCCTGGGTTCCCAACGTTATTCCCAGATTCCGATTGGACCAAGGGAGATGCTCCTCAACACTACCGGACTAACTGTCCCTCCTGTTGGCATTGAACGGTCTCTGTTTAATGACGGGGGTTATATTTCAACGGCATCTCTTTTTGGCTTGGGAAAGGAGGGTGAGGTATCGCTCAAGGCAATCTACTCTTATGAAGAGAAAGAACAGACAGAGCAGGAGCATACAAGATACCACACTTTTGGTGGGAATGTTGTAACAATCAGTGAATATGCCCGGTTTACAGGCAAGGTCCACAAACCTTCACTTGATATGGGCTACAAAGTGAATAGTGCAAACCATTTCATGCAAGCCAGACTGCAGTTTGGAGGAAGGTTTGAAAGGGATGAATCATTGTTGGCTCCCAACAATATACCTGCTACCAGTGCCCAGGCAGATATGATAGATGCCAACTCCATGTTCACATATATAAAGGCAAAGGAGAGGAGCATGCTCAGACTCTTTTCCAACACCGGATTTTCCTCCGACCCACAACACCTTTCCGTTGACCAGTATGTTCAAATGATGGATATTGCCACAATCAGCTCAAGGAGTGGTTTTGAATATACATACAGGAGTGGGCGACTCTCCTTCGCAGGATCGGCCGGGTACAACCTGGATTACCAGGAGCTGGAAAGCAGTTCAAATATTCCGGACGAATGGGAAGAGCGGTTGCACCTTGCTGTAAATGAGCTCTTTTTTTCTCCAAATATCAGTTACGATTCCAGGAAGTTTAAAGCCGGTATTACTCTGCCAGTAGGTATTGTGAACGGATCACTCAGGGCAAACCCCTCCCTCTCTTTAAGGTATAAGTTTTCCCCATTTTGGGAATTGTGGGGAGGATACTCTAGAAGCAATGCCCTTTCGGATATCTTGTCCTTGCACAAACAACATTTTGCAAGCACTTACAGGTTCTTTTTGAGCGGATTGGGCAAAGTTCATAACACTCAAAACGACAACTTTTCTGTAAGGTTTACCTATAACAACCCTTTGAAGCTTTTGAACGTATCTGTTTTTGGTTCCATAGGTACGAGTACCGGCGGAGTTATACCTTCAATTTCCCTTTTTGAAAAGGACAACGGTAACTACCCTTTTCCCTATGTTTTGAGGGAAGAGGTTCCAATGACCGGGACCCGTTGTTCAAGGAGGGTGCAGTTTAGTGCAACAAAAAGCTTCTTTTCAATGCCATTGCTTTTGGACCTGAAACTCTCCATCACAGATGCTGCTTCTTCTTTGATTCAGCAGGGAGAGTACTTCGACACAAGGTACAGGGTTTGGTCAGCAATATTCTCGGCAGATGCAAGCTTTGGGGAAAACACCGATGTTTCTGTCAAATTACCATACAGGATTGATGAAAGGTTGGCAACCACAGGGGTGTCACCGGGTTATCTCCTTAGTTCTTTTGACCCCTCGGTGAACTTAAAGATCAAATTTATGGGCAAGATGAGGATTGCCGCAAACTCTACCGTGAATATCAATGAAATGAGTGAAGGAGATTACAATATAACCCCTTTTGCAGATCTTAGAATCAGTTATAAAAACAGTAGGAGGGAGTATTATATCCAAGCTCTCAATGTGTTTAACAACAGGGAATTCCTTACAAAATTAACCGGAGAATTGTCTTATACCGAAAGGCTTTACAAACTAAGACCTTTTTCGGTTATTGCCGGTTTTACCTTTACCCTTTGATCCGTCCCTTCTATTTGGATTCTCTCTCTTTTTTGCATTCTCCCCCTTTTTTGTGTCGTTTTTCTTTTGCTCGAGAGGCTCTTCCCAAATAAGGGCAAAGTCAAGTTGTTTTTGTTCCAGGTTGGCCTTTACAACTTTTACCTTTACAGGAGTGCCCAGTACGAATCGTTTGCCACTGCTTTTTCCGCGAAGGGACATGGTCTCATCGTCGTAAATAAAATAATCTTCCTTGATCTCCCTAAGGGCAACCAGACCCTCTACTTTTGTGGGATTCAGTTCTACAAAAATGCCCCATTCGGTGATCCCCGAAACATTGCCGTCAAATTCAAGACCGATCTTGTCCTGCATGAACTCGACCATTTTGTATTTTATGCTGGCTCTTTCGGCCTCCGTTGCAAGTTGTTCCCTTTCGCTGGAGTGTTTGCATTTATCTTCGTAGCTCTTTTTATCCAGGGATTTGCCACTGTCTAGATAGTGTGCAAGCATCCTGTGTACCATCATGTCGGGATACCGCCTTATGGGCGAAGTGAAGTGGGTGTAATAATCAAAAGCAAGGCCGTAGTGCCCCATATTATCGGTGGAATAACGAGCCCTTGCCATTGAACGAAGGGCCATTATCTCGATTGCACCCTCTTCGGGTTTTCCTTTGGCCGACTCCAGCAGTGTGTTGATCTCGCCGGAGAGTTCACGGGCATTGTTGGTTGGCTTCATGCTGTAACCCAAGTGGTGGATGAATGTGCGGAAAGCCTCTATCTTGTCCAGGTTGGGCTCTTCGTGGATCCTGTAAACAAAAGTCTTTGGCTTTTTACCGGCATTCTTTGCCCCTATAAGGTATGCTACCTCCCTGTTGGCCAAAAGCATGAACTCCTCGATGAGCCAGTTGGCCTCTTTCGTTACCTTCTGTACAATCTCTACCGGTTTGCCCTCTTTGTCTACGATAACCTTCATCTCAGGTCTTTCGAAACTTATGGATCCTTTGCGGAACCTCTCCTGACGGATGATTGAGGCAAGCTCGTGCAACTTGAGTACCTCATTCAGCAGGGGTCCCTTTTGGTTTTCAATTATATCCTGTGCCTGCTCATAACTAAACCTAAAATCGGATTTGATCACTGTCCGTCCAAACCATCTGTCCTGGACCCTCCCTTTTTGGTCGATTTCAAAAACAGCCGAAAAACAGAGCTTCTCTTCGTTTGGCCTTAGCGAGCAGAGCCTGTTGGAGAGTTTCTCCGGAAGCATGGGCACGGTACGGTCTGCAAGATAAACCGATGTCCCCCTGTCCAGGGCCTCTTTGTCCAAGAGTGTGTCGGGGCGAACATAATGGGTAACATCTGCAATATGGACACCTACTTCCCATATACCCGGCTTAACCTCCCTCAAAGAGAGAGCATCGTCAAAATCCTTTGCATCTTCGGGGTCTATGGTGAGGGTTGTAATATTGCGGAAATCCCTCCTGGATTTGATGTCCGCCGGGGTAATCTCTTCGGATATATCTGCTGCAGCTGCCTCTACCTTTTGGTCAAATTTGTAAGGAAGTCCGAACTCGGTGAGGATGGCGTGCATTTCGGTGTTGTTGTCACCAGGCTTTCCTAGTACGTTAACTATATGCCCAATAGGTTCCTCAGACTTGCGTGGCCATTGGTCAACGATTGCCGCCACCTTGAGGCCGTTGTGCTCTTTAAGCCCGGGTTCGAACGGAATGATTATATCGTGGGGCATGTTTTTGCCCTCTGTAATAACCCACGCTTGTTCTCCGGTGATCTGCAATATTCCTATGAAAGGTTTTTCGGTCCTTTTGATTATCTCAATAACTTCGCCCTCATTCCTTTGGCCGCCTCTTTTGCCAAAAACGGCAACCTTCACCGTATCGCCGTGAAGGGCTCCCCTTAATTTTCGGGCAGGAACAAAAAGATCGTCCTGAGCTCCCTCTATGTCTATAAAAGCATAACCTTCACGTGTCATCAGAACCCTTCCGGTTACTTCCTGGATGCTGCTTTGACCTTTCCGGCCTCTTTTGGCAGGAGTTTTATATTTACCCATATTTTGTCTATTTTTGCGGGAGATTCTAAATGACAAATGTAAGATAAATTATGGATAAGAAAGTACTTTTAATGATTTTGGACGGTTGGGGAGAGGGGCCAAAGAACGAATCCAATGCAATATATGTTCAGGGATCTCCTAACCTGGATTCAATCCGCAAAAAATACCCCAATTCACTTCTTAAAGCAAGCGGGGAGGATGTAGGCCTTCCCGAAGGCCAAATGGGTAATTCGGAAGTGGGACACCTTAATATTGGAGCAGGAAGAGTTGTATATCAAGACCTTGTAAGGATCAATAAAGATTGCCGCAGCAAGACCCTCTTCAATAACAGAGAGATAAGGGAAACATTCAACTATGTCAAGGAGAGTGGTAAGTCCCTGCACTTCATGGGCCTTATGAGTAATGGAGGTGTGCACAGTTCCATGGAGCACCTTTTTGCCTTTATTGAACTTGCCCATGACAGTGGAATAGAAAAGATATATGTGCATGCCTTCATGGATGGGAGGGATACCGATCCCAAGAGCGGGATTAAATACATAGAGCAACTGGAGAAGGAATTAGCAACAAACAATGGCAAACTAGCATCCATAATTGGCCGTTACTATGCAATGGACAGGGATAAGAGATGGGAGAGGATCAAAGAGGCGTATGACCTTTTGGTGCACGGCAAGGGAGAAAAGTTCACAAGTGGTGTTGAGGCAATGCAGGCCAGCTATGACAGCGGTGTTACCGATGAATTTGTAAAAGCGAAAGTGGCAGTCGACCAAAACGGGAACCCTGTGGCAACCCTCAAAGAGGGAGATGCCGTAATCTTCTTTAATTTCCGTAACGACAGGGCCAGGGAGCTCACTACAGTGCTTACCCAGGAAGACCACGACATTCCCGATATGAAGGTTGTTCCGTTGTACTTTAGCACTCTTACCCCTTATGACGAGAAATTCCGTGGCCTCCATGTGCTGTACGACAAGGAAAACGTTACCAAAACACTGGGAGAGGTGGTTGCAGCAGCCGACAAGAAACAGTTGAGGATTGCAGAAACCGAAAAGTATGCCCACGTTACTTTCTTCTTCTCAGGAGGCAGGGAGCAGTTGTTCCCGGGGGAGTCAAGGATACTTGTGAAGTCTCCGGCAGTTGCCACATACGACCTTAAGCCCGAAATGAGTGCACACGAAGTAAAGGACGAGCTTATCAAGGAACTTGAACAACAAAAG
>SABC01000043.1 GCA_009929175.1 Bacteroidia bacterium | reverse complement strand
GACTGACGTACCTCACTGTAGTTGACCATCTCTGTCCAACGTTTCTCGTTATCCTTAAGCTGCATCCGGTTACGATGATAACTGTAAAAAAGCACGATTATGAGCAATAGCAAAACAAAAAGCAATACCACGGTAATCATGTTTACAAGCTCTACCGGAACATTGATATTGGAGATACCATTGGTCCCCGGCTCAAGGATATTCCCGGCAATACCATTATTTGTGACTTTAATACCAAAGACACTCTGCACAAAGAAAAGGGCAAAAAAGGTGGTTATTCCCGAAAGGAGAGGTGTTAGTATCCACCCCCCGGCTATAATCCCCAATGTTTTGAATTTGATTTCCTGAACCCCCTTGACCATACCAACGCCAATAACGGAGCCGACAACCACTTGTGTACTGGAGACCGGCACCAGCGGGATAGCCGGCAATCCAATGCTCTGGACCAGACCGGACAACGAAGAGGATGAGAATATGAACAGCACCAAAGCTTGGGATAGCACCACCACAATAGCACTTTCGGGTGTCATTGTGAGAATCCCGTTTCCTATTGTGGACATCACTTTTTTACTGTAAGTTGCGATACCGACAGCTATCGCGACACCTCCCAAAAGGAACAAAATGGAAGCAGAGTCCAGCACAAAACCTCCGATATTTATATTAAAAGAGACAGTCTTTACAAATACCCCCATAACATTGGCAATGTTGTTAGCACCCAAGCTGTAAGCCCCAAAGGCACCAGCCACGATGAGCCCGTAACGGATAATGGAATCCAGCTTCAACAGGTGGATATGGCTTTTGCGGATATAGCGCCTGAGCAACATGTAAAGCAATGCAGAGAACAACGCACCAAGTACAGGGCCGCTCACCCATGTACCGGCTATAGTTAGCAAAACACTATAATCCACAGGATTTGCAGTAAAGTAGCACCACCCCATTATGGCTCCCACGATGGCCTGTCCGGTAGAAACAGGAAGTTTGAATCTGGTCATGATGGTTACCACTACCGCAGAACACAAGGCTACGGTGAATGCACCTCCAAGCGCATCCACAGAGCCCAGGTCCGACAAAGTGTTTGTTGCACCCGATCCCTGGAACACAGCCCCAAGAATCACAAACACACCGGCTATCAGGGCAGCTTTGGAGAATTTGATCATTCGGGAGCCAACCGCTGTACCAAAGATGTTTGCAGCATCGTTGGCTCCCAATGACCATCCAAGAAACAGTCCGCTAGAAATAAAAACCAGCATCAACATCACTAAACAACCCTTTTAATAGCCATTATGGAAAGCAAGTCGGCCACCTTTTCGGCCGTATCGGAAATCATCTCTATATGAAGTGTGAAATACCTCAGGTGAAACTTTTCACTTAGCTTGAGGTCGGGCATTTCACGGAAAATCCTCCTCCTTATGATATCTGCCAACAAATCAGCCTCTTTTTCGTAGAAGTAGACCCGGTGGATCTTTTCATTAACCGTAACGGGTTCGGTAAAATAAGATTTAGCCGCAGGGATCACCGATTCTGCAGCCGAAACGGAAATCTGGGTCAACCGTATGAAATCGGGAATAAGTTCGGCAGGAATATGAGGCATCTCCACATCAAACTGGAAAAGGTTTTTTTTGGCCTGATCTATGATATTGTCCAGCTCTTCGAGGAGCCTCATGAAGTCCCCCCTGAGTTCGGGCATCAGTGACTGTGAAAAAAGTGTGTTTTCAATTTTCCTGCGCAGCTTGTCCGACTCAAGCTCGGCATTTGCCAGCGATTGGAGGTTTGCACTAAAATTTTCGCCGTTTGAATAGAGATAGTTTTTGACTCCCTCTTTGAATAGCAGCAGGCTTTGATCTACACAATTCAGGAACTGATCTATCAGTTCTATCGATTTGTTAGCTTTCTCAAAAAACAACATACTACAGACAATTTTGAATCCATCTGCAATGTAACAAGAAAATCAACCCATTGTAATAGATTGAGTAGGTATTTTAAGGATGAAGGAAAAACTGTTTGTAGAGTTTAATTAAATCTGTTTAATTTTGAATGAGTGTAATTTAAACACCTACCCATTCCAATAAGTAGAGCTACTCAAAAACAAAACACACTTTATGTAGAGTCTGTGTTAAGGAGAATTAATTTACTGCAACAGCCATCTTGTCCACTACAACATATGAAAAAATAATTTTTTTACATAAAGGGGCACTTATTTGTACCTTTATTCTAAAATAAATTCTATGCAAATCACAACCCTGGTCGACAACCATGTCAACTCTGGCTCATTTTGTGCCGAACATGGCCTCTCTCTGTACCTGGAAACCGATTCTAATAAAAAAATCCTTTTTGACACAGGGCAAAGCGATCTCTTCTACCGGAATGCGGTCAAGATGGGAATAGACCTGTCACAAGCAGAGATATTGGTAATCAGCCACGGCCACTACGACCATACAGGAGGATTGGGAAAGTTCCTGGAAATAAATAAAACCGCTTTGATATACCTGAGGGCAGAGGCTCTGCAAACCAAGACCCACAAAGGGAGGTACATAGGAATTCCCAAAGAGATTCTTGCAGAAGCTCAGTCCAACGGAAGGGTTATTTACACCTCTGATTCCGTTACCCCCCTCACTTCTGACATGGCCATCATTTGTACACCGGTAAGGGATCTCCCGCAAATGGCCGGCTTTTACACCGAAAAAAATGGACAGCAGGAGCCCGACCTGTTCAAAGATGAGCAATATCTGGTTTACGACCATGGAGAGGGAGCTACCTTGATAACAGGCTGCTCCCACAAAGGAATCATCAGAATAATAGAGGATTGCGAAGCTATTACCGGGGAAAAAGTATTGGAGGTTGCCGGAGGGCTCCACACATCCGGCAGCTCTGCAACGGTCGTTTCCGATCTGGCAGCAATGCTGCTAAAAAGCAATATCAAAAAGTTTGCAGCAGGACATTGCACTGGCATCGAATCCTACGCACTTCTTAAAAGAATTTTAGGGGAGAGAATCTTCTATAATTACACCGGAAATCGATTCAATTTCCAGGAAAAATAATTTTATTTCTTCTGATTCCCTTATCTGGCAAAGGATTCGAAAAAGTTCTTATCTTTGGTATAAATTGGCTAAATGAGTTTTTAAAATGGCTAAAAGACCCGGAATCAATTCCAGACTATTGATGATGTTCTCCTACACAGGAGTAATTCTGGCAACATTACTACTTACCATCCTGGTGCTGCAGCAAAGGCAGGCAAAGATAATCCAAAATGGGAGCCGCACAGGTTACGAGAATGATGTCAAGACCTTCATCAACCTTCAAAGCAATATAATGACCCAGGTAGTTGTGGATTACACTTTTTGGGATGAATTTTCCCAAATCATGGAAAAGGGATTTACAAAAGAGTGGTACGACCACAACCTCTCTTCAATGATAGGGTCATACGATCTGGATTACCTTGCAATTTACGATAAAGAGTTGTTTATACGACACGAACATAGTTTGCACCATGTTCCCTCCACAAGGCTTATTCCCAATGAAGTTCTTGTTGAATTGGCCGAGAAAAAGATTCTGCACTGCTTTGTAAAAACCGAATTCGGATTTATGGAAGTGGCCGCAGCATCCATCCATCCGGTAAGCGACAAAAACAGGGAAAGCAGCTCTCCAAGAGGTTTCCTGATCATAGGAAAACTCTGGAACGAAAACTATGCCGGCATATTGGCTCAGAACCTTAATTCAGAGGTTTCATTCATTGATCCCGCAAATCTCCAAAGTCAAAAGAGATCGGACTACCTGTTGACTTCATACTATCCGCTTTATGACTGGAAGGGGACCAAGATCGGGGGTGCATGGATCTCCAAACAAAACCCCTTGTACAAATTATACCGGGATAGCTCCGTATACATGATAATTGTATTGATCCTCTCCCTGGTGTTCCTTTTCATAACTCTTAGATATTCACTAAGTCAATGGGTTGCAAAGCCTCTTTTGCTTGTCGAAAAGATCCTCAGGAACGAAAAGGATTCAGATATCGAAACATTGAAAATGGCCCCTGGAGAATTTTCACAGATTGCGGAGTTGTTCAAGAAATACAAACTCCAAAAGGAGGAGCTAAAGACAGCAAAGGAGAGTGCAGAAAAGGCCGACATGCTCAAAACCCAGTTCATTGCAAATATGAGCCATGAGATACGCACCCCTATGAACGGAATAATCGGCTTTACCGAACTTCTCAAAGACAACACCCTGGACCAAGAACAAAAGGCCCAGTACATAGGAATAATCCAGACTAGCGGAGAGAGGATGATGGGGATCATAAACGACCTGATCAACATATCCAAACTGGAATCCGGACAGGAGAGCATATCCTTGGCACCGGTTTCACTTATTGATATATCGAATAACCTGACAACTTTCTACAGGCCCGAAACCGAGAAAAAAGAGTTGACCCTGGAATTGGAAGTACAGAGTAACAAGGAAGATGTAGTTCTCTACACCGACAGGGAAAAGTTGTACGCCATTTTAAGCAACCTCATCAAAAACGCCATTAAATATTCCAATACAGGAACCATCCGGTTTGGTTATACCCGTGAAGCGGATAACATAGTGTTCCATGTAAAAGACCAGGGTATCGGGATTGAATACGAAATGCAAAGCCAAATCTTTGAAAGGTTTGTGCAGGGAGAGCCATTCCTCAAAAAGAATTACGATGGCGTAGGACTAGGCCTGGCCATCGCAAAAGCATATACCGAACTTCTCGGAGGGGAGATATGGTTGGAGAGCGAACCAGGCAAAGGGTCTGCCTTTTACTTCTCTATACCTTATTACCAAATGTCTTCATAAACTGGACCCTTTCAAATTTTCCGGGGTTCTCGATATTGGAGTAATTTAATTTACCCCGGAACTCCTCAACCGAGGAGAAACCTTGTGTGTCCATGAAAAGATTGATATCAGCCACCGCCTGGGCAATGGAATCAGCACCCTTCTTGTACAAAGCAGTGCACATTTGTACTGTAGATGCCCCGGCCAAAATCTGCTTGAGAGCAATGGTTCCGTTATGGACCCCTGTACTTGCAGACAGGTCAATTCCAGGTACCAAGGCCGAAACTATGCCCATCCACCTTAACTCCCTGAGGCTCTCCTCCGGAGATGAAAAAGCATCGGCCGGGAAAACCCTCACCCTCTTAATATCTATGTCAGGACTGTAAAAACGGTTGAACATAACCACCCCTTTAGCTCCATGAGCTTTTAATCCGTTAACAAAGCCGGGAAGGTTTGTGAAGGTAGAGGCAATTTTCACGGCAACAGGTATCTTAATCTGTCTGGAAACCTTTTCCACGACATTCAGATATTCCCTTTCAATCTCGTCGGATTTTTTATAAATATTGAGAGGTAATGAGTAAATATTAAGTTCCAGGCCATCAGCACCGGCACCTTCGATCTCTTTTGCAAACTGGGTCCACTCGCCCGCCGAATAACAGTTTATACTGGCTATGACCGGTACCGAAACCTTCCTTTTAACCGCAGTCACCAATTCCAGATATCTGTCAATTGAATTTTGCCTAAGGTAATGGTGGAGGTAATCTGCCGACTCGGGATAATCATGGGATTGGCTTTGAAGGAATTCGGCCTCATTGACTATTTGCTCTTCGAACAATGATTTTACAACAATGGCTCCAACACCGGCTTTCTCGAACTCGGCAACCCTGTCCAACTGGGCAGTGAGTCCGGAGCTTGCTGCCATTACAGGCGAGCAGAGTTTGAGCCCCATATAGTTTACAGATATATCCGTCATAGCTCTCAATTTTTAAAGTTTCGCAAAAATATCCTTAAAGTTAACTTTATTTTCTATTATCTCCCTCAACTGAGAAGCAGAAATCCGTTCCTGTTCCATGTTGTCACGGTATCTGATTGTCACTGTATCGTCTTCAAGTGTCTGATGGTCTATTGTTATGCAAAAAGGAGTCCCTATTGCGTCTTGCCTGCGGTAACGCTTACCGATACTGTCTTTCTCGTCATACTGGCAATTGAAATCCAGCTTGAGGGTATCCATTATTCTGCGGGCCACCTCGGGCAGTCCGTCTTTCTTTACCAAAGGCAAAACAGCCAGCTTCACAGGAGCAAGGAATGCAGGCAGCCTCAAAACCACCCTCTCTTCGCCGTTTTCCAGCTTCTCCTCGCAATATGCAGACGAGTATATTGCCAGGAATGTGCGGTCCAGTCCAATCGATGTTTCAACTACGTAAGGAACGTAACTTTCATTGGTTTCGGGATCGAAATACTGCATCTTGCGTCCCGAAAATTTCTGATGCTGGGACAAGTCAAAATCGGTGCGCGAATGGATACCCTCCAGCTCTTTGAATCCGAAAGGAAAATCAAACTCAATATCGGCTGCAGCATTCGCATAATGTGCCAACTTTTCGTGGTCGTGGAACCGGTATTTTGAATCGCCCAGTCCAATGGCCTTATGCCACCTTAACCTGGCCTCTTTCCAGTGCTCGAACCATTTGAGTTCCTCACCCGGCCTTACAAAAAACTGCATCTCCATCTGCTCGAACTCCCTCATCCTAAAGATGAACTGACGTGCCACTATTTCATTACGGAATGCTTTCCCTATTTGGGCAATACCGAACGGAACCTTCATCCTGCCGGTTTTTTGTACATTCAGGAAGTTCACAAAAATTCCCTGGGCTGTTTCGGGCCTCAGGTAAATGACGCTGGCATCTTCACTTACGCTCCCCATCTGGGTAGAGAACATCAGGTTAAACTGACGAACCTCGGTCCAGTTCCGGGAACCCGATACAGGGCATGCAATTTCGCAATCAATGATTAGCTGCCTGACAGCTTCCAGGTTATTGCTGTTGAGGGCCTCGTTCATCCTCACTTTAACCTCATCGGCCTTTTGCTTGTTCCTCAGAACATTTGGGTTGGTTGCACGGAATTGTGCCTCATCAAATGCCTCTCCGAATTTCTTGCGCCCCTTCTCTACATCCTTTTCTATCTTCTCCTCTATCTTGGAAATAAAATCCTCAAGCAATACATCTGCACGATATCTTTTCTTGGAATCTTTGTTGTCAATCAAAGGATCGTTAAAAGCCCCGACATGGCCCGAAGCCTCCCAAATTTTCGGATGCATGAAAATTGCAGAGTCAATCCCTACAATGTTATCGTTAAGCCGTACCATGGAGTCCCACCAATACTTCTTTATGTTGTTTTTAAGCTCAACTCCCAGCTGCCCGTAATCATAAACCGCACTTAAACCATCATACACTTCGCTGGACTGGAAAATGAAACCATACTCCTTTGCGTGTGCAATCAAACTCTTGAAAAGCTCCTCCTGTGTCATATCAAATTGTTTTACAAACCGCAAAATTAGTGCTTTTTATATATTTTTCATACTTTTGTTCCTCTTTAAAAGTATTATTATGCGCAAACTATTTTTGATTCTTTTTTCTGTTTTTGCTTTCACTGCTTTACACTCACAGGAGAGTGCATTTTGGAGTTATGAGCAAAAAGATAATGGTGACGGGACTATAGATTTGATATTCAAGGCAGATATCGAGCAACCCTGGTACATGTACAACACTTCCAAGATAGAAAACGGGCCTCTGCCAACAGCATTTGAAATCAAGGCCGGGCCTGGTTTTGAGTCGGTTGGTGAACTCAGCGACCTTGCCGTTCCAAAATCCAAATATGATGACGCTTTTGGGATGGATGTCCTAGTTTTCGAAAACAAAGCCTCATTTAAGTACACTATCCGGAGGCTCACTTCCGAACCATTCAAGGTAGAGGGTATCCTTATATTCCAAACCTGCAACGGGCGGGAATGCCTGATGGATGAAATTGATGTCACTTTCAATATTGCTGCCGCCAAAGAGGGAGTGACAGCTGCAACTTCTCTCACAGACTCCAAAAAAGAGACCAAGACAGATGGCGGTGATGCGACACAAGGGCTCATCTCTTTCTTGCTCATTGCTTTTGCAGCCGGTCTCGGAGGTGTTTTCACCCCCTGTGTATTCCCCATGATTCCCATGACGGTGAGCTTTTTCATAGGAGGCAACGGCAAAAAAAGGGACGGTATGATCAAGGGTATTATCTTCGGACTCTCAGTAACACTCATTTACACTTTGGTCGGAGTGATTGTGGCCCTTTTCCAGAGCACAGACGCTACCGATGCCATGGGAACACACTGGATACCCAACCTGTTGTTTGCTCTGCTATTCATTGTATTTGCAATCTCATTCTTCGGGGCTTTTGAAATCACCCTGCCCACAGGCCTTGCCAACAAAGCCGATGCAAAAGCCGACAAAGGGGGTTACGTTGCCTCTTTCTTTGTGGCATTTGCCATGGTTATTGTATCCTTCTCTTGCACAGGACCTTTTGTAGGATCAATCCTGGCAGCAGCTGTAACCGGCGGACTTGCAATCAAACCAATACTGGGTATGGCAGCATTCGGGCTTGCATTCTCCCTTCCTTTTGTAATCTTCTCTTTCTTCCCCTCATTGATGAAAAAGATGCCAAAATCCGGTGGCTGGCTCAATGTTGTGAAGGTTGTTTTTGCCTTCGTAATGCTTGCATTCAGCTTCAAGTTCCTGGCAACGGTAGATGCTTACTTTGGGTTGGGTGTAATTACACGGGCAATATTTATTTCTTCCTGGATAGCCATTGCAATCCTTTTGGGGGTTTATCTTTTAGGCAAACTCAAGACATCCCATGACTCCGATACTCCTTACGTTGGTACGTTCCGTATGTTGCTAGCAATAGCATCCTTTACTTTTGCAATATACCTGGTTCCCGGTCTTTTCGGTGCTCCGCTGGCATCCTTGTCGGGGCTGATTCCTCCTCAGGACGGTAGTACGATAGTCATTGGAGCTGCTGCAGGCCCTTCGTCAGCCACACCGGCAGGTGAAGTTACAAGCGGACTGTGTGGTCCTGCTCGCTATGCTACACCAAAGAACAAAGCTCCTCACGGATTACCCGGTTATTATACCGTAGAAGATGCCATCGAATGTGCAAAACAGACCAACAAACCTGTACTTCTCTCCTTCAAGGCTGTTACATGCAGTGCATGCAAGGTTATGGAAGCCACAGTATGGAGCCGTCCCGAAATCCTGGAAATCATCAGGGAGAAGGTAGTCCTTGCCTCCCTATATGTGGATGACCGCACAGAACTTCCAAAGGAGGAGCAGGTTGTATCTACAATAGACGGCAAACTCAAAAACACACTGGGCCGCAAGCTTAGGGACTACCAGCTCAGCAACTTTGGCGTGGCTTCCCAACCATATTATGTTTTGATTGACCATGAAGGAAACGTACTGGGACAACCTGTCGGAGAGTGCTCTGCACAGGAGTTCCTTAACTTCCTCAACACAGGCATCCCTCGGATAAATTAACAACTTGCTGCTTTGCAGCTAAATAACAAAAAGCTGTTTAACCAATTTGGTTAAACAGCTTTTTTATGCTCACTTGCTATGGTAAAACCACAGCAAGTGAGCAAGTTGTTAATTTATCCGAGGGATCAAATGGTTTCGAAAAGTTGATCCATGGGTTTACGCACCTTTTTGAGAAACTGGTTTTGATCTTCGGGAGACCTGTAGCCTATCGCTCCAATCACAGCCGAAGCGAGCCCTTTTTCTTTTAAACCAAGGATTTCGTCAAACTTGGCTTTATCAAATCCCTCCATTGCGGCTGAGTCTATTTCGATCTCGGATGCAGCGGCAATCATAGAACCAAGTGCAATGTAAACCTGTTTTGCTGTCCAGATTGCAAGCTGCTCATTGCTCATACCTGCAATCATTGAGTTAAGGTAATTCTTAAAGCCATCGCTGTTCTCTTTGGGCATTGGATTAATTTGGGCTGTAAGGTTGACAAACTCCTCCACTTTTGCCGGATTGTAGTCAGTAAAACTTGCAAAGACAAATACATGTGCAGCATCTGTAAGCTGGGTTTGCCCGTAAGCGGCCTCCTTTAGCTTTGCACGGATCTGTGGATCGGTTATTTCCAATACTTTGTATGGTTGCAAACCATAAGAAGAGGGGATAAAGTTGATTGCCTCTTTTACATAATTTATCTGCTCGGTTGTGAGCTTCTTTGTGGGGTCGAATTTCTTAACGGCATACCGCCATTTCAAACCATCTACTATTTTCATATCTGTATTTTCTTGTTATATTGTTAATTATCTTTTTTCTAATTAGTTATTACCAGCTCATTGGTACTTCGATAAGTAATATCGTGCTATCCTTTTCCATATTTATATCCACCTGGCAGGCATCCAAAACAGTCAATGCATCCCTCTTGTTCAAATCATATCCGTCCACATTTGCGCTACCCTCTAGCAAGAAGAGATATAATCCGTTTTGTGTATTTTTTGGATTGAAGCTGATGCTTTTCGATTGGTCAAAACGTCCAAGGTAAAACCATGATTTTTGGTAAATCTGTACACCATCACCCTCATAATCGCCAATTGGAGAGACAATTTGTCCGAGTTTATTGGACAACGATTCCGGAGAGATCTTTTTTTGGTCATACCTCGGTTCTACATTCTTTTGGTTTGGAAAAACCCATATCTGGAGGAATTCTGCCGGTATATCGGAACGGTTGTTCATCTCACTGTGGATAACCCCGGTTCCGGCACTCATTACCTGTACCTCCCCTGCTTTTATTACGGTTGTATTACCCATGCTGTCGCCATGACGGAGCTCTCCACTCAATGGAATGGAAATTATCTCCATGTTATCGTGCGGATGCTTTCCAAACCCCTTTCCTGCTGCCACATAGTCATCATTCAAAACCCTTAATGCTCCAAAATGTACCATTTCGGGATTATAGTAATTTGCAAAGGAAAAAGAGTGGGCTGACCTAAGCCAGCCATGGTCTGCAAAACCTCTGCCCGAAGCCTTTATCAAATTATATTTCTTATTTGTATTGCTCATTATTATCTGCTTTAAAATTATAATGCAAAGTTAGGGCAATACAGATGGCCCTTCAATGTAAAAAACCCGTTAAAAATTGTACAAATCCGATTTGGTTGTGGTAGTGAAGCTGTTTTGTGGTCAGAGGAGCTGTTATCCTGCCCTGAACTCCGAAAACGGGATTCCCTCCCTCTTCTTGAAAAACTTACTGAAGTGAGCCGGATCGTTGAACCCTAAGGAATAAGAAATTTCCTTGGAAGAGAGGCCTGTATGGTAACCAAGGCGTTTGGCTTCGGTAATTATCCTGCTTTGTATGAACTCCTTTGCGGTGCTCCCTACAGAGCTTTTGATCACGTTGTTGAGGTAATCGGGAGTAACATTGAGCTCAGCGGAGTAATCAGAAACCTGATGCCACTCATTAAAATGCTGCTCGATCAGCTTGCGGAACCGGCCCATCAGGTCCCTGCCGTTCTCCATCATTTGGGTATTACCATCGTAATTGTTGGCAGCAACCGAATTACACTCAATCAATAATAACTTAAGCCAGGCAGCAACTGCTTCGTTGACATATCTTTCTCCTCTAAAAAAAAGAGCCTCAATCTCTTTACCCATGCTGTATATCTTTTGGGCAACCTCAGGAGAGAGGTCGAGGGGAGGAGTGCCGGGTTTACAGGAAAACAGCCCTAGGTTTGAAATGAATTCTTCGTTTATATTGTATTTGCAGAGGAATTCTGCTGTAAACATAATCACATGACCAACCGGCCTTGCAGGAGTATACACCTGGTGTACCTGACCAGGCATCAGGAAGAAAATCCTGTCATCAGTAATATCGTATGGCGTAAAGTCGATGATATGAGAGCCGCTGCCGGTTTTGGCAAAAATGATTGTATAAAAATTATGTTTATGGGGTTCGTCCGGGGTATCACCACTTTCGTCAAAAATCTCCTCCATTGTCCTGTAGGCAAAGAGAACCTGCTGCTCCTCGCAGAGCAGGTCAAAAGAGGGTATTTCCCTGCCTGTAGATTCCGTAAAGAGAGAGTTTTTCATATCAGTCTGTTTACTCTAGAGGTGTCATCACACTCGCTCAATAACAACATTATGCTTTTGCCTAGTACAGGATGGATAAATGCGGGAGCTATCTCGCAGAGGGGAACCAGTACAAACAGCCTTTGAGCCATTCGAGGATGGGGCACCACAAGGTCGGGTGTATCAATTATGAAATCGGAGTAAAATACTATATCAATATCGATCTCCCTCGATTCATAGCCGGTTGATCCGGGTATACGGATCCTGCCCAAATCCTTTTCTATTAACAGTAGTTCCTTCAATAACGCTTTAGGATCAAGCGAAGTATCTCCCCGTAAGGCAATATTGAGGAACCAAGTTTGAGAATCGAAACCCCATGGCTCGCTCTCATACAATCCCGATAAGGCATAATCCTTCATAAACAAAGGTTTGATACGCTCGAGTGCCTTGCCCAGGTTTGAGTGCCTGTCTCCTTTATTACTGCCAAGTATTAAAAAAACATCTGCCATTTACTAGAGCATCCCCAATTCAAAAAGAGCCTCCTCGCTCATCCTGTTTTTATCCCATGGCGGGTCAAAAGTGAGCTCAATGGCAACATCTTCAATTGTTGGTACCATTGATACCGCATCATGGACATCCTGTAAAAGCTCGTCCACCATTGGGCAGTTTGGAGCAGTAAGGGTCATTTTGATGAATGCCTTGTTGTTTTCGTCTACGGTGATTTCGTAAATAAGGCCCAAATCATAGACATTCACAGGAATCTCGGGGTCAAATACCTGTTTGAGGGCCATAACTATCCTCTTTTCTATACTAACTTGCGTACTCATGGTTTTCAGTTGTTTTTGGAGGCATAAGCCATAGCATATGCCTTGATTTGTTTAATCATTGAGAGTAGTCCGTTGGCCCTGGTAGGCGAAAGGTTGTCCTGCAGGCCAATCTCCTTAATAAAATTAATATCGGCAGCCAGAATCTCCTCCGGACTCCTTCCCGAATATATCCTGATTAACAAAGAAATTATCCCTTTTGTTATAATAGCATCGCTGTCCGCCTTAAAAAAAAGCTTCCCCGAATCATACTCGGCATCCAGCCATACCCTGGATTGACAACCCTTTATAAGGTTTGTTTCCAGCTTTGCATTCTCGGGAATCAAAGGGACAGATTTTCCAAGCTCTATCAAATATTCATATTTGTCCATCCAATCCGTAAAAATGGCAAACTCTTCGATTATTTGTTGCTCTATATCTTTAATTGACATCTTGTATTTATTTATCCTGCAGGGTAATATTAATTATTAATTGCAGTAGTAATTCTTACTTTGTTATTACGCCAACATTGTTACGGCCCTTTTAAGGGATTTAACAAAAACCTCGGCATCCTCAATATTATTATACGCAGCAAAAGAGGCTCTTACCATCGCTGTTGCATTAAAACGATTCATTACCGGCTCACTGCACATTTGGCCCGACCTCAGGGCTACTCCCATTTTGTCCATCAACATAGCAATATCGGTAGGGTGAATACCCTCAACATTAAACGAAAACAGAGGAATCCTGTGTGCGGAGTTACCGTAAAGCTTTAATCCCGGAATTGTTTTAAATTCATTTTCAATGAATTCAACAATCTGATTTTCGTTTTCAAGTAAAACATTCGGATCAATTCCCCTTATAAAGTCCACTGCTGCTCCCAGTGTTGGTATCCCTCCAAAATTTGGTGTTCCTGCCTCAAACTTCAATGGAGGAGCAGCGTAAGTGGTCTTTTCAAACGAGACACTGTCCACCATATCTCCCCCTCCCATCCATGGCGGAATCTCTTCCAGCAAGGAGTATTTCCCGTACAAGACTCCGGTGCCGGTAGATGCATACATTTTATGGCCCGAGAAAACATAAAAATCGCAATCAAGATCCTGCACATCCACATTTGAATGGACAATACCCTGTGCTCCGTCAACTACCACAATTATCCCGCGCTTATGTGCTGCCGCGATCAACTCCTTTACTGGATTTATAATTCCCAGCACATTGGAAATGTGTGCCACAGAAATAATCTTGACACCTTCGTCCAAAAGTGCCTCCAGTTTATCCATTTGCCACATCCCGTTATCGTCTACAGGCAATACCTTTAGTTTTGAGCCATTCCTTTCGCAAGCCATTTGCCAAGGTACTATGTTGGAGTGGTGCTCTGCACCCGAGACCAACACCGAGCCTCCCTTTGTGAGGAATTTTTGTGAAAGGGAAAAAGCAACAAGGTTCAAAGAGGCCGTTGTTCCCGAAGTAAATATAACCTCTTCCCTCCTCCTGGCATTGATAAACTCAGCCACCTTGTCCCTGGCACCCTCGTACAAAACGGTTGTCCTGGCACTTAACTCATGTACTGCTCTGTGTATATTGCCATTGGTAAAAGCAGTCAATTCATTTGACAGCTTTATGACATTGTTTGGCTTTTGGGAAGTAGCAGCATTATCTAGGTAAACCAAGGGCTTGCCGTTTACTTGTTGATTTAGTGCAGGAAACTGCTCCCTTACCAAAGTAATAGTATCGTATTTTTTCATTCTAACCTGTTTGAGCCGCAAATTTAACAAAACAAAGTTGCCCGTTATACCTTAAAAACATAAATTTGTGCCAAAAGTTTATAGGAAACCATGTACGACTACATATCAGGAATAATCACCGAATTGACTCCAACCGAATTGGTGATGGAAAACAACGGCATCGGATATAAAATCCTGATCTCGCTCCAAACCTATTCGGGGATAGCCCAAGGAGAAGAGACCAAGTTATTTATCTACCACCATCTGCGCGAAGATATTGAGCAGCTTTACGGTTTTACAAACAAAGAAGAGCGCAGGATTTTTATGAACCTTATTGAGGTTTCGGGCATAGGCCCCAATAGTGCCCGGATGATGCTCTCCTCCATGACTTACGAAGAGCTGAGGAATGCGATTATCACCGGCGATGTGAACAAACTAAAGAGCATTAAGGGTATCGGGCTCAAAACTGCTCAACGTATATTGATCGAACTTAAAGACAAGATCGGAAAAGGGAGTCAGGGAGATACCAGCTCTTTCATTATAGGCAC
>SABC01000149.1 GCA_009929175.1 Bacteroidia bacterium | reverse complement strand
TCCCTTGCATCTCCGCACAAAGGCAGATCCACCCTTATGTTTTTGTTGAACTCGGCCTTATCAATATCTATATGGATTATTTTTGCATTAGGCGCATACTTGGAGGTATTCCCCCTAACCCTGTCGCTGAAACGCATCCCTACAGCAATAATAAGGTCGCTCTTCTGAGTCATCTTGTTAGGTGCTATATTTCCATGCATCCCGACATTTCCTTTGAATAAAGGGTGACCGGTGGGCATTGCCGAAATCCCCAACAATGTGGCGACAACCGGAATATTAGCCTTTTCGGCAAGCTTGGCAAGCTCTTTTTCAGCCCCCGAGAGTATTACACCCTGTCCGGCAATAATCATTGGCTTTTCTGCACCATTTATCATCCTTACAGCCTCAGATGTGTCTGCCGGATCTCTTTTCTTCAAAAGTTCACCAAGGTAGTTTACCGGAGCATATTTTTTATATTGATAATCAACATCTTCAATCAGGGCATTTTTTGTTATACTTATTAAGACTGGTCCCGGTCTGCCCGAAGCGGCAATGTAAAAAGCCTTGGAGATTATCTCCGGGATTTCTGATGCCTTTGTAATCTGATAACTCCACTTTGTTATTGGTATTGTAATGCTGATTATGTCTGCCTCCTGAAAAAAGTCTGTTCCCAATTTATCGGCGTTGACCTGAGCAGTGATGCAGACCAGCGGAGTGGAGTCAATATGTGCATCCTCAATACCTGTGACAAGATTTGTTGCCCCCGGGCCCGAGGTTGCCATACAGACTCCCACTTTGCCCGTAGCTCTGGCAAAACCCTCGGCAGCATGTACTGCTCCCTGTTCGTGCCTTACAAGTATATGGTTTATCTCCTCCTTGAAATTGTATAATTCGTCATACAGAGGCATTATCGTACCACCCGGATACCCGAATACAGTCCTGACACCCTCCTCCAGAAGTGTCAGTAAAAGCGCCTCAGTTCCTCTTATCTCTCTTTTCATAGTCTGATTCATTATTCAATTATTCTTACTCCTCCCATATCTGCCGATGAGACATTCATCGCATATGCTTTTAACGACTTGCTGACATAACGCTCTCTGTTAAGTGGCTTAAATGCCTCTTTGCCTTTTGATTCCATTTTTCCCCTTCTTCTCTCAAGCTCAGATTGATCCAAATCAACATAAATCTCTCTCTCAGGGATATCTATTATAATCATATCTCCGTTTTCAATAAGTGCGATATTTCCACCGGCAGCCGCTTCGGGAGATACATGCCCTATCGAGAGCCCTGATGTTCCCCCGGAAAACCTTCCGTCAGTAACCAAGGCACACTCTTTATCCAACTTTACAGATTTGAGGTAAGAGGTCGGATAGAGCATCTCCTGCATTCCCGGTCCCCCTTTTGGTCCCTCATAACGGATAACAACAACATCTCCTGATTTTACCCTTCCGTTCAGTATTCCTTCTGATGCCTCCTCCTGAGATTCAAAGACTACTGCTCTCCCTCTGAACTTCAGAACAGACTCATCTACTCCTGCACTTTTTACTATACAACCATTAAGTGCCAGGTTCCCTGTAAGAACAGCAATACCTCCATCTCTGAAGTATGCGTGTTTTACATCTCTGACACAACCACTTTCAGAATCCACGTCCAACTCTTTATAATAGTTTGACTGAGAGCCCATCTCCAGATTTTTTCTCATTCCCGGAGCGGCAAGGTATCTTTTTTGAACATCCGGCTTTATTCCCGGATTCTTAATATTGTTCTCGTCAATAGCCTCTCCGAGAGTAGAGTAATCCACCCTTGCTACAGAAAGATCAAGGTATCCCTCTGACGCCAGTTCTCCGAGTATTCGCATAATGCCTCCTGCCCTGTTTACATCCTGTACATGATATTTTCCGTTGGGAGCAACTTTACATAATACCGGAATCCGCCTTGACAATTGATCTATGTCACTCATTTTAAAATCGACTTCAGCCTCATTTGCAACAGCAAGAAGATGCAACACTGTATTTGTTGAGCCTCCCATGGCAATATCAAGTGCCATAGCATTCATGAAGGCCGCTTTTGTGGCTATATTTCTAGGCAGGACGCTTTCGTCGGAATTGGAATAATAATCTTTAGTATTTTTCACAATTAATCTAGCAGCATCCTCAAAGAGTTTTCTTCTCATTGCGTGCGTAGCCAGAATAGTCCCGTTTCCGGGAAGAGACATTCCGAGAGCCTCTGTAAGGCAGTTCATGGAATTTGCAGTAAACATACCGGAACAACATCCACAAGTAGGGCAAGCACTTTTTTCCAATTTAAGAAGATCACTTTCCGGATATTGTTTATCTGCACCCTTAACCATAACATCTATAAGATCATACTCGGCATCTCCGATCCTTCCGGCCTCCATAGGACCACCGGATACAAACACAGCCGGGATATTCAGCCTCATTGCAGCCATAAGCATTCCCGGGGTAATCTTATCACAGTTGGAAATGCATATCATTCCGTCAACCTTGTGTGCATTACACATATATTCAACACTGTCTGCAATTAAATCTCTGGAAGGCAAAGAATAAAGCATACCATCATGCCCCATGGCTATACCGTCATCAATTGCTATTGTATTGAACTCAGCTGCAAAACACCCCTCAGCCTCTATGATTGACTTTATCTCTTGCCCGACATTGTGAAGATGCACATGGCCCGGGACAAATTGAGTAAAAGAGTTGACTATTGCTATTACAGGCTTGCCGAAGTGTTTCTCCTGCATACCATTTGCCCTCCACAGGCTCCTGGCCCCTGCCATTTTTCTTCCCGTTGTAGTCTGACTGCTTCTAAGTTGTTTCATTATTTTCCGTTTTAATTTTTTTGCATAAAAAAAGCTTGCTTTACAGGACCCTGTTAAAGCAAGCTTTCATTATAATTCTCTACTTTAAAGGATCCTATACCGTGCTAATGACTAGAATAATGACT
>SABC01000042.1 GCA_009929175.1 Bacteroidia bacterium | reverse complement strand
ATATTCTATCTCTTTCCATCCCTTTAAAGACTTCTCTACTAATACTTGAGATGAATACGAAAAAGCTTTGTCTGCCAATTGTATAAGTTCTGATTCTGAGTCACAGAACCCACTTCCTAAGCCTCCTAAAGCGTATGCTGCCCTCAAGATTACAGGATAACCAAGGGATGCAGCAGCTATTTTTGCATCTTCCAGATTTTCTACAGCATGGCTTTTTATGGTTTTAACGTTGATTTCATCCAGTTTTTTTACAAAAAGCTCCCTGTCTTCGGTATCCATGATAGCTCTCACCGGTGTTCCCAACACCTGCAGGTTATATTTATCGAGAATGCCTTTTTTGTAAAGCTCCACACCACAGTTAAGAGCTGTCTGTCCACCAAAAGCAAGCATTATCCCTTGGGGTTTCTCCTTCTTGATTACCTCCTCTACAAAATAGGGGGTGACAGGTAAAAAGTATATCTTATCTGCAACTCCCTCCGACGTCTGAACTGTTGCTATGTTAGGATTAATCAGGACTGTGGTTATTCCCTCTTCCTTCATTGCTTTAAGAGCCTGTGATCCGGAGTAGTCAAACTCACCAGCTTCTCCAATTTTCAAAGCTCCGGAGCCAAGCAAAAGTACTTTCTCAATCTTGTTCATTTCCAATTATTAAAGAAGGTTTATAAAATCATCAAATAAAAACTCGGTATCTGTAGGACCACTTGAGGCTTCGGGGTGGAACTGACAAGAAAAGAAGGGCTTGGATTCGTGCCTTATCCCTTCATTTGTGCCGTCGTTCATATTGGTGAACAATGTTTCCCAACCCATCTCCAGAGCAGAATCATCAACAGCATAACCGTGGTTTTGAGAGGTTATGAAACATCTGTCTGTACCGCTCATCCTCACAGGCTGATTGTGACTCCTGTGGCCATACTTGAGTTTGTATGTGGATGCACCTGCTGCTTTTGAAAGAAGTTGGTTACCCATACATATGCCAAAGATCGGCTTCGGGTTGTCATTGTTAATTGCTTTTTTAAGGTTCTCCACTGTTATTGTGCAGTAATCAGGATTGCCGGGTCCGTTTGAGACAAAGAGTCCGTCATATTCAACATTAGTGAAATCGTAATCCCATGGGACCCTTATGACTTCTACTCCTCGGTTTACAAGGCATCTGATAATATTATGCTTGACACCACAATCAACCAAGACAACCTTCTTATCTCCCTTTCCGTACCGGATTGGCTCTTTGCAGCTCACCAAAGACACTTGATTCTCCTCATCGGGGTTGTATTTGGTTGCTGGTGCTCTGCCCGCAGGGGTGACGGAGCCAAGCATTGAGCCCTTTTCCCTTAACACTTTGGTAAGCTCCCTGGTGTCTACGCCGAATATACCCGGGACTTTATGCTCTTTTAGCCATTGATCCAGGCTTTTGGTTGCATTCCAGTGGCTATATTCGAATGAATAGTCCGAGATGACAAGCCCCCTTATATGTATCTTTTCAGATTCAAAATAGCGGGACAGTCCATTGATGAATTCATCGGCAGGAACTCCGTAATTACCTATTAATGGAAATGTTACACATAATATTTGTCCCGAGAAGGAGGGGTCGGTCAGGCTTTCGGGATAACCCACCATAGCGGTAGAAAAAACGACCTCACCGTGGACGGCTTGGTCGTGACCAAATGAGAAACCTTTGAATATTAGACCATTCTCGAGTTCCAAAGTAGCAGGATTGTATTCAACCATTCTTTTAACTGCTTTTTTATATATTAAATAAACTCGGCAAAGTTAATTATAAATAGGCAAGAATAAAAGAAGAGTTGACCGATTTACATACTTCTTGCAAAAAGTGTCCAAAGCTCAGCCTTGAGTTCCTTCCATCTTTGTATTGCCATAGCTGCAAAATCATGTGTGTGCTTAGTTAGCAACTCTTTTGCTTCCTGGGTTTTACCCTCATTTATAAGTTCCAACGCTTGATTTTGAGCCAAAGCAGATGTTGCAAACAACTTATCCTCCAAATCCAGAATCTGGGGTTCAAGTATAGTCCTGGTTTTATTCCAGTTTATTGTTGCAATACGGTTTGTTTCCCGGAAAGCCCAAATTGCAGCATCTTCCCTGTACCTGTGCTGGCCACAGACTTCGAAACTCTTTGGCAAACTGAGTGTCCCCGAATAAATCGGAATCCTTGGACTTTGTGCAGGATTGTCAAACGAGAACCAGGCAATACCGCCAATTTCGTCTGGCAACCAATCCCTTAACTGTATAATCTGGGAATATGAGCATTGTATCACGGCTATCCCTCTTATCCTTTCAGTAACGCCAGGTTTGATATAGTTTAGCAGATCCCTCATATCATTTGTCATAAAGTTGGATACCGGTTTTACAACCTCTTTGTATTCGCCTTTAACCCTATCCCTTCTGGTTACCTCCACAGCCAGGTTTTTGGTCTGATCCCATTCTGTACCTTCATAAGTTTGTCTGTATAAGGCCAAAACCTCACGCACATCTACTAGTTTGTCGGGCTTTACCGAAAAAGGGAGTTCCTCTGCATCATAGTCCAGTTTGAGAGAAGGAGCCAAGGAATTTAAAACAAAATATTCCCTGACAGAAAAGGGCTTTTTGCCGTTGTTTATTTTCCAGAATACAAAATCATCCTTTCCGTTCCAGTAACCCAGCTCTTTGCACCTTTCTTTGATATCGGAACTGTACAGGAAATTACTGTTGCCAAAGTCCACTTTTGATATCCTTGGTATATTTGCTGATATTGCCACATGGTCATCCGGAATCCGCTGAGCTACCCATATAGCACTTGGTTTCCCGGGGCCTGATCCGAATATTTCCAGTTGCCAGATTTCATTTTTATCGGCAATTGTAAGGCATTCACCGGAATCACCATAACCATACTCCTCGGCCAGCTTGCCTATTAAATTTACGGCATCCTTTGCTGTCGAGCATCTCTGCAAGGCTACCCTCTGAAGCTCTTCTATCAGGAAAAGGCCCTCATTGTTAACAAGTTCACTCCTTCCAACAATTGTTGTTTCTCCTATGGCCAGTTGTTTTTCGTTCAAACAAGGATATGCGGTATTAAGATAGGCAAAGGTTTCGGCAACAGCCGGGATTTTTCCTTTTTCCACAACATTCCTGGTATCCCAAGGTTCCTCATTGTGAAGCCTCCCCCAAAACACTCCTTCAAATTCGCCGGCACCGTAAGTTTTCCTGCCTACAATTTCCAGCCATGTCCTGTAGTTTGAATCACAGGTGTGGGCCGTCATCACCGAACCGTCAGTACTTGCCTTCTTTGCCACCATTATGGATGTACAACTCTCCGAAAAATCAGAGTCATCAGGGTCATGGGAGAGTGGAGCCTGCCCCGGTGCCATACCACAGAAGAGCAGATAGGCTGCAGAAATCAGGAATCTTTTAAATTTCATAGCTTAATCAGGTTTAATTAAATAATTTGAATTGAAAACAAAAATAGAAAAAAGGGAGTATATTTACACCATAATAATCAGAGATCATATGAGACTTTTTTCACTGCTGCTGCTTTTACTGCTAAACACCTCCCTTTTCGGGAGTGATCCTTTGTTATATGTCATAGAGATCAAAGGAGAGATAAATGCCTCTTCATTTAAAAAGTTAACCAAAGGTATTGCTGAGGCAAAAGAGCTGGATGCCAAGGGAATCATAATACAACTGAACACTTACGGAGGTGCTGTGGATGCGGCCGACAGCATGAGGAGTGCTTTACTGGATTTAAAGATACCCACTGCGGTGTTCATAGATAACCAGGCCGTATCTGCCGGCGCCTTGATTTCCATTGCATGCGACAGTATTTACATGAAAAAGGGTGGGACCATAGGGGCCGCCACTGTTGTAAACCAGACCGGAACTCCTATGCCCGATAAATACCAGTCTTTCATGAGGGCTATGATGCGTTCCACTGCCGAAGTCAAAGGCAGGAATCCCTCAATTGCAGAGGCAATGGTGGATCCCACAATTTACATAGAAGGAGTCATAGACAGCACAAAGGTTCTTAGTTTGACAGCAGAAGAGGCCATCAACCTGGATTACTGTGAAGGTGTCGCTTCTTCCTTGGACGAGGTTGCTGAAATGTTTTTACAAAGCCCCGGTTTTTCTATACAAAAACAGCATTTGACACTATTGGACAGAATTCTGCTGTTTTTTCTCTCTCCGGTCATTCAGGGGCTCTTGTTGATGGTTATTATGGGAGGTATCTATTTTGAGTTGCAAAGCCCCGGTATAGGATTCCCCTCGGCAGCAGCAATAGTGGCCGCTGTCCTCTACTTTTCCCCTCTTTACCTGGAAGGGATGGCAGAGAACTGGGAAATCATAGTTTTTGTACTTGGGGTATTGCTTCTTTTTGCCGAAATCTTTGTCATCCCAGGTTTTGGCATAGCCGGAATAGGAGGCATACTATTAATGATCACCGGACTTACATTTGCAATGATCGACAACCAGTTCTTTTACTACGACGGTAATTTTGACTTCAGGGTCATTGTAAAACCAATATCCATAGTATTGCTGACCGCTTTTCTATCCTTTGTCGGATCCATATTCCTTGCCGGAAGACTGCTTGGCAACAACTCTCTTCCCAGGATATCACTGAATACAGTCCTTAAGGAATCGGATGGTTTTGTCAGTGCTGATTCTGCCATCAGGAAATTGGTCGGTAGCACAGCTACTGTGTGTACTGCAATGAGGCCCTCCGGAAAAATTGAAATAGAAGGAGTGTGGTATGATGCCACTATGTCCCTTGGTCAGGCCGAAAGGGGAGACCATGTAGTTATTGTCAAATACGAGGGAGGAAGGTTTTATTGCGAGCATCTTCCTCAATAAGATCCAATAATTTGTCAATTGCCTCTTCCTGAGGCACTGAACGATACACAGCCTCTTTTCCACGATAGATGCTCACTTTATTGTGTCCCTCGCCAACATAACCATAATCTGCATCTGCCATCTCACCTGGACCGTTTACTATACAGCCCATTACTGCAATGTTGTAACCAACCAAATGAGAGGTCTTTTCCTTTACTTTTTGGAAAACCTCCTCCAGGTTGTATAAAGTCCTGCCACATCCGGGACATGCTATGTATTCGGGTTTTGTAAACCTTCTCCTTGCAGCCTGGAATAGATTTTCCTTGAACGACTCCATCTCTTTCGCCGGAATCTCTTCTTGATTCACATAGGCTTTTATATTGAAGTCGTCTATCTCTTTTTCCAGCAACAGAGGACCATAATCACAAGAAGCCCTGATTATAAACTGTTCATATGAGTCGCACCAATATTCAGCAGGCATTGGATTCAGATCATTCCTCCTTGATTCCATGTATCTGACGATCTCTTTGGCCACAGGAATTTCGTTTGCCGGGTTTTCGGTAAGTGAGACACGTATTGTGTTTCCTATGCTTTTTTTGAGCAGGGCAGCTATTCCCAGTGCCGATTTTATACGTCCTTCATCTCCGTTCCCGGCTTCGGTTACACCAAGGTGCAACGGATAGATGATCCCGGACTCTTCCATCATTTTGTGCAATAATTGGTATGAATTTGTCATTACCAGAGGGTTGCTGGCTTTTAGGGATATTATGATCTGGTTAAAACTGTTCTCCTGTGCCATTCCTATCCACTCCATGGCAACTGCAGCCATGCCTTGTGGCGTATTGCCGAATTTTTGGGTATTGTACTCGCCAAGAGACCCATGGTTTACACCTATCCTGAGAGCAGTGTCGTTTTCTTTGCAAATCTTCACAAGTTTTGCAAATTCGATTGTTGCTCGTTCCCTTTCCTTTGCGAAATTCCCCGGGTTTATCCTCACCTTATCGGCTACCGCAGCAGCCAAATGGGCTACTGTGTATGAAAAATGAACATCGGCTACCAAAGGTGTAGTAATTCCTTCGTTCCTGAGTTTCTGTTTAATTATGGCCAATGCCTCTACCTCCTTTGGCCCTTGGGTTGTGAGCCGGATAATTCCGGCACCTGCCTTAGCCAACTTGCGGCACTGCTCCAGAGAAGCCTCTACATCGGCAGTTGGAGTGTTGCACATGGTCTGCACAATGACCTCCCTTTCATTTCCGATTGTAAGTCCGGCAACTTTTACTTTTATATTGTCCATTTTGCTCCAGATTAAAGGTGAATATGCAAAGCCACACTGAATACAAGCTGCTTTGGATAAGTGAAAAGATAATCGGTGGGGCTGTACTTTTTGGGATCATGTAAATAGGTAAGGGAATAATGGTAATTCCCTTCTACATGTAATTCAAATGGTTTGGCAATAAAGGCCAGTCCACCACCTGCAATGAAACCAAGGTCGACCTTGTTATCAAATTCGTCAAAACCACTTCCATCATAATTTACACGTTTTTGCCTGTAACCTCCGAAACAGCCGGCATTGAGCAATATCCTCATTTTCCAAAAATCAAAATGGAATTGCGAAACCACAGGTATTGTCACAACCTCATACAGGTTTTCACCATCAGGAGTTTTATATCCTTGCTTTGAACTGCTTATCCCGGTTTGTATCCCAAAAATATCTATCGTACCCCAAAGATTGTGGTAGTAAGTGTAGAGTATGGAAAAATTTTCATTAGTTGTCACCGATTTGTATTCAAGGTCAGGGCGGGTATCCAGTCCACTGATATTGTAACCTGCCCTGACCCCCAGCATATGCTGTTTAGTCTGGGCAAACAAATCAGCATTGGACAGCAGTGCTAAAATAAAAACGATTATTATTCTCTTGCTCATTTTTTGACCGGGTTGAAAATTTCGTCAATATTTACTAGTTGAAGCAACTCAACCGACTCGGGTATGTTGATTATTGTGTTGCCGTCGGCAAGTGAATATAATCGTACTTTTTCGGGTTGCTGACGCTTCTTCAGATTCCCGGTATCAATCACTCCGTTATTGTTAAGGTCTTCTGTGATTTTTATCGAGTATTTACCTTTTGCCAGGTAGGGGAATTCAAGGATTGTATCATTGGAAATCCTGAAACTCCGGAAAACTTTATCTCTTGTAATGTTGGTCAGTTCGACTATATAATTGCCCTTTGTCCCCTTGATATCCAAAGTAAGTTTAGATAGTTTCTCGTCAGATGGCAGGGAAACAGTGTTTACGATCGAATCGTTTGTCCTTTTGTAAATATCTTTTATGGCAAAAGCAGGTATATCAAGAGAATATTGGTAACCAGGCAACAAACGTCCAACAGGCTTTATGTTGACAATCCTGCTCCACAATGAATCGTAGATGACTTGGTACTCCATTTTGCCCATATCACCTCTAGGGGCTTTGTAAATTAGTGAAATGGAGTCTCTGTTTAAATCCGAAAGAGGAGCTTCAAAAACCAAGGAAAACCCATTTTGCTCAAATAAGGCAGGATCCGACTCTACCTTGAATTCGAGTAAGTCCTTTCTTTTCTTATCCTTGGAAGATCGTTGGAGAACCTCTTGTTCTTCTTTGTTTTCCTGAGGTTTCCTGGGCGGTGCAAGCACAATGTTTTCTGTAAATGGAGACAAAACTCCTGCAGAGTCCGTTTTATGGTATGTTATCTTGATTTTTAGTGAATCCGGCGCTATGATAGTGGTGTCGGTAATCCATAGCAACAAGCTGTCCCTGCGAATATTAGTCTCTTTCCTGAAGGAGGACTCCTTCAGCCCGGCTATTTCGATGGAATCAATAATCGGGTAAGAGGCGGAAAAAGTCAGGAATGCCATCCTGTGTTGCTCCCTTTTGCTATCCTTTATAAATTGCCTTTCGTTATCCTCCTTGAACATGTAGAGCTCCAGCTCTGCCGGCCTTGACATCGCTGCCAGTGTGTCCTTCTCTCCAACGAAAGTAAGTTCCGGCATATTACTGACCAATGGTTTTACGGGTGTATAGAGAGTGTCAAGGAAAGCTATCCTTTCATTTTCGGGATCGTATTTGTAGTTTAAATTAACGTCTTCAAAAGCATAAACAGCATATTGTGTGTGTTTGAGGTTTCGAACTGTGAAATAACCGAAAATGTCGCTTTTTGCAATGGCAGAGGGCAGCTGGGTATAGATTGCACTATCGGGCTTATTATCATAAAATGCTATAATCATGTTTTTTGCCGGCATCAGGTTGTCTGCAAGGGATACTCTCCCTGAGACCATCATGGTGTCAAGCACCTTTCCCGTAGAAAAGGGGTAAACATATTCATAAAACTGGTTACCCTCGTTGTTGTCCTGGATAGATCTGCCAAAATTAAGAGTATATGTCTTTGCCGAATCCAGTGGTTCCGCGAAACTGATGGTTATGCTTTTACCCCTGATTTTGGACAGAGGTCTTTTAAGTTGCGGAGGAGATAGGAAAATATTCTTTTGCTCCTCCTTCAATATGGTATATTCGTCAAAGGTTAAGGTGATGCTGCCCCCTTTAACAGGAAACCCTACCATACCCGAATCAGGCATAACCCGCAGTATTCTAGGAGGTATCGTATCCTTTGGTCCACCCATCGGAGGTGCTGAAGTATTGGCACAAGACCCTGCAAATATATAAGAGAGTAATATAAGAATCGAAAACTTTGCCACATTGTTCACACTTATCATACTTTAGGTGTTTAATCTTCCTTAATCTCAGTTCTAATAACGTTTTCCACCCCTTTTACCTGGGACATTTGTTTTATTATTTTCTCAAGGTCTTCCTTGTTGTGAACATATAAATCGATGAATCCTTCAAATATACCATCATGGGTTTCGATAAAGATTTTCCTTATGTTTACGCTAAGAACAAGGGTGATGAATTGGGTTAGTTCATTTAAAATACCAATCCTGTCAATCCCCCTCATGCTTATGCGGGCAAGGAAAGAAGAGACGGTATGTTTGGTCCATTTGGCCTTTACAATCTTGTTGCCATAACGGGAAGCCAGTTGTATTGCCTCGGCACAACTGTTTTTGTGTACAATAACCTCGCCATTGTCGTCAACAAACCCAATGACTTTGTCTCCTGGTATCGGTTTGCAACATCTTGCTACTTCATAAGAGAGTGTTTTTTCCAAAGGATTCTCCTTTAAGAGATAGTCTTTCTTTTTATCGATTTCTCTTTTGGGCAGATTGTTAACAACTTGTATATCAGACTCTGTAACGTCATTGTTATCCAGAGTGTCGTTATCATCCTCATTTTCAAAGTCATCCGACTCGCTACTATTACCGAATCCGGAAAACTGGATATTCCAAAAACGGATTCGTTTTTTTGATGTGCTTTTCTTGATCATCGAGGAGAGGTCTGATATGTCCAGGATGCCTGCCCCGATTTTGCTGAAAAGTTCCTCCCTGTTGTTCAAACCATAAGCAGCCGTGAGTTTCCTGTACACCCTTGACTGAGGCCTTATACCCATATCGGTAAGCTTTTCGTCAAGCATTGTTTGGCCCGCTTTCAAATGGTCCTTGATTTCGGATTTGAGGGCATCCATTATAAAACTTTTGGCTTTGGGAGTCTTTGCAAAATCCAACCACTCCCTCTGAGGTCTTTGCGACTCGGCAGTTATGATTTCAATCTGGTCACCATTCCTTAATTCGTATGAAATGGGCACAAGCTTGAAGTTGGCTTTTGCAGCAATTGCCTTGTTGCCGATTTCGGAGTGGATTGAGTAGGCGAAGTCAAGGGCGGTAGACCCTTTGGTTAGTGACTTTGATTCACCTTTGGGTGTAAATACGTATATTTCAGACGAGAGCAGGTCGGAGTGGAACCTGTCCAAAAATTCCAAAGCATTGGAGTCGGGATTTTCCAGTACCTCCCTTACCATATTGAGCCACTTGTCCATTTCGTTTTCAGAAGGTGATCCATGGGCACTCTTGTAACTCCAGTGGGCCGCTACACCTCTTTCTGCCAAGTCGTTCATCCGAACAGACCGGATCTGAATCTCAACCCAGTTCCCCTGAGGACCCATAACGGTACAGTGCAGTGCTTCGTATCCATTGATTTTTGGGGTGCTCACCCAATCCCTTATCCTGTCTGTTTTTGAAATGTACAATTCAGTTATAAGTGAATAGATATGCCAACATTGAATCCTTTCGGGCTGTTTGTCATTGGGCTCAAAAATAATCCTTACTGCATAAAGGTCATAGATTTGTTCAAACGGGATGGATTTGGTCTCCATTTTCCGCCAAATGGAGTAGGGGGTTTTGGTCCTTTTGGTGATGGAAAACTTATATCCTGCCTGTTTGAGACTTTCCGAGATAGGCTCAATAAACCCATCCATGGCACACCCCCTTTCGGCTACAGTCTGGGATATCCTGGACTGGATATAGTCGTATTGGGCAGGAATTGTATGGTGCAGCCATATGTTCTCCAATTCGGATTTGATGCTGTAAAGTCCTAACCTGTGGGCAAGGGGTATGAAGATATACATGGTCTCGCTTAGGATCTTGGACTTCTTGTGGTCGGGCATGAATTCAAGAGTTCTCATGTTGTGAAGCCTGTCTGCCAGTTTGATCAGGATTACCCTCACATCATCATTCAGGGTGAGCAGTATTCTTTTGAAGTTTTCGGCTTGGGAGGAGGTTTTTGAGTCAAATGCACTCTTGATTTTGGTCAATCCGTCAACCAAAGAGGCTATTTTTGCGCCAAAAAGCCTCTCAATGTCTTCTAGGGTGTACTCGGTATCTTCAACAACATCATGGATAAGGGCAGCAACGATGGATTTGTAGCCAAGGCCTATCTCCTGGACAACAATTTGGGCAACCGCAATGGGGTGTATTATATAAGGTTCTCCAGACCTGCGCCTGACTCCGTTATGGGCAGCCCGTGCAAAATCAAAAGCCTTGAGAACTACCTCATATTCACCTTGGTTTGCACATCGTTTGAGACTTGCCATACGGAGAATTTCAAACTCCTTATCTATTATTGCATTATCCTTATCTGTGAACATATTGACTAGTAAAGCATATCTCTTTTACCCTCTTTAATCATCCTTAATTTTGCCGAAATCTCTTCTCGTTTTTTAACCTCTTTTACAAGAGACAACTCTTCTTCTATGAGTGCATAACCCGCTTTTTTTGTCTCTTCGGAAGAGTAATCTTCCAGATACTCGGCCAACGTCAACATTGCATTAGGTGTGCAGAACCTTCCGATAAATCCAGGAACAGCATATTCCATGAAATGTTCCCCGGTTCTGCCAAGCCGGTAGCAAGAGGTACAAAAGCTGGGGATAAAACCTCTGCCCAAAAGCCAGTGAATCACATCATCCAGATCCCGTGAATCGCCAATTTTGAATTGTTCCCGGTTAAGCTCCTGTTTCTCTTTCCTTTCTTCGTGGTAACTGCCTATTTCGAGTCTGGTTCCGGCATCAATCTGGGATACCCCGTACTCTATCACTGCATTCCTAACCTCGGTTGTCTCCCTTGCTGTCATAATAAGGCCTGTGTAGGGTACGGCAATCCTCAATGTAGCTACCAGTTGTTTGAACTGTTCGTCAGTTACTTCGTAAGGTAGTTTGAGTTTCATGCCATAAGCAGGTTTGATTCTGGGGAAACTGATAGTGTGTGGTCCGACACCATACTTGTCTTGCAGGTAAATAGCGTGGCGAACCAGACCCAGAACTTCAAATCTCCAATCATACAAACCAAACAAAGCTCCAATCCCGACATCGTCTATTCCGGCTTCAAAAGCTCTGTCCATCGCATTTAGCCGCCACATATAGTTGCTTTTAATACCGGGACCTGGGTGATATTTGGAGTACGTCTCCTTATGGTAGGTTTCCTGAAACACCTGGAATGTGCCTATACCGGCATCCTTGACTGTTTTGAAACCTTCTATGTCCAATGGGGCAGCGTTAATGTTGATGCGCCTGATCTCACCATTTCCGACTTTTACCCCGTAACATGTCCGGACAGTTTCGGCAATGAATTCCGGAGTATACTTCGGATGCTCTCCATATACCAAAATAAGCCTTTTGTGGCCCTCCTTTTCCAGTTGTGTAACTTCGGATACAATATCCTGCTCCGAAAGTGTCCTTCGCACAGCTTTGCGAAGTGAGCTGCGAAATCCACAATACTGGCAGTTGTTCACACAATAGTTACCAATATAAAGGGGGGCAAAGAGAACTATCCTTTTACCATATATAGATCTTTTGAGTTCTTTTGCGGTCTCAAAAAGCTCTTCGAGTGCCTCGGGGGACTTTATTGCAAGCAGGGCAGCGGTTTCTTTTAGTGTAAGAGCCTGTTTGGTCTTGCTTTTTGCAAGGATTTCCCGGATCTTTGGCAAATCCTCCTCAGTATTGTTTATGAGGTCATGAAAAAGCTGGTCATCAATAAAATCTTCGGCCCCGGATGTTAAATTAAGTTCCATATCAAATATTCTTTAATTACATGTATTTATAATTGTCCACGTTTTGAAACGCGTGGGATAACTCTGCTCCAAAAAGAATTAGAGTCCAGCTGATATTCATCCAAACCATGAATAATGGAATGGCCGCAAAAACCCCGTAAACAGCACTAAGGCCTGTAACCATGATCTGTGTTTCCAGGTAAAAGAACTGAACCACAATAAATGCAAAGGCTAATATCAGGGCACTGTTGAAAGCCGCTGACAACTTGACTTTCGTGTTTGGTATAAATTTGTACATCAGGGTAAAGACACCTGCAATGAAAAAGTAGGCAGTTATCCATGTAAAAATCGATGTGACCGGTACATACCTGTCTATCTCAAGCCCTACAGATTGCAAAGTGCTCGAATAAACCAGAGCTAATGTCAGAAAAATAAAGATGACAAAAGGAGATACCAGCAGGAGAGTAAAATAGTACAACGCTCTTTTTTTTAATGACCGTCCGTTCTCCAGTTTCCATATCTCGTTGAATGCCTTTTCTATGTTGAGCATCAGCCATATAATAGTCGAGAGGAGAAACAGGAAACTTATCACTCCAAATAATCCGTTACGACTGGTTTTGATAATATTTTCGGCAAAAGTCAGTATATACGAAATAATCTCTTCGTTGCCCTGAAAATAGGTGTACAAAAGATGCTGTAAACTATCCCCGGCACCGAAACCATTTGTAATAGCAAACATTATAGCCACAAAGGGAACTACGGACATGGCCGAAAAATAACTCAGCGATGTAGCCTGTAACGATACCTTGTCACTGGCAAACCCCTTTATTGTTATGATAAAAACCTTTAGGTATTTTATCATCCTTGCACGCATAATGCTCAATTCTGACATATCCAGATGCCAGATATCGTTAAACAGAAATTTCAGGATCCTCTGATAGGTGTGTCTTATATTTTCATATCTTTTCAAAAGAGCTTCTCCATGAATTTAGTTGGACTTATCATATAGCGTACATGTGTTCCGTTACCTATTTCGCCTTTTTCGTCATAAGCCCGGATTTCGAAAATAAACCGTTTTGCTTCTTGCTTAACCAATATCGCCTCTGCATATACCTTTGCTCCCATGGGAGTTGCACGTATATGTCTGACATTAATCTCTATACCGACAGTATCTTCTTCTTCGGATAAAAGGGACTTAGCTAAAAGATGGGCCGATTTTTCCATCAGGGCAATCATCCCGGGAGTTGCAAAAACCGGCAACAATCCAGATCCGTAGTGCGCTGCAGTATCCTCTTTACCAACAATCTTATCAATCCTCAACCTCTTTTCCATCTCCATCCTTATAAAATATTCTTTGCTATCTCCATGAAGCCCTCCATTTTCTCCTCTGTCGGAGCACCCATAAGTTCAACAGGCGGAGCTACCATGTTCCATGACATCTTCTCTGCAAAAGGAACCAGTGTTTTCACACCTCCACCACTCCAACTGAATGAACCAAACAGAGCATAATTCTTATCCTTTGGATTTAGGATTTCCAGTTCATTGCAAAGGTGCTGCATCATGGGATGCATAACTGCATTGTATGCGCTGGAGCCCAATATGACTGCTTTGTATTTCCAGATATCATTCAAAATAAAGGAGACATGTGTTTTGGAGACATCATATACACGAATGTTGCTGATGCCCCTTTCGGCAATAAGCCTCGCAACATAATCTGCCATTTTTTCGGTGTTTCCGTACATGGATGCAAATGCTATCACAACTCCCTCCTCGGATTCATGCTTGCTCCATTTATCGTAAAGTGCCATGGCTTTTTGAGGCTCCTTCCTCCATACCGGTCCGTGTGAAGGGCAAATTATACTTACCGGAACACCATTGAGCTTGGCAAATGCTTTTTGGACCATATGGCTGTATTTCCCAACGATATTGGAATAGTACCTCCTCATTTCATCTTCGTAATAAGAGAAATTGATCTCATCATCGAATATCGCCCCGTCGAGTGACCCGAAAGAGCCGAATGCATCACATGAAAACAATATTGAATCGGTGGCATCGTAGGTCATCATGGTCTCCGGCCAGTGTACCCATGGCGTTATTACAAAATTGAGCTTATGATAGCCCAAATCAAGGGTATCACCATCCTTTACTTCATGTATTGAATCTGTGCTTATGCCAAAATAGGCCTCAAGCATTTTGAATGCCTTGTTGTTTGCAACAATCTTTATTTGAGGATACCTCCTGATTATCCAGCCCACCATACTGGAATGGTCTGGCTCCATATGGTTTACAACAAGGTAGTCTAAAGCCCGGCCTTCCAGGAGATCTTCTATCACCTCAATGTAGTCATCTTTGGATCCAAACTCAAGTGTATCGATTAAAGCACATTTTTCGTCTGCTATCAAGTATGAATTATAGGAGACCCCATTGGGAAGAGGCCAATTGTTTTCAAAAAGATTTTTTTTACGGTCATTTACCCCAATGTAGTGCACTTTGTTGGAAATTACTATTTTTTTCATCTTTTAAAGAGGCTTTGTTATAAGTTGTAAAGTTAACTAATTATTTGATTAAATTAAAAAATTCTTCTTCGGTCAATATTTTAATTCCCAGCTTTTTAGCCCTCTCCTCCTTGGCTGGCCCCATATTTTGTCCGGCAACAATAAATGAAGTGGAGGCAGAGATTGAAGAAACGTTTTTACCTGAGTGTTGTTCAATGATTTGCTTTATTTCTTCCCGTGGTTTTGAAAAAACACCCGAAACAACAACAGA
>SABC01000041.1 GCA_009929175.1 Bacteroidia bacterium | reverse complement strand
TCGTCAAACAGTCCTCGGCTGTTAACCGCAAACTCTTCGTCAAAACCGCTACAAAAACAGATGTTGCACTTCGCGCGGCATTAGCCCCCGACGGCTCAGTAATCCGCCTAGGGGCGGGGCCGGGATCCATCCCTCGGATAAATTCACAACTCTCAAATAATGTGCATGTTGTGGAAACGCGCTTATTTTCAATAATATGTGAATTTATCCGAGGGATCAAACAGTCAGCGTGCTGCCTCCCTGGCAGGTTATTCCGGTGCAGAGGTTATTCCAGGCACCGAGCCGGCAGCCGGCCCAATAATGAGCCGGGCAGTTATTGGCTGGTGATAACCTCGATGCGCCGGCAAATAACCTGCACATAAAGATGTTGTTAATTTATCCGAGGGATGCGTGTTTTGCTGCAAGTCTCTGTAAGATAAGTAGTTGTTAATTTATCCGAGGGATGGGGCTTGGCTGGGAAGCTGCAAGCCTCTGCAAAGCAAATAGTTGTTAATTTATCCGAGGGATGCAAGCAGTTTTTTTATGTTTTGGGCTTCGTGTTTGCTGCAGACGAGTATGTTGTCGGGGGTTTCCACGATGATTGCGTCGTGGATGCCGAGTATGGAGATTGGTTTGCCGGTGGTGCTGATCACAATGTTGTTTGAGGAGTCTACTTCAGTTACTATTGTCCCGTTTGCAACCGTGTGGTTTTCATTGCCGGGGAACACATCGGCAAGGGCGGGGTAGCTGCCTATGTCGTTCCACCCGAAATCGGACGGGATAACCATTGTGTTTTCGAATTTTTCCATGATCCCAAAATCAATGGAAATCTTTTGGAAGGTATTGAAAAGCTCGTTGAGCCTTTTGTCAAGGGGATTCCTCATTGCATCACCCAATGAGGCAATCTGCTGCAAGGTTTGGTAATGGGCCGGCAGCAATCTTTCAAAAGCATCCATCATCACATCGGTCCGGAAGATGAACATTCCGCTGTTCCAAAGGTGCCTCCCTCCCTCAATGTATTGCACAGCCTGCTCCAGTGGCGGCTTTTCACAAAACCGAAGAACCTTTGCCGGTTCTGCAACGTTTTCCCCACTGAGGTTGTCGAGGGCAGAGACCGTACCGGCAGGAGTCTCCAGGTAACCGTAACCGGTTTCGGGATAGGATGGTTTGATTCCAAGTGTAACTATTGCCTCTTGTTCTTGAGCGCATGACACACCTTTTGCAAGGACAGAACGGAAGTTATCGTTGTCCTTTATAAGGTGGTCGGAGGCGAGAACAATCATTGTGCCGCCAGGTATCTCCCGTTCAATTACCACCGAAGCAAAGCCTATGGCTGCGGCAGTATCTTTGAATGCCGGTTCAATTATAATGTTTCCCGCAGGAAGTCCCGGGAGCTCTTCTATTACAGCAGGAGCCTGGACGGAGTTGGTTGCAACGAAAATATTTGTGAGGGGTACCATCGGGGAGACCCTCTCCACTGTCATTTGGATTAATGATTTATGGGGGTCTACGAGCCTGAGAAGCTGTTTGGGCCTCTCCTTGGTGGAGAGAGGCCAGAATCTCTCTCCCGACCCTCCTGCCATTATTAGGACAACCAGGTTTTCTCTTGTCATGTCAACTTTTTTAAAATTGTTTTGAAGCCAAACATTGCACAATATAAACAATGGTATGTACAACCTGTGCAGGATGGCATTGAGACAAAGTTAGTCAAAAAATAGTGGTATATTTGCCACCAAGATCAAATGTTTGTTAACCCTCAAATTACTGTTATATGAAATTCTTTATAGATACTGCCAATCTGGACCAGATCCGGGAAGCCAACGAACTGGGTGTCCTGGACGGAGTAACAACCAACCCGTCACTTATGGCCAAAGAGGGTATTAGTGGCGACGAGAACATTAAAAACCACTATATCGATATCTGCAACATTGTGGAAGGGGATGTTAGTGCAGAGGTCATTGCCACCGACTATGAAGGGATGATATCGGAAGGGACCGATTTGGCCGCCCTCCACTCACAGATAGTTGTCAAGGTACCCTGCACTAAGGATGGAATCAAGGCTATCCGTTACTTTAGCGAGAATGGTATCAAGACCAACTGCACACTTGTATTTTCACTTGGTCAGGCCCTGTTGGCCGCAAAAGCCGGAGCCACTTACGTCTCTCCTTTCGTAGGCCGGCTGGACGATATCTCCACCGACGGTATTGCCCTGATAAGGCAAATTGCAGAGGTATATAACTATTACGGATACCGTACACAAGTACTGGCAGCCTCAATCCGCCACACGATGCATATAATCCAATGCCTGGAAGCCGGAGCAGATGTTGCAACCTGCCCGCTGGATGCTATCATGGGACTGCTCAGGCACCCCCTCACAGATTCGGGTCTGGAAAAATTCCTGGCAGACTACAAGAAAGTAAACGGGTAAAATACTAGCCACACAGATCCTGTAGCTCCTCCAATACCTTGCGGCGCTTCTTGTCGGAGAGCCCTAGTGAGTCAAGGGCACTTTTGTTTCCCAATAGTTGCCTGCAAATCACAATGCCCTTTTCCATGAGGGCATTTTTGTTGGCTGCAGTCAATTGGGTGAGTGAAGTTATCGGGAATATCCTCTCCCTGTCAATTATATCCTTTATGCTCTCTCCTTTGGGGAAGTCCCAGCTTAGCAAGTGCAGGCCTGCGCAGAGGCCGTAAGCCTCGGCATCGGCAGTGAAGCGTGTATTGGTCACAATACCTCCCGAAAAGGCATAGCCGTCGTATTGTCTTTGGCTGCTTCTCTTTGCAATGATATCGTCTACCCTGGAACGGATGTAAAGCGGAACCTGTACATTGGCATTCTTTCCTGTGCTGCTGTAGTATTTGCATTCCACAAAGCGTTGCTGTTTACCTTTCGTTGCAACCACATCCACCTCATGCGAAACACACCTCCCGTCCAAAACCTTGCCAACCTCAACATCGTAGCCCATCAGACGGTAGATCTCCCCTGTGAAATATTCAAACGGGTAACCGGTAGGGCCCATCTCCATCATGGCGTTTTTAAGTTTGTACCTGGCGGCATTGCTCACAGTCTCTTTCCGTAACATTGCAAATGCCCTTTTGTATATGGCTTTGCTGGGAATCCCGGCATCTCCGCCGGTATCCCTGTGCAGGCGGGCACTCTCCTGTTTCAGCCAATTTTCTATCTCATTGGCTATTTTGTCTATGATGTTGGAGGGAGCCCCGGAACGCGTAAGCGATTCCTTTAGTTTGGAAGCACTGAAAGGCTGCTCTTCGCCGGAGGCCTTCCTTATCATTGGTGTAGCTTTCATATATCTCGATTAAGGCTATAAAGTTAGGTTTTATTTGTATCTTTATGATGGAAATTTGCATTTTTACAGCAGAAACCTAATAAGACTTTTATGGCAAAAGCTAAGAAATTCGGTACATTCGGGGGAGTATTCACCCCTTCCATATTAACCTTGCTTGGTGTGATAATGTATATGAGGCTTCCCTGGATCACAGGGCAGATGGGTCTCTGGGGTACGTTGGCCATAATATTTGTGGCACATATAGTATCGGGATGCACCGGGCTGAGCGTAGCCTCGATAGCCACAGATAAAAGGGTTGAGACCGGGGGGACCTACTACATAATATCACGTAGTCTTGGATTACCTATAGGGGGGACCCTCGGATGGGCCCTCTTTGCCGGTCTTTCACTTAGCGTGAGCCTTTACCTGATAGGTTTTGCAGAGGTATTCCTGGGGCTTGTGGGAATGGAGGCTACCCTGGACAATATCCGGATAATGGGCTCGATAATCCTGTTTGCAGTGTTGGTGCTCACCTTTATCAGCACTTCCCTCACCATCAAGACACAATATATTATCCTTACCATAATGGTGCTCTCGATCCTCTCCATTTTCCTGGGGAGACATGATCTTCATCCGGCAGAGCCACAGGTGTCTGCCATTCCGGAGGCTCTTCCATGGATAACTCTTTTTGCCATATTTTTCCCGGCTGTTACAGGGTTTGAGGCAGGGGTTGCGATGTCGGGGGACCTGAAGGATGCGCGCAAGTCCATCCCGCGCGGTACTATAATGGCAATATTGACAGCTTTGGTGGTTTACGTTGGTCTTACCATTTTCTTCTCGTACACTGTGGACTCCTCCCAATTGGTAAACGACCCCAATATCCTGTTCAATACATCACTGGTCCCCCAGCTGGTTATGGCAGGGGTATTGGGAGCAACCCTTTCCAGCGCTTTGGGGAGCATACTTGGAGCCCCACGTATATTGCAGGCGGTTGCCAATGACCGCATAGCCCCCTCATTCCTGGGAAAGGGATTCGGAGCATCTAACGAACCCCGCAATGCCCTTATATTTACGTATATGATTGCACAGGCCGGAATCCTTATAGGGGAACTGAATGCCATTGCAAGGGTTGTGACTATCTTTTTCATAATCACATACGGCTTCCTGAACATTACTTACACTGTTGAGAGCTGGGCCAGCAGCGACTTCCGTCCATCCTTCAAGATTCCAAGGATTGTGAGCATAATAGGGGCTTTGGCCTGTATAATCCTGATGATCCAGTTGGATATACTTGCCCTTGGGATAGCAGCCATCATACTTACGGCACTATTCCTTTACCTCAGGAAGAAGGAGCTTAGCCTGAGTACAGGTGACAGCCGTTCTAGCATATGGCTATCGCTGGTAAAATCGGGTTTGATGAGGCTTGCAAAAAGTGAAGATAAAAGCCGTAACTGGCGCCCCAACATCATAGTCTTTAGTGGCGGGGCCACTAAGCGCCCCTACCTGCTGCAACTCGCAATTGACATGGTAGGAAAACTGGGGATTTTTACAAATTTCGAGCTGGTTACAGAACACGAAAAAAGAGAAGGAGAGGAGGGGAACAGGGTGGTCAATCCCTTGATGGACAGCACAGCAGAAGTAGTGTTCGAAACTTTGGACCAGAGCAGGGGCATTATCACCCGAAAGCATAAATGCAACGATATTTATGAGGGTATAGGGCTGATCAGCAGTGTTTATGGTTTCTCGGGCTTTGAACCCAATACCGTGCTTATGGGCTGGCCCAAACAGGTTGCCCAAAACGAAGCCTTTGAATCATTGATTAAAAGCCTGGTAAAACAAGATTACAACATAGCCCTCCTGAAGCACGATAAAGGAAAGGGTTTTGGGGAGTACAAATGCATTGACGTGTGGTGGAGGGGAGGCAGCAACACACTTCCCCTGGCATTCCACATGGTTAGGTTTTTGACATCGACAACCCATTGGCGCAGGGCTAAAGTAAGAGTTTTGGCTCTTTGCGGCAATGCAAGGTTACGGGAGAGATACAGTTCTGTCATAGAATCATTGTTGTCCGAATTCAGGATTGATGCCACAATAAAGATAATTACAGACGCAGGCAGCAAACCGGAACACGAAGTTATCAGGGAAGAGTCGTCGGGGTGCGACTTATCCATTGCTGATGCCTCCTTTAAGGGTACAAGCCTCAATGAAGTGATAAACAACACAGACCAGCTCGCGTCTGTTCCAGGTTCATTTTTATTTATCCATGCAGACTCCTCCTTCGAAGAGATTCCGGGTCTTTTGGCCCAGGCAGGTTCAAGTACAGAAGGCATCGCAATCGGCAATGAAGGGTTTACAGGTGTTGCGTTGCTTGACAGAATCGAATTACCACAATCAGAGCCGCTGGGCAGCAAGTCCAGGTTATTGGTTGCTTCTATGGCCGGTGCATCAGAAAAGCTCGTAAACGGATGTCTTGAAAACATCATGGAAGAGAGGGAGCAGTTCCTGGAGAAACTCAAGGAGCTTGTATCTCAAAAGAGTGATGCAAATAAGTTGTCATTAGCTTTGCTATCCTTGGCCGATGAGTATAAGGCAAATTCAATAACCTTGCAAATAAGGGAATTGCAAAAAGGAATAAGAGACTATATCAAAGCATCCGAAAATTCAGTCAAATTAATGCCACAATCAGTGGGTGTGTTTTTTGACAGAGAAGATTACAAAAGACTGAGACCTAAGGGATTTTTGCAAAAGCTGCACCGCAGGGTAAAGCTGATAAGGCTGAGTGCCCTTAAAAAGGATGTATCGGTAAAGGTAAGGGTCTCGCCTGCTGCAGGATATTACCTGCTTTACAAAAGGGCAAAGGGTATTCTTTCTTTCTACGAACATTTTACCGAAGAGAGCAGGCAGCACCTGTCAATACTTGCCGAACCGGAAAACATTCTTAACAACACTGCTTCGAGGGAAGCGGTTTTAGAGGCAATAGAGGGGGCCATCCAGTCCAACCGAGAATTCTTTGACCGTTACAAAACCAGGTTTGTCGAAGGGGTAAAAGCAGATATTGAAAGGTTCATATTTGAGATCCACTCCCCCCAGGCAAATATTCTTTCTCGCAGGTACAAAGCTTTGCTCGGGAAGTTACCCCGGATGCTCTCCTCTGCCGAGGAGTTCCCTGAGGAGTGGGCCAATGAGATGACCAACCAGATGAACCGCATCAGGCTGGACCTGGTTTACATGAATTTGCGGGAGAAACTCAAGGCTTCACTCGCCACACTATACAATACTTTAAAAGGAAAGACTTCTCAGGCTCTTTTCAAACAATTGGATGAATTTGAAGGGAAGGTGAAGGAGATACTTGAAAACGGAGAATCCGGTTCAATCAGCATTTTTACCGGCACTTTGGTTACCGATGCTTGTTTCAATTCGTTGTTGAGTGATATCGAGAAATATACAGGTATGCTGGAAGAGAGTGTGACCATCGGGGACCAGAACGAAGAGTACACAATACCTCTGCGCAAAACGGCTGATTATTACATTAGCAATGAGTTTACAAACATAGTAGGACGCGAGTCCCTCTCTTTTACCGCCACATTGAATGAGCTGCAGTCTACCCTGAAGAATCTTGTGAAGTTGGCTAATTTTACCATTGACAATGAATCCGAAAGAGGTGAGGAAGACGTGCAAAGGGAGGCCCGCCGGAAGATGTTGCTGGAGAATATCCTGGATAGTGTAAAGAGTGAGAAGGAGAGGATAAACCGCTCCCTTGCATCAGTCAAGAAGAATCTGGACCAGGCGCTCCGCAAGGCATTCGAACCTCTCTCATCGGTGTCGATAATCAAGAGCAGTACAGCGATAAGGAAAAAAGTGAGGGAGTCCGGCAAAAAGGGGCTTCTTTCGGAAACCAAGGAGTTTGTACGAGAAGCCTCTGCAACGATCCGGAATAGCATTGTCGGTCTTTTGTACCGGCAGAGCGAAGGCGTGCTTTGGGCGGGGAAGCTGTCCGGTAACAGTGTGGAGGTTAGTAAGGAGTATACCGCCCCCGACAAAGGGGTGCTAGAGCTGCTTCCCTTCTATTACCTGAATCTCTTTACAGGGAGGTCGGGGATAGGAGAGGATTTTTGGACCGGTATGGAAGAAGAGACCTCCAGAGGCAGGAAAGCCATGGAGAGGTTCATGTTTGGCATGCGTGGCATTATACTGGTGACAGGGGAGCGCAGGTCGGGCAAGTCAAGCCTTAGCAGGCATTTGGCAAGTATTCAGTTTGGTGTGCGGGATGTGTTTTACGTGAGGGCTCCAAAGGAAAGCACCTGTGATGTGTCTCTCTTCGAAAAAAGTCTGTACGAAGCAATACAGAGCCAGAGGGGAAACAAAGGTTACAACATGGAGTACCGGGGAAGGGAGAGCCTTGAGGCGCTCCTCTCAAATGCGGGAGGCAAATGTGTGGCTGTAATTCACGACCTTGAGCTTTGGTGGGAGAGGAGAGAAGGAGGTAGTGCAGTGGTAGAGAGGTTGATAGATTTGGCCCAGACCTACGGGAGGGACATTCTTTTTGTAGTCAATGTGAACCGCCATTCGCTCAAGATAATCAACTCGCTTACATCAATCAACTCCTGGGCTATTGATATTATCGAGTGCCGTCCTTTCCCTGCCAAACAACTGAAGGAGTTCATTGTTGCCAGACACAAAGCCGGAGGTCTCAAATTTGTGCTGGGCACTACCCGCGAAGATCAGATGTCGGAATGGGACTATGCAAGGCTGTTCAACCATTTGTTCAATTTGTCCGGAGGCAACCCCGGATATGCCATCAACCTGTGGCTTGGGGCAATCAAGAATATTTCGGGCGAGACCATTTTCATGGAGAGACCCAAGGGTGCAGATGACGGCATTATCGGCAGACTCACTGCCGAAGAGGCAGTGATGTTGTTGCAGTTTGTGTTGCACCGCCGCTTTTCGGCCCCTCATCTGGCATCGCTGTTGATGAGTGATCCGGGTCATGTCTCATCCAGGATAAGGGTTTTGCTTCAACGGGGAATCCTGACCGAAAAATTCCCGGGGATATTTTCATTAAACCCTATGCTTGTGCCCCATATTGTCCGAAGGCTTAAGTCCATGGAATTATTGTAATTGTTAAATAAGGAATTGGTATGATATATTTGAAGATTTTCCTTTTTGCACTGTTTCTTTATGCATTTTTGAAATTTGCCCGCAATCTCATTCCCCGGGTTCCTGCCGGCAAACAGGTGCGGAGTGCAATGATAAGGCTCTTTCCTGTAATAGAGATGCTTTTTTGGTTTTTGTTCATAATCAACGGGGCGCAGTTGCTGTTTGGTGAACTGCCCACCTATCCTGTGATAATGACAGCCATCATACTCTCCCTGGCGGTGATCCTTGCCTGGTATTTCCTGAGGGATTTTGTTGCAGGAAGCCTTTTGAGGGGTGAGAATGGTTTTGAGCCCGGAATGGAAATCAAGACTGATGTAGCTGAGGGTACAATCCAAAAGGTTGGCTACAGGTCATTGGAGTTGCTTACTCCCAAGGGAGAAACCGTAAAAGTCCCCTACAGTCTCATAAGTAACACCACCATAACCCGCAAGGGAGGAAAGGCCAAAAAAGCAGAGCATTTGCTGGAACTCACCTTTGGCTCCGGTTTGGAAATCAGCCGGGTCAAATCGCTCATCGGTCGCAGGATTATGGAGATGCCATGGATAACAAGCGAGGAGAGTATGAACGTCGAGATATCTGCGCTGCCGGGAGGTAAATACAACGCCAAAGTGAGGTTCTTTACAATCACAGCCGAAACAGCTGCAAAGACCGAAGAGACCCTCAGGAAATTCGTGGAAGGACTGGAGGGTTGAACCCTATTTACCTATCTGATAAGATACGAAACCAATCTCTTTAAGCTTCTTGTGATTTAATATGTTACGGCCGTCAAACAAGAATGCCGGTTTTTTCATGGCATTGAAAATCCTTTCCCAGTCATAATCCCGGAATTGGTCCCATTCGGTAAGGATTGCTATTGCATGTGCATCGTCCATAGTGCTGTATGGCTCGTTATGTATTGTAACGGTCCCCAGCCCGGGACTCGGGCAATATACTTTTGCTTCGTTGTCGGCACATTTGCAGGAAAAACTGCCACCCGAGACCATGTTGAGGTCCTTTATGATTTGGGATGCAGAGACCTTGGGGTCATACACATGAATGTCGGCCTGATCCTGGAGCAGGTTCCATGCAACATAAATTGCAGCACTCTCCCTAGTGTCGTTGGTCTCTTTCTTAAAGGCCCATCCCAGGAATGTGATCTTCTTTCCCGAAACTGTGTTGAACAGCGTGGAGATGATCCTGGAAGAGAATCGGTTCTTTTGGTAGTCGTTGATCTTGAGCACCTGTTCCCAGTAGTCTGCAACCTCTGGAAGGCCAAGGGTGCGGCTAATATATACCAGGTTTAGAAGGTCCTTCTGGAAACATGAGCCGCCAAACCCAACGGAGGTCTTGAGGAATTTGGACCCGATACGGCTGTCCATGCCGATAGCTTTTGCTACCTCATCTACATTTGCACCGGTCTTTTCGCATATAGCACTCATGGCATTGATGGAAGAGATCCTCTGGGCCAGGAAAGCGTTTGCAGTAAGTTTGGAGAGCTCGCTGCTCCATACGTTTGTGCGGATTATCCTCTCCTGTGGAATCCATCTGGCATATATGGAGGCCAAAGCCTCGATTGCCTCAGCTCCCTCCTCACTCTCCTCGCCGCCGATCAGAACCCTGTCGGGATTGAGCAGGTCTTGTATGGCAGTACCCTCTGCAAGAAACTCCGGATTTGAGAGTATGCTGAATTTGTGGTTGTTCCCTGAGTTGTCCAGGATTTGTTTGATTGTCTGGGCTGTGCGTACAGGTATAGTGGATTTTTCTACTACAATCTTACCCTCGGTAGCTACCTGTGCTATTTGCCTGGCACATAGCTCGATATATTTTAAGTCGGCCGCCATTCCCTTCCCTTGACCATATGTTTTGGTAGGTGTGTTGACCGAAATGAATATCATTTGGGCCTCCCTGATCCCTTTCTCGATATCGTCGGAGAAAAAAAGGTTGCGCCCCCTTGTCTCTGCTACAATCTCCTTGAGCCCGTTTTCGAATATGGGGAGGTTGTCCAGGTTTGGGTCATTCCATTGTGCAATCCTCTCTTTGTTGACATCTACCAGGGTAACAGTGATGTCGGGGCACATTTTTGCAATAACGGTCATGGTGGGCCCTCCCACGTAGCCGGCTCCGATACAGCATATTTTTTTGACGGGTGAAGTATTCATGTTGAATGGTTTTATACAGATGTAAAGGTAACAATTTTGGCTTTAGTTGTAGCGTTTTGGTTCTTGTTGCCGTATAGTAGACAGAAAGCTTTCGGAAATCAGTATTACAAATATTTTAAAAACAGTTTAAATTTCGGTTATGAGAAAGAGTAATTTTATGATTGTTGCAGTTGCTGTTATGGCAGTTGTTTTTTCTGCAACTTCATGTTTGAAGAGTGAGTCGGAGTACGAAAAACAGGTAAAGATTGACGACAAGATCCTTGCTGATTTTATTGCAGCACAGAGTATCACGGCCCAAAAGCACAGTACAGGCTTTTATTATCAGGTGATAGAACCCAATGACGAGGGAGCTGCTTTGAAAAAGAACGATGTGGTAATATTCGATTACAGCATATATACCCTCAGCGGGACACTTATCCAGACCAATACCATCGAAGGTGGTGTTCCTGCAATGCTCAAGTTGCAGACCATGACCGTAATACCCGAAGCCCTCGATTACGGGGTCTCTTTGATGAAGGTTGGGGAGAAATACCGTTTTTACATACCCTCTTACCTTGCATACGGAAGCTACAGTACAGCTGACTTTTCTCCTCATACCAACTTTATTATAGATTTGGAGGTTACAGATGTGAAGAGCGAAGATGAGATTGAGGCAGCCCAGAAAGATTCCATTGCGAATTACGTGGCAGAACACTATCCCGAAATGGTAGCTTCTCCTTCGGGTCTATACTTCTTGGACAGCATTCCCGGTACCGGATCCAAGCCTATGAGTAACAGTGTGGCGGTTGTGGATATCAAACGCAGGTACCTGGACAACACGGTTACCATGTCAAACGATGCAGCCACAATCTACTTGGACAGGAACCTTAATGCTCCCGGCCTGGAAGAGGGTATCAAGCTCACCAAAGAGGGTGGCACATCGGTACTGGTGATGCCTGCCAGCATCGGGTTCAGACAGAGTGTATGTGTCATACCTCAAAAAACCAGGGCCAAACTGTACGAACAACAGATAATCAACAATAATGTAGAACCCTATTCGATCCTTAAATACACCGTTAAGTTGAAATCGGTAATGTATTAAAAAAGAGCAAAGATTTTAGTCAAGCAGATTGTTTTTTGCTCAATTGGAAATAGTACCTTAATTTTAATGTGTGGCAGATAGGAATCATGAAAACCTGGAATCGCTTGTAAGCGGTTGCATACAGAAGGATCAACGGGCTCAGGAGAAGTTATATAAAATGTACTTTGGTTATGCCCTGAGTGTTGCCCTTCTGTATTGCAACGACCGTAATTGTGCCATGGCAGTTGTCAATGATAGTTTTATCAAGATATTTTCGCAAATCAAAAGGTTTGACCTGCAAATGTCTTTTAAAGTGTGGTTACGTAAGATTGTCATCAACACAGCACTGGACCAGTTAAGGAAAGAAAAGCGAAACCCGAGGTTTGACCAGGCAGAGAATCTGGCTACGGAGGATCTGTCGGCCGGGATAACCGCTAAATTGCAGGCGCGGGATATCGAGGCCCTGCTGGACTATCTGCCCCACATTTTAAAAACGATATTTTGCCTGTATGAGATAGAAGGGTACTCGCATGGTGAAATTTCAAGGCTTATGAACATACCCGAAAGCTCTTCGAGGGTTTACCTTACAAGGGCCCGTAAGAATTTAAGGGAGTTATACTTATTGAATAATAAATAGAGGAAGTGATGAATCAGGACAATGAGAGGGATTTAGACAAGAGGATTGCAGATCTCATCAAGGATAAAATTGTCGGCAGGGAATCCGGGGAGTACATTCCCGGTGCATGGGAGGGATTCCTCTCCAGGAGGGCTGCACTTGCCGGAAAGAGGAGGATGCTTCTATACCGGCTCTCATCGGCAGCGGCCGTTTTGGTTGTGCTGGCGGGTCTTTTTTTCCTGACCCCCTATGATTCAAAAACCCCTCCTGTTTTGGTTGTGCAAATGGAGGGTTCCTCTGAAACCTCTCTGACGGACAGTGCAGTAGCCCCTCAACCTTTGGTTGCAGAGGTTATTCCGGAGGCGGGCAAGTTAAAAACGGAGAGAGTTCCCGTGAAAGAGAAAGCGGGCAAGAGCGACTCCTTTGAAAAGGCAGAGGCTCAGAATCCAACAAGGGAGGCGCGATCTAAAACGGTGACAGAGCCGGTGACAGAGCCGGTGACAGAGCCGGTGACAGAGCCGGTGACAGAGGCCGGGAAGCTGTCAAGGCCGGCAACACAAACACAAACACAAGCACAAGCACAAGCACAAGCACAACCAAGTACGCAGACTCAAAATGATTCTCAGCCCAAAAACGAAACACAGGCCCAACCAAGAAGGATCCCGGAGGCAGAGCAAGGGCAGACAACCTTGGGCCGGTACAGGGAAAAAGATCGCAGGGCATTGAGGTTTGGAGTGAATGTTTCTCCGGGATTCAACTCCTCTTCGGGCTCTTCGGGTTCGTTCAACTACGCAGGAGGAGTATCCCTGGATATTGCAATTGCCAAAAATGTAAGTATTTCTACCGGAGTCCAAATAGAGCACCAGGACGTGGAAAGCAGGACTTCGGATGGCGGAGGCCGTGCTGCTATGCCCGCCTCATATACCGATGCTACACTGACCAACCTGGATATACCCATTAATGTGACCTGGAGGTTCCATACCGGAAGCTCGGGAAGTTACTATGTGTCGGGCGGGGTCTCTACCCTTGCCTATGTGGATGAAAAATACACCAATACCTCTTACAGGCAGGAGGTTCAGGCAAACGTGATGTTTGATTCTCCTGACAAATCTGTGGTTACCTACAAAGTAGAGAACGTTGAGGTGGTCAAGGAGCTGGAGCCTTCGCCTTCCAATGCTTTTGATGTGGCCGGCAGGCTCAACCTGATGATTGGTTACGAGCAAAGGATCTCTCCGAGGCTCAACCTCCACATAGAGCCTTTTGTCAAGATACCCCTCTCGGGACTGGCTTCCCAAAACATTCGTTTTACAACCGGAGGAGTGACCTTCAAGGTGTTGTTTTAGTTAATTCCAGGCTGGTATCCAAAAAGAGATGGTGGTGCCGGTGCCTTCTTTGGAGGTTACTTCGATTCCGCCTCCGAGGGCGTCGACATAGGATTTTACTATTGCAAGGCCCAGCCCTGCTCCCTGATGTTCGCGGCTAAGGCTGTAGTCCAATGTTTCGAATGCTTTGAAGAGTTTTTCCATCTTGGAAACAGGGATACCTATTCCGGTATCGGAGAGTTCAAAACAAACCTTATGCTCCTCTTTTTTTGCCCTCAGTGTTATTGTCCCCTTATGGGTGAATTTTATTGCGTTGCTGATGAGATTCTGGAATATCCCTTCCAGCTTCAGTTGGTCAGTCTGTATTGAGAAGTTAGCGGGCAGGCTGCTCTCCATTTCAAACAAGAGCCCTTTGTTTTGTGCCTGAGGCAGGTAGAGTGTGTGCACGTAGCTAAGGAATTGGGGCATATTGGTTGTGTTGATCTCGTTTTCGGAAAAACCGGCTTCAATTTTGGAAATCTCGATGAGGTTTCCAATGGTTTTTGTGAGGCGCTGGCCGGCCTCTTTTATTATGTTTATGTAGGTTTCCCTCTCCTCGTCCAGGGTATCTTTGTCGGAAAGGAGCTCTACAAATCCCATGATCGCATTCATGGGTGTTTTGATCTCGTGGCTGATGTTGCCTATGAAAGCTGTTTTGAGGCGGTCGCTTTGCTGTGCCTGTTCCTTTGCAGCAATCAGGTCCTTGATCATGATGGAGCGGCTCACGGCAAGAGCAAGCTCATGGGCAACCATCTCCATCAACAGCAGGCTGTTTCTGTCGTAGGCATCAGGGTTGGAGTTGCTGAGTATTATTACGCTGCCAAGGGATTTGCCTTCGGAGATCATGGGGACTCCTGCCCAACACTCGGGGATTTGTGGCGGAAGTTGCAGGTTGTGCAGTCTGGTAAATGCAATCATCTCTTCCTTTCTCAAAATCATGGATCGACCGTTCTTGGCAACGAAACCAGACATTGAAATATCTGCCGGCCATTCTTCATAGGATTCATTCTCGTTGGAAAAGAATAGTTTTTTCATTTTGTTTTCGTTGCCATCGTACAAAACAACTGCAAAATTGTCGGATTCAAGGAGCCTTTTGAGCTCTTCGTGCACAACAGCCAGGAGGCTCTCCAGGGAGGGAGCGGTCATGGAGTTACGGGTAATCTTGTAGAGTATCTTTTGGGCCTCTTCCTGCTGCTTTTTGTCCGTTATGTCGTGTATTATCAAGTGGAGGAATTGTTTGCCTCCAAGCTCAATCACACTGCTGTACAACCGGACGTGGATCAGTTTTCCGTCAGATTTGAGATGTGCCTGTTCGCAGGTAGTGTTTCTTAGGGCAATCATTTTTTCCATGGTTTTTCCGGCGGATCTGTCGCTTGGTGCCAAGAGGGAGGTGAACTCCTTGTTGCGCAACTCTTTGGCCGGATACCCGTAAAACTGTGCAGCGGAAGGGTTGGCATCGGTGATCTTGCCCGACCGGACATCTACCAGC
>SABC01000148.1 GCA_009929175.1 Bacteroidia bacterium | reverse complement strand
TGCAAACTTCAAAGCCAGAACAACTGCAACATCATCCGCAAATATAGCCGTTCCATACCGCTCCCGGCTAATTGTCTCAGTTAAAAATTTACCATATCCCCGATATTCCATTTTACCGCCCCATTTTGCAATTAATATGTAATATTATTTATTTTTAAGTAACATTATAATAACAAATTACGCCTATCAGGTCAAATAGTCGGTAGTTGCCAAGTCTACTGGTCCCGATCTCGAAACGCACTCGAAATCGTTCGGGCACTATGGAGACCATGGATGATATATCCCCCTCATAAAAGGTACCGGCCTTTGAGATATACGACGTACAAATGTTTATGATATTTTTTCTTTTTTAATAAACAATTCAATATATATTATTGAAGTTTTTATGTTTTAACAGGGCTTGATTTTATATTAAAAAAGTGCTAGCTTGATAACGTTAGTAATAATGTTCAGCAAGTTAAAAAATTAATACAATATTCGGGAGGTGTGTGTGTTGTGAAGATCAAAAACTGCAAGGCCATGCGTCAAATTATTATCGCATTTGTATTTGTTTGTATTATCGCTTTTGCAGCATATGCTGCTATTACTGCAACACGATTTAGTAACCCGGGTGCGGTTTCAGGTCAGGCCGACGGGCTGCTGCCCGGCGGCGACCGCATGAACAGTTACGCATGGTCAGTCGAAACCATGAAGAATCCCTCCGGAGAAGAGTATCTCTACGTCGGGAGCAACCGTGATCTTATTTATTTGCTTTTGAAGAAGACATCAATGACAGACGGACAGATAACAGATATTTTCAGTGGCGACATTCCTATTATAGGCTCAGCGGAAGATCTAAAGGCAAGCATCTTTAGGAAGAAAACAAGCGGTGATGGGGACTGGGAAATTATTTATACTTCTCCGATGTTGGGGACAAGCCCGGATGTTCCTTTGGATATAGGTTACCGTGGAGTACAGCCTTACGCCGCACCCGGCGAGGCTAAGCCTTCTCTCTATTTTGGAACGATGGGTATTGCAACGTCAAGACTTATAAAGATTGGACCTGATTTTGAACCCGGAGACACCCCAATAAATGTTTTTCAGACGCCGCCAGGCTCAACAACAAGTGTACGGGCACTCGAAGTATATAACTATGGAAGCGGGGATAAGCTGTACATGGGCATTACAGCATCCGGTGCCGACCCGGCTGACGAAGATCTGAAGATAATGGAAAGCACAGACCCTGAATCAAATGACTGGAAGGAAATTGCGTCATTAAAAAAAGGTGACTTCCCGGGAGCAAAGGTCGACACCAAAACCGTCCAGTATGGCGGCATATGGGACATGGTCGTGTTCAACGACTATTTGTATGCGTTTGTTGGCAAAGACTACAGCGGAACCGATGATGACGGGTTCACGGTATTCAAGGGAAAACCTGTATCAGCGGGAGGCAATAGCGCAGGCTGGAAATGGGAACCCGTCGTTTCCAGTGCAGGAGGCATATATCCCAACGGAATGGGAAACAAGAGCAATGCCACAGCCTCACCCTTCGTATACAATGTCGGAGGCAAGGACTATGTGTACGTAGGAACTTTCGCTGACGTTATATCTCCGTTATCGAAAGGCTTCACTGCAATTTTAGATTCCATGTATCCCTGCCAGGTATATAGGTTCGACAAGGATGACAATTGGGAGATGGTCGTAGGAAACCCAGAGGACTCAGGGGGATTGTTCACTACACGGCTGGGAAACTTCGGTGCCGGTTTCTTTAACGCACCTGAGATACCGCCTGAAGAACTCAAGTCGATCTGGCCCATATCGCCCAACCAGCTTTCAATGAATCAGTACGCCTGGCGTATGGGAGTTTACAAAAACAAGCTGTATGTGACTACCCTGGATTTGGGCGTAATGCTTGACTATGCAAAAAATTTCACTGATAGCCAGGAAGAAAAGGAAGCAATAGGAGCTTTAGTCGCACTGTTTAAAAAATATAATCCGAATCCTTCCGGATTCGACCTTTACTACACCAGTGACGGGATAAACTTTGATCCTGTTACAAAGAACGGATTCGGCGACAAGTATAACTACGGCGGGCGAACAGTGAGGACAACTCCTGCTGACGACGCCATGTTCATCGGAACAGCCAACCCGTTCTACGGATGCCAGGTTTGGAAGGTCACAGATGATACCCCTGCGCCTGAGCCAAGCAGCGGCGGCGGCGGATGTAATGCAGGTCTTGCAGGATTTATCCTGCTTGGGATCATTCCGTTGCTGATTTACAGAAAAAAGCAGTAGACCTATAAATTACATTTAACAGCGAAAAGGACGTGTTGGTCCATACATCGGCACGTCCTTTTCGCTTCATTTTAACTCTTGCCGCCGAATGCTTGCCTAGTTTTTTACAACTGCTTTACCACTGCTTCACCATAGTGAAGCAATAGTGAAACCGTTGCAATGAGCGGGAGGATTAGGGCTTGACCGGCCTCTCATCATTGTCTCCCCGGTATGCCGTTGAGCCGGGGCCCATAGGTTTTGGTTTTGGTTTTGGTTTTGGTTTTGGTTTTGGTTTTGGTTTTGGTTTTGGTTTTGGTTTTGGTTTTGGTTTATCGAAAGGACCTGAGACTAAAAGCTGGATCTGAAGCCCGGATCTCGAAACGCACTCGAAATAGTGCGGACACTATGGTTTATATATGAGTTTCTCCTACGAGAAACAGTGTCCTTCTGATCAACAGCATACCGGGCTACGCGGGGATGGACCCCGGCTTGAGGACATACCGGGGAGACGGAGAGGGACCGATTCCTAAGGTTCTACAATTGCTCAGCAACTGCTTAGCCATGCTCAGCCATTGCTCAGCAGCCACCCTCGGGCAGTTTCTGGCTAAAACTCATATATTGTCCTATACTATAGACATACTTGAGACACCCTAAAAACACACGTCAGGCGGTGACGGCATGTCCAGTACCGGCAAGTCCCTACTTATCGAACTCAAGGCTTCAGACGCGCTGATCGACTTCGATGAATA
>SABC01000147.1 GCA_009929175.1 Bacteroidia bacterium | reverse complement strand
CACTTTTGTGCAGAGGAGAATGTGAGTGCTGGTGGGGTTTGCGCCGGTTGCCGGGTTATTTGTGTGGGACCTGTTTCGGTTCTGCCCGAAAAACAGAAAGAGGGGATTGGTTGCAAGTTGATGTTTCATTTGATGGAAAGGGCTGCGGAGCTTGGATACGATGCAGCGTTCCTGTATGGGCACCCCGAGTACTACCCTCGGTTTGGGTTTGTGAATGCAGAGCGTTATGGGATTACGACTCGCGACGGTAAAAATTTTGATGCTTTTATGGCTTTGGAGCTTAGGCCAGGCGCTTTGTACGGCATTACCGGCCGTTTTGTAGAGGACTCAGCTTTTCGGGTGCCCTCCCTCGGATAAACTTGCGGGATTGATCCCTCGGATAAATTCACATACTGCTGAAAATGAATCTGTTCCCTTAACTACCTCATTATTTAAGATTTGTTAATTTATCCGAGGGATGGACCCGGTCTCCAGGCGGTGTAATGAGCCGTCGGGGGGCAAATGCCGCGCGAAGTGCAACATCTGTTTTGTAGCGGTTTTGACGAAGAGTTTGCGGTTAACAGCCGAGGACTGTTTGACGACCGCAGCGAGGAGTTCCGCAGGCCCGCAAAAAGCGAGGAAAAGAGCGTAAAACAAAAACTGCGTTGCACAAGGCGGCATGGCCCCCAGGCAGAGGGAGCCGCCGAGGGCTCTGCAATAATCTATCCGAGGGATGCAGCCCCAAGCAGCTGGAAATGAACGGGAAGCTGCAACGCTCATAACCTCTGCAAGGTGTGAATTTATCCGAGGGATGCGTCCCCAAGCGGCTGGAAATGAAAGGGAAGCCGCAATGGGCACAGCCTCTGCAAGTTGTTAATTTATCCAAGGGATGGGCCCTGGCAGGGAAGCCGCAACGGGCACAAAATCTGCAAGTTGTTAATTTATCCGAGGGATGGTCCCTGGCTGGAAAGCCGCAACGGGCACAAAATCTGCAAGTTGTTAATTTATCCGAGGGATGCAGCTCTGCTTGTTTGTTTAGGTGTGTTTGGTAGTATGGAGGGAGTTTTTTAGATTTGTTGTGGCATAAATGTTTTTTTGTACAAAAATTTTGCTTTAATAATCGACTTTGAAAGGACCGAGTGATAAGGAGAAATGGCTGTCGGGACAGTTTGATAATGCGTTTAGAGAACATTATCACAGGGTTCGGTATATTGCAGCTCATTTCTTAAAGGAGCAGGAGCAGGCAGAGAACATTGCCCAAGATGTTTTCATGGGTTTGTGGGAGAAACGATATGAGGTAGATTTTGCTAAATCTGTATTGCCTTGGTTGGTCACAATCACCCGCAACAAATGCCTGAACGTAATCAAGAATTACAAAGTTCAGCAAAAATATCAGGAAAGGAGTTATAATTTAATCATGGACCTGAGGGCAGATTTGGTAAAAAGCTCTTCGGAATCAATGCTTTTAAATAAAGAAGCAGAAGTATTGCTCAAGGAGGCAATGGAAAAGATGACTCCATCCATGAAAGAAACTTTCCTGCTTTGCCGTTTTAAAGAGAAAAAGTATGAAGAGGCAGCCAAAATCCAGAATGTTTCGGTCAAGACCATAGAATACAGGATTATGTGTGCCCTCAAGATCCTTAGAAAAGAATTCAAGGATTTTTTAGGAATGTTTTTAGTGTAAATGCACATTTGGTTGTTAATTATATAGAAGAAGTATAGAAAATGAGAAAGCAACTGCTGTTAAAATACATCAAGGGAGAGGCAACGCGTAAAGAGGAGTTGCAAGTGGCTGAGTGGGCAAGAAAGTCTCCCGATAACAAAAGGTACCTCACCAACCTCAACAATTTGTGGTTGGCCAATATTTTGTCTGCCGACGAAGTAACCTCGGATAGTTCCACCTCAACCGGATCCGGTAACGCCGCCAACAAGCAAGCAACCGATGCAGAGCTGGCTGCACACAAACACCTGGCAGCTTTCCGCAGGAAATCTCTCCTTCGCAGCAAGCTCTCTTATGCTGCCGCGGCTCTGCTTGTCATCTCGCTGGCAATGAATCTGTTCATGTACCACAGGAGCACCCGCACACCACAACAACAAAGGGTGGTACTTGCAGAGATGCCACAGGACCAAACAATTTCGATATACACCAATAACGGAGTCAAGGGTAATATTGTGTTGCCAGACGGCTCTGTAGTTTGGCTTAACTCTGCAAGCCGTCTCACGTATCCCATAAATTTTGAGGGCGATACCCGGGAAGTGCAACTGATTGGAGAGGCATATTTTGAAGTGGTAAAAGATTCCCTGCATCCAATGATTGTATCGACCGGTAAAAATTTTTATGTAGAAGTCTTGGGCACAAAATTCAATTTGAAAGCCTATTCCGACGATCAGGTCTCGCAGGCTACCCTTTACTCCGGTGAAATAAAAGTTCATACGGCAAACAAAGAGACAAACGAATCAAAGGAGCTATTGCTCAAACCAATGGAAACTATCTTGATTGGAGACAAGAACCTCGCTACTTTGGTGTCTGACTTGGAAGAGGAGAAAGAGATCAATGCAGAGTGGAAGGATGGGATACTTACATTCAATAACACACCGTTAAAAGAGGTAATTAAAAGCGTGCAGAGGTGGCATGGCACACAATTCACAGTCAAAGACTCATCAATACTCAACTACCGTATAACCGCCTCTTTCAATTCCGAGTCGGCAGTGCAGATCATGGATATGATCCGATACATTTCTCCAGTAGATTACAAAGCAAACGTCAACCAAATAACCCTCTCCAGAAGGTAACCCGGAATTTTTGCCCCACTCGTTTAGGGGTTTCTTCAATAAGGTTGTTTTAATATTATACAACCTAACTAAACTAATTATGAGATTTAACTTAATCACGAGTCGTGCAAGGGGCAAAATGCTCCTGGTGCTGATTTGTCTTTTCTGTGCAAAAATATCTAATGCACAGCAGATTAGTCTTGATTTTTCTAACAAGCCCCTTCAGGAGGTCTTGAAGTTTATCACAGACAAGACCGAGC
>SABC01000146.1 GCA_009929175.1 Bacteroidia bacterium | reverse complement strand
AATAAAGTTTTTATCTTTATGAGGCAAAACCATGAGCCAAAGGCGATTTGATCTTGTACTGAAATCGCAGCTGGTTATAACACCAGGTATAGTTCAGCCTGTTTATTCCGGCGATGTTGACCCCCATTCCGGGATGATTGTGACCCCTCCGTACTCCGAAGGGCAACCCGAAGGTCAACCATGTTTTGATTGATCAAAACATGTCAAACAAAGTTATCTTTTTTTTCTCATTGATTCCCCTTTCAATTGGATTTTGTGAGAACCGTTTATTAGTCTGTCAAAGATTGCATCAGCAATTGTCTTAGCTGTGCAGATGTCATACCACTTGTCAAAGGGAAGCTGTGAGGACATGATAGTTGCACGTCTTCCATATCTGTCCTCGATAAGTTCCAAAAGATTTATGCAGGCATTATTATCGAGAGGCTGCAGCCCATAATCGTCTAAGATAAGAAGGTCCTGTTTTTCTATCCTATTGAGTGTTTTTAGATAAGACCCGTCCGCTTTTGCTATTCGAAGTGCTGTCAATAGTTTTTGCAGATTGTAATAACCAACTTTATATCCCATTATACAGGCCTGATATCCAAGGGCTGATATTATATAGCTTTTCCCAACCCCGGTAGCTCCCGACACCAGTATGTTTTCAGCATTCTTTATGTATGAGCAGTCTGTGAAACGGAGCATCTGATTCTTGTCCAGATTTCGGGGATAGGTGTAATCTATCTCTTCGATGGAGGCAGTGTAACGGAACTTTGCCTGACTTATGTTGTGTGCTATCTTCTTGTGTTCCCGTCCTTCCCACTCTGCCTGCACTAAGGCTGCAACCATCTGGTCATGGGTATATTGTTCCAGGGAATGACTCTCGATGAGAGCCTTGAAAGAGTTGGCCATGCCAAATAGTTTCATGGCATGCAGTTGTTCCAATGTGTTCTGATTCATAGGCGGTGATGTTTAGTTAAATAATGATTGATAGTAAGCATTTCCCCGTATATTTTCATGTTCCACTTCGATGGTTGTTTCGGCTTCCTCTATCTCTATGGATTCGGTATTACGGGATAAGACTCCCTGAATGAACGTATAGCTGTATGATTGAAGATGCAAGCCAAGTTTACAGGCCGCAACAAGACGTGACTTCCCTGCTTTCTTCTCAAATTGAAGTATTCCCGAACAACCTCTGTAAAGAGTCTCCGGATAGGCCGGACGATCCAGTATCTTGCGTATATATTCACTAACTGATGGATCTATCCGTTCTCCCCACTGTATAAACTTGTCAGGATTCCACTCACTTACGTATTGATGCCCGGAAGGAAGGTGGTCTTTTACGCTGGTGTACTTATAGGGTCTGCGATCTCTGGCGTGAAGCGCAATGCGGTTGTTTTTGAGGTAGATTTCCACTGTTGATGCACCCACGGCAACCTTGACTTTTTCTCCGATATAGCGATAAGGAACACTATAATAGTGCTTGTCAACACGGTATTGGACGTGACAGTTTTTCATAACTGTCGCAAATACAAAATCTTTAAGCTCAAAACGGGTGGCCGGCAGTGGTGAAAGGGCCTCCTTTTCATACGTGTCGAACAGTATCCTTCGACTATACTCCTTGCCCTGGAAAAGCATATTGTTATGCTCCTCCACGTATTTACCGATAGCCTCATTCAACTCGTGAAGAGAGAAGAATGTACGCCCATGGAGCTTTGTGAATACCCGGGTATAGAGAATGGAAACATGCCTTTCCACAAGGCTCTTGTCGCGTGGTTTGAGGCTTCTGGCTGGCATGACCGTACATTGGTAATGGTTGGCCATGGAAAGGAAGTCCTCGTTTAGGGTAGGGTCATATCTGCTGGCTTTGGTTACAGCACTCTTCAAATTATCCGGGATCAATACCTTGGGAACCCCTCCGTAATAAAACAAGGCATCCTGAACACACTCGATAAAATCAGCTTTCTGTTGGCTTAGGCAGGCTTGGGCATATGTCTCCTGACTACCACCCTGTACGGCAACAAAAAACTCACAATCAATGATCTCTCCTGTTCCTTGTTCGACATAAGAGACTTTTTTGCCGGCAAAATCCAGGTACAAACGGTCTCCATACTCATGCTCAAAGTGCATCACTGCCTGACGGGTGTCATTATATTTTTGATAATGATAACAGAACTGAGAGTATTCATATCCGTCTTTATGAATCTCTTTGTATCTCTGCCACAGCACTTGAAGTGTCATGCCTGGCTGTTTCAATAAGTTACCGTAATCAGGAAAATATTCCTGCAGTATATCTAAACGGCTCTTACATTCATCCGGGTGCTCTTCATTTGATGCGAGATCAATATCTGTACGGCAATCTCCTTCTTCTTGTGTGGAGTTGATTAGCTCCATCTCACGAAGGTACTTCTTTACAGTATTCTTGCTTAATGATAAATTCCTTGCAATGGCCTTGATTCCGACTCCTTGCCGATACATTAACCCTACCTGTTGAACTGTATTCATTTCCAAAGTTTTTCCTGCCATGTCTGATCGATTTGAGTGTTACTCAAACTTAATCAAAACAGGTTAACTAAGGGGTCACGATCGTCCGGAATGGGGGGTCAAGATGAAAACGGAATGGGGGTCACGATGCTCCGGAATATACACAGCCACCGGAGGCAATGGGTTTGCAAGAGGACAGGGTGGCCGTACTATACCCGCGGTCCGTTATAACCAACTTAAGAAAAGTCGTAAGAGATGAAGTGTGTGCCGATTATCTGATTTTTGCTTTAATAGAGTGTATTTAAGTGTAGGAGTCTCTTTCCTATTTTCAATAATATTACCGCGCCTTTGTCACAGGTTTTGCTATTCAATTCGGATTTGATTTAACCCTAAGTGTAAATATTGGGTTTGTGCGTTGATTTTAAGGATAATCTGTGATTGAATTGAAAAATAAAGTTTTTATCTTTATGAGGCAAAACCATGAGCCAAAGGCGATTTGATCTTGTACTGAAATCGAAGCTGGTTATAACACCAGGTATAGTTCAGCCACCGGAGGCAATGGGTTTGCA
>SABC01000145.1 GCA_009929175.1 Bacteroidia bacterium | reverse complement strand
TCTGTGTGGCTTTCGGAAGATTTGGTTGTGGGAGAGAGAAGGGATGGAAGCACCAGGGAGCTAGCGCTCACAGTGGAAGAGATTGCCGCATTCGTGGGGCAGAAAGGTGTTTGGGTTAGTGGATATATAGCCGGATTCCTCACTACGGCATCTCTGGTCACCGTGCCTCCTTTTGGTACCGAAACCAACATTGCTGTTTCGTCTGTCAAGGGTCAAACCGAAAAGCAATATTGTGCCGGGGTCTCCCTCCCTGCAGGAGAGATCCGCGAGGCGTTAAACCTTAAGTCAAACCCTGGAAACCTTGGAAAGAGGGTTTGGGTAAAAGGTACTATTGTAGCTAGCTATTTTGGGTTGGCAGGAGTCAACCCTGTAACGGATTTTCATTTGGAGTAACAAATCCCAACCAGGGAGCATTCAATTAGTTGTGAAAATCTTTGGGAGTGGTTGAATTATAAGTTAAATTTGTGAGCTTATAATTGTAAACACAAATGGATTTCTTTGCTCACGAAACGGCAGTGATCGATCCTGGCTCAAGCGTCGGGAAGGGTACTAAAATATGGCATTTCACCCATATAATGACAGATAGTGTGATTGGTGAATATTGTAACATTGGACAAAATGTTGTCATATCACCAAAGGTAGTGCTGGGGAGGAATGTAAAGGTCCAGAACAATGTCTCTGTTTATACCGGGGTTGTTTGTGAAGATGATGTTTTTCTTGGTCCCTCGTGTGTTTTTACAAATGTGGTGAATCCCAGGAGTGCAGTGGTCCGCAGGGGGTTCTACATTAACACAAGGGTGTGCAAGGGGGCAACCATAGGTGCAAACGCAACGATTATTTGTGGTAATGATATTGGACAATATGCACTTGTAGGTGCAGGTTCGTTAGTAACCAAACCGGTGGCCCCTTATGCCCTGGTAGTCGGTGCTCCCGCCCGTCAGGTGGGTTGGGTAAGTGAATTCGCTCATAAACTGGAATTTGACAATCATGGTTTTGCTGTTTGTCCCGAAAGCGGCCAAAGGTACCGGTTGACTGATTCCGGTGTAGAAAGGATTTCCTGATATGGTGGTCGATTCCATTAAAATGAAGCTTCACAAAGATTTTCTCTCAAGAGTCCTGTATGCTACGGATGCCTCAGCTTACAGGGAGTTCCCTCTGGGGGTCTGTTACCCGCATAATGATCAGGATGTTGTCTCGATAGTCAAATGGGCTTCGGGCAACGGAGTGACTTTGATCCCTAGAGCCGGGGGTACATCGTTGGCCGGGCAGGTTGTGGGGAGCGGCCTGGTAGTGGATGTCTCTCGATATATGGACAAAATAGTCGAGATCAACTTTGAAGAGCAATGGGCATGGCTAGAGCCTGGGGTGGTTTTGGATCATCTGAACATGGAAGCCTCAAAGGGAGGGCTCTTTTTTGGCCCCGAAACATCGACTTCCAACAGATGTTGTATGGGCGGAATGGTCGGGAACAACTCCTGTGGTTCGCACTCTTTGGTTTATGGCAGTACCAGGGATCATTTGCTGGAGGCTAAGGTGGTTCTTTCCGACGGGTCAGTTGCCCATTTGCGGGACCTTACTCATGCAGAGTTTGAACAAAAGCAACAACTGGAAGGAAAAGAGGGTGAAATCTACCGGTTTTTCTCCTCTCTTTTGGAAGACAAGGGGTTGTTGGAGCTAATAAAAAAAGAGTATCCCGATCCCGCGGTACGCAGGAGGAATACCGGTTACGCACTGGACGAGTTGGTTGACTCAAACTACAACCTTTGCAAGCTTTTGGCAGGATCGGAGGGTACACTTGCATTTGTCACTTTGATAAAGGTAAAACTTGTCCCGCTGCCTCCCAAATACAAGATGTTGTTGTGTGCGCACTGTAAATCACTTGATGATGCATTCCTTGCGAACCTTGTTGCACTGGAGCATGGCCCGGTTGCTGTGGAGTTGATGGACTCAAATATACTCGAGTTGAGTAAATCTAATATTGGACAAAATAAAAACCGCTTTTTTATTGAGGGAGATCCCAAGGCAATCTTGATCACAGAGTTGGTTGCGGGGAGTGAAGAGCAGCTTGCAGCCAAGGTCTCCGAAACAGAAAATGCATTATTGGGGAGCGGGTTGGTTTACCACTGTTCCCGTGTAACTGCACAAGATGCCCCCAGGGTGTGGGAACTGCGCAAGGCCGGGCTTGGATTGCTCTCTTCCATGGCAGGAGATTCAAAGCCAGTTTCGGTTATTGAAGATACTGCCGTGGCCCCGTCTCGGTTGCCGGCATATATGGCCGACTTTAAAAACATGCTGCAACGTTACTTCTTGGAGTGTGTCTTCCACGCCCATATCGGGACAGGGGAACTGCACCTGAGGCCTTTGCTCAACCTTAAGAAAAGCGGGGACGTAGCCCTGTTCCGCGAAATCGCACGGGAAACAGCTTTGCTGGTCAAAAAACACAAAGGCTCCCTGAGTGGTGAGCATGGCGATGGCCGGTTGAGGGGAGAGTTCATTCCTCTGATGTATGGTGAGCGTCTCTACGAGGTGATGAAGGATGTGAAACATCTCTTTGACCCGCAAGGTATATTCAACAAAGGGAAGATCACCGATACCCCGCCTATGGACAGTGCCCTCCGATTCATACCCGATTCCGTAACCAGGGAGTATGAGACCTACTTCAATTATTCTGCACAGGGAGGTTGGCTGAGGGCCATCGAACAGTGTAATGGTTCGGGTGATTGCCGTAAATCGCACCTGTTTGGCGGTACCATGTGTCCCAGCTTCAGGATTACCGGACAGGAGGCCGACTCTACCCGTGGCAGGGCAAATGTATTGCGGGAGCTACTGACGCATCCTTCTACCACAGGGGTTTTTGACCAAAATGAGATATTGGAAGCCCTGGACTTATGCCTCTCCTGCAAGGCGTGCAAAAGTGAGTGTCCCTCCAACGTGGACATGGCCCGTTACAAGGCAGAGTTCATGCAGCACCATTACGATGTTTGCGGGACCTCTTTCCGTTCGTTCATGATATCCCGGATGTCTGTTGTACAGTC
>SABC01000040.1 GCA_009929175.1 Bacteroidia bacterium | reverse complement strand
TTTCAGTACCCTGTGTGATCTCCGCGATGAGTGAACTGAGGCTTTCCTTCATATCTCTCACATAACTCAGAAGGCTTGTAGTGTTGGATTCATCTTTGTGTATATGTACAGTGAAATCCCCTGTGGCAATTGTTCTTACAATCTCAATAACATCTTCAGGATCACCCCCCATCTGTAGAAAAACTGTGCGGCTCAAATTAATGCTTATGAAAATTCCCAGAAAGAGAATAAGAATTACAGAACCTGTAATGAGCATCATTAGTTTTGCTGAAAGTGAATTTATATAATCAGTTAGTGCCTGCATTTTATTTATGTAAGTGAGAGATTCCTGAGTGATTATGGTTTTAGCCGTGAAAACATTGTCGGGAAGCATCATTACGAAGTTATGCCAAACATCCCCTCTAAGTGGAAAGATGTGCACCAAAGGGCATTGAACGGAGAAACTATCAATGAGAGTGATGATATATTCATCAGGGACGATGGTACTGTAGAGCACACCAGATGGGAGTGCAGGCCATGGAAATACAGTGACGGTACAATTGGAGGCATAATTGTTTATACCGATTTGATTACAGAACAGATTGAGCTTGAGCAAACAAAAAGGGAGGCGTACGATTTGCTAAAGAATCTTTCCTCGCAGGTACCGGGAGTTATCTACCAATACCGATTGTATCCCGATGGAAGGACTGCGTTTCCTTTCTCAAGCGAGGGGATGTATGATATTTATGAATTGACCCCGGAAGAGGTAAAAGAGGATGCTTCTGCTGTTTTATCGCGTCTACATCCGGATGATGTTGATTATGTAATGAATAAAATCTTTGAATCTGCCAAAAACCAATCACTTTTTCAATGCAAATTCAGGGTTGTGTTGCCTGGAAAGGGTATAAGATGGCGACAGAGCAATGCATCTCCGGTGTTGTTGGAAGATGGCAGTACCCTTTGGCACGGTGTGATAACTGATATAACACATGAGCAATACAAAGAAGAATTATTAAAGCAGAGGAACGAAGAATTACTTTTTGCAAAGGAAAAAGCCGAAGAGAGCAACCGGTTAAAAACCGAATTTCTCAATAATATGTCCCATGAAATCCGGACTCCCCTGAATGGGATAATCGGGTTCTCACAAATGCTCAAAGAGCCTCAGATATCAAGTGAAAACATTGAGAAGTACACTGATATAATACAAAAAAGCAGTTATCAGCTGTTAAAGATTGTTGAAGATATATTGGAAATTTCTGCCCTTGAAACCAATAGAATCCAATTATCGGAAGAGTCCTTTAGCTTGAATGAACTTTTAGAAGATCTTTTTTCTTTTTACTCAAAAATTGCCAGCAAAAAAGGGATTTCATTTAACCTGGAAAAGGGAGTAAGTGACAACAGAAGTTGCATATTGTCGGACAGGACCAAGCTGAATAAAATATTAATCAATCTGTTGGAAAATGCACTTAAATTTACAGACCACGGATTTGTCAATTTTGGATATATTGTAGAAAATGACAGGTTGCTACTTTATGTCAAAGACACAGGGGTAGGTATCGCACCAGAAAATATTGATTCGATTTTTGACCGTTTTGTTCAAGAAGAGAAAGAGTTGTCTCGCAAACATGGTGGTCTTGGTTTAGGGTTGTCCATTTCAAGAGAAAATGCCCTGTTAATGGGAGGGAACATAACAGTGGAATCTATAAAAGGGAAGGGTTCAATTTTTTATTTGAATATCCCTTACAAAGGGGTTTTGGGATAAATCTGATTAGTTATGCCAGCCGGGCTGCCTGTAAGCCGGATGCACCTCCCCCGATTACCAATACATTCACTTTTTCCATTTCGTTAGTTTTAGGTTGTTAATTGGGTACGCTATAGAACACTCCCCGGTTTTGAAGTTTGGATTTGATTTTTCCCTCAAGTTCCATTGTAGAGAGATATTTATTGATTTCATTTGTATGGAGGCCAAGCATTGCACAGAGGTCTTCCAATGTACATGGCCTTCTGGCAATTGTTTCCAATATTGCGCTCTCTATGTTTCCCTGGTAGGAGAGCAGTTGTTTCCTGTATATTGATGAGGCAATGATCTCTACGTTTGGAAGCCCCCACCTGTCCATAACATATTGAAGCTCTTGGTGTGTTGCACTTCTTATATCCGTTACTGTGCCCGGCCGGTCCAGTGTGTTTAGTTGAACCCTGTCGGGGTTGATTTTGAGGATAGCTTCTTTCAATGCATCCAATTCATGTGGTGTATTGTTGTAGCCAGGTAAAATAAATACCTCAAGCCAGATTTTGCCTTTGTAAATATTTCTGAAAGAGACCAGACCTTCTATGCATTTTGTTGCAGAGAGCAGAGGATGTGGTCGGTTGATTTTCTGGAAAACAGATTGGGATGCAGCATCCAGGGAGGGAAGGACAAGGTCTGCATCCAGGATTTCCTTAGTAACATCCTGGTTGTAAAGAAGTGTGCCATTGGTTAGAACAGCAACCGGTATGTTGGGTTTTTTCTTTTTTATGAATTGCAATACTTTTCCTATTTGGCTGTTGAGGGTTGGCTCTCCGGAGCCGGAAAAGGTAATGTAATCGGGATCTTGGTTGTTGCCAAAGAAATGCTCCAGTTCTGCCTCAATTTTTGAAAGTGGGATATATTCTTTCCTGTCTGTTGTCAGTTTGGTGGTCTTGCCTACCTCACAATAGATACAATCCAGAGAGCAGACCTTTTTAGGAACAAGGTCTACTCCCAGGGATATTCCAAGACGTCTTGAAGGGACAGGACCGAACAGGTATTTGTACATAGGTCAATCGTAAGCTTTCATAATATCTGGATGTGCCAGTGTTGGCTTGATAAGTTCTTGCCATTTTTCTGTATTCCAGGTATTGAGGTTTGTATGGGTAATGTGGTATTTCATGGGGATAGGGTGTGTCCCTACAACAACCGGGATTTTGTACTTCTCTTCTATGAACCTTTTGAAATAACCTACCCTGTGGCAAGGAGGATACCCGACCACCATACCGGTAGCCAGATGTATTACCTCTGCACCGTTTTTGATCATCTCTGCCGGAGCATACTCTACGTTTACTCCCGGACAACCACCGCAACTAACATATCCGGCAATTTCAAGTGGGGTCTCCTTTGGATATACAGAAAAAGCTCCTTCTCGGTTTTGCATTGCCCTGAAGCATTTGCCGCCGGCGCAATCTTTGTACCTGCCGCAAATAATTATCCCGATTTTCATGGTGTTGTATTTTAATGGTCGCAGGCATTGCTGCCTGTGACAAGTGTTCCGTTTATGAAATCCATGGCAATCTCTTTTGCCGGTTTCTCCGGTACTCCTGCAAAAACTTGTATGTTTTGTTGGTTGAAAAGGGTTATTGCTTTATTGCCAATGCCGCCTGCTATTATGTGTGTCACACCTTTTCCGGCCAACCATGCGGGTAAAATACCCGGTTCATGTGGAGGGGGAGTCAAAGAATGTTCTTTGATGATTTCTTTGTTTTCAATTTCTATGATTTTGAACTGATCGCAGTGTCCAAAATGTGTGCACAGGCAATTGTCGCTGGTAGGGATTGCTATGATTTGTTTCATTGTTTATGAGTTTGATATTTATGAATTAGTTTTTTCGCAAATATAATATTTATTGCATGTATAATGAACATTTGTTCATTATATTTGTAAAAAATCTAATAGTCATGAAATTCAATCCAGAAAAATACGTCATTCCAGACGTGCCAATGCAACCATTCATAGACCCGGAAGAGATTTGGGGTTATTTGAACAATACAAAAGCCACAAAGGAGAGGATCAGGCAGGTGATTGAAAAGTCGCTGGGTAAGAACAGACTCACCCTGGAAGAGACGGCAGTCTTGATAAACGCAGATGACCCGGAGAGCATAGAGATGATAAAGAAAGGGGCGTTGCAACTCAAGGAGAGTGTTTATGGCAACCGGATTGTACTTTTTGCACCCCTCTATATTGGGAACAAATGTATCAACAACTGTCTCTATTGCGGATTCCGCACAGGTAACAAAGAGGCAGAGAGGAAAACCCTTTCCGGTGAAGAGATAATAAAAGAGGTGCAGGCATTGGAAGACAACGGGCACAAAAGGCTGATTCTGGTTTATGGTGAGCACCCTGAGTATTCTGCAGAATTCATTGCAGAGTCTGTAAGGACTGTATACTCAACCAAGAAGGGAAAGGGAGAGATAAGAAGAGTGAATATCAATGCGGCTCCGCTTGATATTGATGGGTTCAAAAAAGTAAAGGCAGCCGGAATTGGTACTTACCAGGTTTTCCAGGAGACATACCACCCGGAGGTTTACCTTGACTACCATCTTTCGGGCAAGAAACGTGATTATGTGAATAGGCTGGTTTCGCTTGACAGGGCACAGGAAGCCGGCATAGACGATGTTGGTATAGGGGCTTTGTTCGGGTTGTACGATTGGCGTTTTGAAGTAATGGGGCTTGTGCGCCATACAAACCACTTGGAAGCTTGTTATAATGTTGGACCACATACAATTTCGTTTCCAAGGATCAAGGATGCATCCAGTTTGAACATACCTGGCAAATACCATGTAGGAGACCAGGAGTTCAGCCGTTTGGTTGCAATCTTAAGGCTTGCTGTACCTTATACAGGAATGATTTTGACAGCACGTGAATCGCCTGCCGTGAGGAAAGAGGTGATGCATTATGGTGTTTCACAAATAGATGGTGGGACAAAACTGGAACTGGGGTCGTATTCTCAGAGTATAAACGAAAAGCAAAACCTGAACAGGGAACAGTTTTTCATTGGGGATTCACGCTCCTTGGACCAGATAATAGAGGAGTTGCTGGATGACGGTTTCTTGCCCTCATTCTGCACGGCTTGCTACCGGTTGGGCCGTACAGGGGAGCATTTCATGGAGTTTTCGGTTCCGGGATTTATACATAATTATTGTACTCCCAATGCTATGCTCACTCTTGCAGAGTATTTGACCGATTATGCTTCGCCTGCAGTAAAGGAAAAAGGGTGGAAAGTTATTGAAAAGGAGAGGGGTCGTATGGAAAACAAGGAGTTATCCAAAAAAGTATCGAACAGGTTAATTAAAATTTCCCAGGGAGAGAGGGATCTTTATTTCTGATAAATTTATACCTTTAGGGTATTATGGTGTTGGAAATTGCGCTTTTGCGATTTCCGGTGGTTTTTTATACCTGTTTTTTTGTAAATTTATGGTTGTTAATTTGTTGTTTTTGTAAGTCAGTAATTACTTGTAATTTGAATAGAATTATAAAGAAAATAATTTGGGGGTTGGTGTCAGCTTTTGTGCTGATCATTGCTTTTTCATCGGCTTTCCCTGGCAGGGTCAAGTTTGTAGACAGCATCAGGATGTTTGCCCAGAGACCTGTGATAAAGTTGTTTGGAAAGGTCAAAACAGAGTATATTCCAATTTATGGTAGCGATGAGGGGTTGCAGGAGGTGGACATATCCCTGAAGGAATTGCTGGATTTTACAGAGAATTTGCCTCCGGGGAGCATCTTCCTTACCCGTACACGAAATTATGCAATCACAGAGTTTATCCCGGGCGAGTGGAAACATTCGGGAATCTTCCTTGGTAAGAAAAGCCGGGTAATGGAGTATTTTGCAGGCGATTCATTGCTTGCCGGCATGTTGGATACATTGATGAATGATAGTGATGTTTATGTTCTGGACAGTTATTCGGAGGGAGTTTCGGTACACCCCATCGATAACCTTTCCAATATGAGGGAGCAATCTTTCCTGACTGCATTTGCTGCATTTACCTATGATGGCCCGTTTTCTCAAAAGGCCCTTTACATAAAGGAGGCTCTTGGTTACCTTGGGACCGGTTATGACTACGACTGGCTCACCGAAGACCATGAGACCATCTTTTGTTCGGAATTGCTATATATTGCTTTTAAACCCATTGGGATAGACATGAAGGCAAGGACCACAACCTTTAATCGTGATATCTTTACCCCCGATGATCTTTTCCGTTATCTGGATTCTGCAGCAGCCAAAAGGAAAAAGTTTACCTTTTACGGGAAGCTTGTCAAATAGCTCTATTCTATATTGAAGATTGAGCTAAAGCCCGATATGTCAAAAATCTCCTTGATTGCCGGTTGCATGGATTTTAATGTAAGTTTGCCGCCGGTGCCCATCATTTTTTTATGGATTGTCAGGAAAATCCTGAGACCCGAGCTGCTTATGTAGGAGAGGCTGTTGCAATCCAGGATAACCTCTGCGGGATTCTCTTCCAGTATTTTGTTGACACTGTTTTCAAAGTCGTTGTAATTTGTGGTGTCGATGCGGCCTTCAATTCCTATTGTAACTTTGCCTTGAGAGCTTTGTGAACTTATATTCATTTTATTGTGTGATTTTTTTCTTGATTGTAAGTTTATTAGTCAGGTTATCACGATTATAGCTAACTTGATCTGTCATTTTTTTCATGAGGAAAACTCCCAGGCCGCCAATTTGCCTTTGCTCTGCAGGCAGGGTGGTGTCCGGACTATCCATAGCAGTAGGGTCGAATGGTTTTCCTTGGTCTTTTAACTCAATGACCACATACTCTCCCTCAACGTCCAAAGATATATCAATTTTCCCTTTTTGCCCGGGTTCGTATGCATAGAATACTATGTTGCTAAAGGCCTCTTCAATCACCAGGTTGATTGTGTATTCCAAGGTTTGAGGAATATTCAAAAGTTCCAATGATTGTTCGATCCAGGTGGTTGCCGTTTTTAACTGTTCTATCTCGTTGTCCAGAGAAATCTCTTGTTTTGCAGATCCTTTGAACAGGATTGTGAGCATGGTGAGGTCATCGGATTGTTCGTTGCCATTTACATGTTGGTTCACTGCTTCCAGTACACCCTTTACCAGGTTCTCCGGGGTATTTGCGTGGTAGTTTTGCAATACAGATAAAAGCCGGTTGTCGGAGAAAAGCTCTTTGTTCCAGTTTTCGGCTTCGGTTAAGCCATCGGTGTAAAGGAAGAGTTTGTCGCCTCCCGATAGTTTGGTAATCTGCTCTTTGAATATGAATTCGCTGAAAAGGCCAAGAGGGATTCCTTTGGTTATTTCAAAGAATGATGTGTTGCCCTCTTTTTTGATTAAGAGTGGGGGGTTGTGGCCGGCATTGCAGTACCTTAGTTCCCCGGTAGAGGTGTCAAGGATGCCAATGAAAAAGGTGACGAACATATTGGAATCGTTGTTTTGGCAGAGGGTGGCATTGATTTCGGATACAATTGCCGATGTCTCTTTCTCTTTTTGGGCAAGGGATCGTAGCAGGGTGCGGGTTACCGCCATAAAGAGCGATGCAGGGATTCCTTTGCCGGACACATCGCCAATGGCAAAACAGAGGTTTTTCTCGTCGAGTAAAAAGAAATCGTACAGGTCGCCACCTACCTCTTTGGCAGACTCCAGCAGGGCATACAGGTCAATTTGTTTTAATTGGGGGAAAGGGGGGAATATATGGGGTATCATTCCCATCTGGATCTCTTTGGCAATGCGTAGTTCGCTCTCTATCTTCTCTTTTGCCGATGTTGTCTCTTTTAGGTGGACAATATATTCCGAGAGCTCCCTTTGCATGAATTCAAAGGAGTCGTGCAGCTCTTTCATTTCGTCCTTGCTTGTTATCTTTGGCAATTCTGCAGTAAAATTACCCTCTGCCACCTCCCTTGCAGAACGGGCGAATTTTGTGAGTGGACCAAGCATCCGGTTTACTATAGTGAAATTAAAGAATACCAAAAGTAAAAGCGAGATTATTGAGAGGGCTACTATCAAAATATTTAGCATTTGGAGGGAAGCATACATCTCTTTGTAGGGGTATATTACACCCAGAGACCACCCTGTCGATGAAATTGGTTCGTAATAGAGGAGGTTTTTCCCTGTTTGGGGTAGCTCTATTGTATCAAATCCCTCTCCGCCTTTTATCATTTCCCGGCCTATATTTCTTAAAACCGGCAAATCCAGTTCTTTGGCGCGGGTGAAAATTGTGTGGTTCATGATGTTTTCCTGGTTTGGATGAGTAACATAGACCCCGTTGCCCGAAATGAGGAAAGCATAGCCGGTTTCAAGGATTTTAACCGAACTCACGGTTTTGGTGAGCCATTCCAGTGAGATATCAATGGTTATGATTCCGGCAAACTCCCTTTTCCCGTTCTTTGTAAGGTAAAAAGGGTGGGAATATGTGGAGAGCAAGGCATCTGCTCCCCCCTCGTCAAAATAGGGCTCTGTCCAGTAGGGTGCCTGCAGCATTGCCGGTATTTGGTACCAGTCCATTATCAGGTAATTATAGGATTCCGACCCTAGGTTTTTTGTTTCTACCCCGTCTCCGTTGCGGAATGCATAGGGTGAGTAGAGGCCGTTGTAGGGTTTTGGCATGATGGATTCATTGGACATTCCCGGCTGGAAAGCTATTGCGCTCGCATAAATAAGAGGGTTATTCTTGACAAGTTGTTCCAGGAATTTAAATAGTGAGTCATGTTCCAAAGATCCGTTCTCGATCATCCAGGAGAGGTTTGCAGGAATCATCTGAGCCTGTTTGATGATCTGTTCTATGCTGTGTACTGTGTTTTTAGCTGTGATTTGTGCATTCTCTGCAGTATGGTCTGTTTTTGACCTGCGGGCAAAGAGATAATAGGCTGTGAATATTACGATTCCAAGCAGGATAACTGCCGGGAGCAGCCTGCTGATTATTCTGAATGAGAGGGTGTTCCTTTTCATGCTGTCTTTAGTTCAAAATGCTTGATGCCCTGTCGTGATCTTTTTGGCAAAGCTCTCCTTTCTTTACGGCTTTGCCATTTGGCTCCAATGCTTCCAGGATTATTTGCAGCATCCATCTTTGGTGGACCCTGTTGACCGGCAGGTTGGCTTGCTTCATATAGCTCTCTACAAGGTCCAGGGCGTACTCCTGGTTTTGGGCTGCATACTCCCATCCCTTGAGGGTGGCCTTTACAAAAGAGATCATTTTTTCGGGATCCTTCTCCCATGTACTTTGCAGGCAGTAGAGGGCATCTTCGGGGATATCCAGCCCTAAGTCGCCCATAAAAAAGGTGTTCAGTTCATCGGGGTCTATGCCGCTGTTTATGATTTGATTGTATTCGTTATAGTGCATCACGGTCATGGCATCTATCCCCTTTTCAAGAAACAGGTTAACAGTGTTGGAAATTCTCACTACCTGCACATTGGTTTTTTCTTGTTTGAGAAGGGCAAAAATGAGGTCGTCAAATCCGTTGGCCCATACTCCCAGCTTTTTCCCTTCCAAATCGGGGATGCTTTTTATGTTGCTCTCTTTGTGGGTGACAATCATCAGCGAAGATTTTTGGAGCATTTGGGCAACGTGTTTAATGGGGGCTCCTTGTTTTGATGCTTTTAGTCCGTGGATTAAAAAGGCAGAGACAATATGGGATTTACCTTGTGTGAGCATGTCCAGTGAGTTTGTTGTAGAACCGGGATGGATAATCCGGATATCCAGTCCGGCCTGGCTGTAGTATCCTTGGTCCAACGCTGCATAATAGCCGGCAAATTGGGCCTGAGGTTGCCACTGTGGTGTGAAGATGATTTTGCCGGAGTTCTCATTTTCCTGTGCATTGATACTTGTACAAGGGAGTGATAAAAAACACAAGCACAATAAACTGCCTGCCACTACCTTTAAAAATGTACTGTTGTTCGTGTTATGTTGTAATATTTTGGCCATACTTTCTTTGTGATTTGGTGAGCTGCTAGTTTCCTAGTAATTTAAGTGATAGCATGAATTGGTCTTGTGACGGGGCTCCGTTTTCCATCATTTTTGCATAACCGAACGACCAGGTGGTTTTGAAGTAAGAAAACAATACAAGCTGGATATCTATTTGTGCTCCTGCATTGAAGATATTTCGGGACAACTCTTTTTTGAATGGGTCGGTAGCGAGGTGGGTTGCAAAAACGGATGGTTTGATGTAGGTAGGGTAGAGCCATGTTGTGCCAACACCCCTAAGCCTTAGCGGTGTGAGGTTGAGGTCGGCCATAGTCTTGATATAGTTGTATGCAGGGATCTGGTCAATCTCTGCACCGGGGAAAGCCAGCTCCTTGCGGTATTGCTCTGCCGGTTGCCAATCGATGTAGTTGTTGCGGAACCCTCCAAAATAGAAGCTGGACAATCCGGAAGTGCGGGTACCCATGGACTGCCCAATGCTGTTTCTGATCCAAAAACTGGTGTTCCTGACCCACGGAACCAGAAAACCCGCCTCCTGGGTAGAGACTGCAGAGGGGAAGAGCTTTCCGTTTGCAAGGTGGGTGGTTGCTGTCGCAGACCAACTGTAGCCGGTTTCGTCGCCAACTCCTCCAAGGGTAGACCTTAGTTTTGAGACACCGTATGTGGCATAGGCAGATTGCATGTTTTCTATAGGGGATTCTATGTTTTGGTGCATTGGCAGTACCTCCATTTTGCCATATGTGAAAAGCCCTAGCTTGTAATTCCTTTTGTATGGTTGCTTGAGGCTGAATGAGCGGGAGTACTCTGCACCAATTGAGTATCCTGCCCTGGAGCGTCGGGTTGGGCCAAAAAGATCGTAGAAGTTCACTGGGTTGAGGTTTGCCTGGAATTCCCATCCTATGTATTTCCATTTTAGGGAGAGATGTATCTTTTGCCAATCTTCGTATTTACTCCAGGGCGAAATGGCGGCAAAAAGCTCTATGGAAGAGAGCCCTGCAGGGTCCGACCATTTTACACGGTATCCGGTTGCGATTGTCTCTTTGAAGCCGGCAATATCGGGGTATGCATTGGCCAGCCGCATCTCTTTGACCGGTTTGTAGGAGGTCTCTGCAAAAGTATCGGCAGCGCCCTCTGCCTTGCTTGCCGGAGGTAACGACCAGTCGCCAATTTCGGGGTTTTTCTCATAAACCATATTGCCAAGGTACTCTGCAGGGTTTGCGCTGGTTATCTCCTCTGCTTTGATGAATCCGGGAACCATTCCGTTCCTTTCGTACCGGAGTGTGAGAAGGGTGTCTGCAGAGGTATGGACAGGCGCAAAGAGCCCGGTCAGGGTGTTGGACAGCATTGTCATCTCTTTGGTTGCCAGGTCTATGTTCCATATGTTGGAGACTCCTGTGAAATATGATGTGCCGGTTATGCTCTTGCCGTCGGGAGCAAACCTGAACTGGGAGAGGGTATTGTCTTCCTGACTGGTAACCTCTTGCAGAATTACTTTACCTTGAACTGCATCGTTGATATTGACCAGGATAAGAGACTGTTCGCCCGCTACTCCCGAAAGGGTTGCCAGCAAGGAGTCTCCGCCTGGGGAGATGTCCAGGTCAAACAGTACTTTGCCGAACGGGGCAGAGTAGATTGGTATGACCTTATCGTAGGGTTCTGGAATCCTGACTAGTATGGAGTAACCGTTATCGTTTTGCACTCCCCAGATGCTGTTGTCTTTTGGGTTGAATACAATGTCTCCTGTACGGGTTAGCGGGTTGACCACTCGTTTTTTCCCTGATTCTATGTCAATCTGTACAAGGTTGCGGTATTTGCTGTTGTTTTCGGTGATAAAGAGCCTGTTGCCGTTGGGATCAAAAGCTATATGGGTTGTGTAGTATAATTGTGGGGAGTCGACGGTTGATAACTTTTTTATCTTGCCGGTTTTTGGGTCAATCTGCACGACCTGTGATATTATTCCGGGGTGGTTGATTGCGGCGTAAACTACTTTGCGTTGGGAGTCGTAGTGCAGCCGGGAGACATTGCCCAGTGGTTTTTTTGTAATTGGCTCGAATTGGGTTATTGAGTATTGGCCAATAGATTCCAGGTTTTTTTGTTGGAACATGTACTCCCACTCCCTCCACTCTTCCCATGCCTGTTTTACCGGAATGTTGTAGGTTTGCAGGAATTGGTTCGCATAGAAGGCCTTGCTGTTATCCGTGCGGTTGAACAGCACTTTAAGTTTCTCTATGCCATATTGGTATGCCAGGTAGGTGACAAACCGGGAACCATACAGGTAGGAGTTGGCCCCTACCTGGAAGTCGATAGTGGTTCCTTCGGTTTCCAGCCCCACCAGTGTGTAGAGTGGCTCTTTTTCGTTGACGATTGCTCGGAAGTACATCTCGTCGTATGGGCCCATTGCTCTGCCTAAACCTCCTGACATCCAAGTTTCCATGAAGGTGGCAATTCCCTCGTGGTACCAGCGTGGGGAGTACCAGCGTGGCACCGTCAGGTAGCTCCATAGGGCAGAGATGGGTTGTTCCTGGTCCCTTAGCACCTTTCCTTTGAAGAGCCGGCGATACTTTTGGTCTTTGGAATTGGCTTTGTCTGCCATTACCACATGGGTAAGTTCGTGGTTGAAGAGCCACTGGAACCGTTCGTTGGAAGGGATTATGCTAAAGGCGAATGAGTAGGGCTCTATGCCCAATATTACAAGGTTGTACGGTGTGACAATGGCTCCTCCGTGGCCGGTGTCCTCAAAATCGGTGAGCAGCACATAAGTCTTGTTGTATTTGTAGCTCCATAGTGATTGGTGGAACTTCATGGCATTGAGGTGTGTCTGGACCACATGCGGAACCAGGTAGGAGTACCTTTTGCCAAAGTAGACCATCTCCAGGTTCTCTTTGGAGACCTTGCTTATGTTTTGTGCATGTAACTGTACTTTAGCTGTTATTGCTAAAACCAGCAGCAGGCAACACAACCTTGTAGGTATGGACATATTATTGACTAGTTAATCCACATTGATAAATCGTTAAGGGACTCACTGTCAAATGAAATTATGCCGGCGAGTGCTTCGCTGTCCGAAACAAAATTGAGAGATGCATTGCTGGTAAAGCCTGCGCCTAATTTTTCGCTGTCAAAGAAATGGCTAAGATTTTCACTATTACGGAATGAGGCCAGTGTTTCGATCATTTTTAAGCCAAGCTTCTCTGAATCATAGATTGCGTTGATTACTCCAAGTACCTCGCTGTCTGTAAAACCTGTGCCTAATTGTTCCATGTCTTTTTTTGCCATGGCTTTGGCCTCTTCGTTAATGTTGGCCATGTTAGTCTCGGAATCAATGTTGTAGGCCGAAATCAATTTGGCGTTTTTGGCATCTTTTGTAAAAATGGCATTCTTGAATTCATTTAAAGCAAGTTGGTTGAAAGAGTCTTTCAGCTCTTGGGCAGCTGTGTCGGGGTTCTGTTCAATATATAGATTCAGTTGGTCCAAAAAGTCTAAAACAGCTACGTTCCTGTACCTTACCTGGGTTATTATGTTAACAGCCTGGTTGATGCTGTTGCGCACAAGTGCCGGGTTGTTTTCGTTGATTTTTTCCAATGCATCCATTGCAACCAGAAGGTCGGCACGGCTGTTGTCCAAAAAATTGGAGTAGGAGTTAAGCTCTGCCAGATTCATTGTAAGTTTTGAATTGAGAGTCTCATTTTTGGATGACTCTGCAACAACCTGGTCTATTAGGTTGCTACGAAGGATTGCGTTTGTGTAGTAGATGGTAAGCAGGGATTTTAAAGCTGCCAGTTGTTCTTCGTTTTGAACCAGCTGGTCTCTTAGTTGGATGTCTTGTTCGGTGGCTTTGGTGTTCTTGTACTTTTTAACTTTGGCAATTGTGCCTGTAATGCCCTCTGTGCTTTGGGGTTTCGGGTATTCTGTACTAACTCCTGCAATGAAGCCGATTGCAAAGGACGAGATAATGCCCAACGTGACTAAGATTTTGGTTTTGCTTTTCATGGTTTGTGTTGTTATGGTTATGGTTTATGTGTTGTGGTTTTTTTCGTGTTTTTGTTATGTCAACTGCTTAAGTTTCCACAGGTCGTTGTATTTCATTTTGACCAAAGGTGCAAGGGTGAGTTCGCCCACTTTCCCGATGTTTTTTCGTAGCTGGGATAACTCTGCAAGTTTTTGCGCTATATCCTCCTCTTGCGGGGGCTCCAAACCGCTTTCGCGCAACATTATGTTTCTCTTTGCCTTTACTGAAAGTTCCAGGTAGAGGGACAGGTAGCAATACATGTCCAGGATGGCATCAGGCCGGAACCGCTCTTTGAGGGAAATGATGTACTCTCCTGCTTTAGTTTGGGAAATCTCTCCTTTTTTGATCCTGGAGAGTAGTTCAATTTCGGAAAAGAATTCCATTTCCAGCCATTTACGGAGGGATTTTTCGTTATAATGGAATGTTGCAACAAAAATCGCAGGTATGATTATTGCTGTGCCAATTGCCTGTAAAACAGGGTCTATATGAAATTGATTAAAAAGTGAGTGGAGCAAATATGCTGTGAAGAGGCCGGCAAAAATATTTGCGGGAGATATTTTTTGTCGGTTGATTCCTCCTAGCGTTACCATAGCAAACAGAGCGGTGCAACCTCCGTGCATGATTGCTGTTCCGAATCCTCTTATGATCCAGATCAGCAGGTTGGGGTCGGGGTTCATTGTCAGGTAGTAGATGTTCTCTGCAAGTGAAAACCCTGCTCCTGTGGCAAATCCATAAACAATGGCATCTATGGAAAAGCCAATTTTTTTGAACCGGATGAGCATGATCACCGAAGCAGCTTTTAGTACCTCTTCTAGTATTGGAGCTATGTAACTTGAGTAAGTTTGTAGATTGCTACCGGTATTGCTTAATAAACACGAGTTTGTGTAGTAGGAAATGAGGGCTGCGACGACTCCCCATGCAAATGAAATGATCAGAAGTTTTATTGTAACCAACTTAAAACTGTCCAAAGCAAACAGAAATACCAGGAAAATCAATACTGGAATTGTACTTATTGCAATGTCCATAAGCTATTTCTGACGCTTGTTTGGTTTTTTTTACTGACTCTAAGCTACAAAAAATTTTTGTTTCATCCCTCGGATAAATTAACATAATGTTTCATCCCTCGGATAAATTAATATGTTGTTGAAAATGAACGCAATTCAACAACTTGTAAAGACTCATCCCTCGGATAAATTAACATATTGTTGAAAATGAATGCAATTCAACAACTTGTACATTGTCTGAGAGTTTTTGATTTTATCCGTTTTCCATTTGACCCGTGATGAATTGGTTGGATAGGTGCTGGGTAGGTGATGGGTAGGTGATGGATTGGTATTGGATTGGTGCTGGATTGGTGCTGGATAGGTTGATGCTGTTAGTCGAATTGCTGATTTTGAATAAAGTGTCGGGGTGACCCGACTCGAACGGGCGACCTCTACGTCCCGAACGTAGCGCGCTACCAACTGCGCTACACCCCGATGCAGGATATTCTTCTGCGCGACTTATAAAAAAGTCGGGGTGACCCGACTCGAACGGGCGGCCTCTACGTCCCTAACGTAGTGCGCTAACCAACTGCGCTACACCCCGTGCAAAAATTGCAGTGCAAAAGTAATACAAATAATCGTATCTGCAAATCGATCCCTCGGATAAATTAACAACTTGCAACTAATGTGCTTGTTGCAACTTCCCGGGCGGGGTCCATCGTAACCGTTCATTGATCCCCGCCTTTTACTCATGATTCAAGGTCTCTACCTTTGTTGCAAAAAGATTATGACACCAATCAAAGCAGCAAGGCGAT
>SABC01000144.1 GCA_009929175.1 Bacteroidia bacterium | reverse complement strand
TAGGTAATCTACATATAGTTTTGCGATGTACTGGGAGAGCATGAATCCGTGGCCGCGCATTCCGGTAAAGAGTCCAAGTTCCGGATCTACAATATATCTGGGTTCAATGTAGTAACCGCTCCAAACAGCCTGGAAACCTACGCCGCTTAGCTGAGGAATCCAGTTTGTAAAGATCTCGGTTGCTATCTCAATGAATTCGCGGCTGTTAATCTTGAGGTTTTTATCGGTCTCGGAAGCATCAATTGCAGGGGATGCGCATCCTATGATTTGCCCGGTCTCTGCAAGCTGCTGTCCGTATACGGCAGAGAAACCTTTGTATTTGCGCCTGTCTATCAGCATATCCAGATTTGCTCCATCTTTGCCCAGCATTGGTAGTCTCTTTGTGATAAATGCCTGGTGTTTGACAGGGAAGAGACCGGTCTCTATACCCAACTTTCTTGCGAACTTATCTGCCTCAGCACCCAAAGCGTTTATAAATACCTCTGTCCTGTATTCGGCATACTCTTTCTCAGGGGTGAGTACTATTACTCTGTACTCTTTTCCTTCTTTCTGAACATCAATTAATTTTGTATTTTCCAGAATTTTTCCTCCGTTCTGACGACCCATCTCTCTTACAAGATCAAGGGTAAGTCCGGGATTTGCCTGCCAGCAGTCGTTTGTAATGAGAGCGTGGCTGTATGTGTCAAGTGAAGGGTTGAAGTATGGTGAAATCTCTTTGCGGAAATCCTTTTTCTCAACCATTCTGGCATCACTCCATTTACGGGACATGTCAAGAGAATCGTATGTTGCCTGATCGTGAACAAAACCTACATATCTTATAAGTTTGAAGTCAATGGAGTGTTTTTCATTGAGTTTTCTGAAAATTTCCAGGTTATGTTTTGCTATATCTGCAAGTGCAGGCAGTGAGAATGCAGGGCGTCCTCCTGCTATATTTCTCCACGAGCTGCCCAGTCCATCGTTAATCAGGTATGGTTTCATACCCGCCTCTGCCATATATCTGAAGAGAGAACTTCCGGCTATACCTCCACCGGCAATTATTGCGGGAACTTTTTCTACCCATTTGCTGCCTTTTGGAAGTATGATTGTTTCGCTTTTTCCTACCGGATTCATATCTCCCAGTGTAACCAGGTTTGACATAGGCCCGCGAGGCGTCGGCTCTCCAATAACCTCTATTCCGTATGGCTTGAGGTACATTTTTGCGCGTGGGACGCATCTGTTCCCGCGACATGGACCCATACCAATTCTTGTAATGTGCTTGAGTTCATCTGATGATATTACCTTTCTGTCACCAATTGCTGCAAGCATCTTTTCAACAGTCACATCTTCGCAGTGACAAATATATGTTTTAGCATCATGCACTCCGTCAAGTTGCTTAATCTTCACAGGTTGAGGATACCTCTCTTTTACAATGAATCCTCTCACTGCAAGGAGAGCTTCCCCTTCAAGGTCTTTTGCCTTAACTCTGGCGACATTGGTTTTATTATCTTTTTTTAGAATCTTTTCAATAACTCCCTCGCCAACCTTTTTACCGTTATTGTCAACAAGGAATACATCGGCACCCTCATCGGCCTTGTACTCGATAGGCAGGAAAATCCAGTTTTTATTGAACTGGTAGCCGAATATTGCAAGTCCCGGACACTGATAGACGCATCTCATGCATCCTACACATTTGTCAAAGTCAATTTTAGGAACAGTTGATGTAGATGATTTAGTGATTGCTCCATACTCACATGCAAACGAGCAAGGGTTACAGGCAAATCCGTAAAGACAGTCAATCTGAACAAATCCCTTCTCCTTCATCCGCTCAGGAGTGGGCCTGAATGGCTCCTCTATTACCCTTACAGGGTGTTGCTGAGAGTCTATGTACTCTTTTGAAACGGCCAGGTAATCATTGTAGTTGTATCTGAATCCCAAATCCTGCTGTATCTCATAGGCGCACTGTTTACCTCTTAATACGGCAGATGTTCCCTCTCCAATTCTGACTGCATCACCAACCCCGTGGCAATGTCTTCCGTATATCTCTACCCCCTTCCTGAATAACTGATTGTCAGGAATAAGCCCTGTGCATATGTTTATACAGTCTATATCTTCTATTATCTTCTCTGTTCCGGGTATTGGCTTGAAGTTTTCACACTGTGCAATGATTGCACCTGTTACACCTGTTCTGTCTGCGTTTGGAATTGCCTCAAGCAAAATGTGAGATGTCATAACAGGAATGCCGAGTCTTCTTACTCTGTTTGCCTGAACAGGGAATCCGCCTTCGCGTGGCATTGCTTCAATTATCGCTTTAACCTCTGCACCGGCCTGCATAGCCTGGTATGATGTGAGGTATCCAATATTTCCGGCTCCTACCGTGAGAATCTTTTTTCCCAGTAATGTGAGCTCCTGGTTCATCATCCGCTGTACAACAGCAGCTGTGTATACTCCAGGAAGGTCGTCATTTTTGAATGCAGGCATAAACGGAACTGCTCCTGTAGCTATTACAAGATGTTCGGCATCAACATAACTGATCTCCTGCCTGGCAATATCTTTTATAACCAGTCTCTTGCCTTCAAGTATATCCCATACAACAGAGTCAAGAAGTATACCGCTATGGTCCTCACCTGCAAGAGTGTTGGCAATGTCAAAGCCCCTCATGCCTCCAAAGCGTTTCTCCTTTTCAAAAAAGAAGAACTGGTGGGTCTGCATCAGGAATTGACCACCAATTTTACTGTTATTGTCAATTACCAGATTCTGGATTCCTGCTTTGTTAAGCTCCTCTCTTACGGCAAGTCCTGCAGGGCCTGCACCAATAATAACCACTGTTGTTTTTCTGATTTTAATCTCCCTTCCATCTTTTTCAACAAGAACAGTCTCTTCAGGAAGGTATGATTCCTCAATCCGGTTAACATTTTTAACATCGTCAACCTTTGTGATGCAAATACGCCTCACTTTGCCGTCAACCAGCATTTCACATGCGCCGCATTTGCCAATACCGCACTCCATAGTGCGCTCTCTGTGCTCTAAACTGTGTTTGTGGACAACTTTTCCGGCCTGATGCAGTGCTGCTGCGATG
>SABC01000143.1 GCA_009929175.1 Bacteroidia bacterium | reverse complement strand
ATTCAAAAAGTTTATTTTGGGATTCTTGGGTATAAGAAATCTCTTTTAATTTACCAGAAGGGCTTATGTTTAGTAATTGGTAAACAGGTGAGCAGCTGCTTAGCAAAGAAAAGCCTAACAGGATGATTAATGTTTTGTTGATCATAGATGTTTGAGGTTAGTTTTTTTAAGTTACTCAATTTTACCGAAGATGAACTTGCAATTGTTAGAATCATCCCCTTTGCCTTGTTTCCAGTACCAGGTAATAATATGGGTGCCGGGAGCAGTTTTCCATGCAGATACATTAACAACCTGATTGACATTATAGGGACTTACAATAAAGCATGTCCATTGCTTATCCGGAGACCTTCCGCTTTCGATGCTCCAGATATATTCTGCCTTTTGACTAATAAGCCGGTTTCCGTTTTTAGCTGTACCGGATACTCCTATGAAATTATTATCCATTGTCTGAATCGTGTACAAAAGTAATAAATCCCGGTAAGGAGTTAGTGTGGCTCCTTTGTACTTGACTTTGAAGTGATCCTTTTTGGTATTGCTTAGCTCTAGCTTACCATCATTGTTTAAAATTAGATAGGCATTGTTTTTATTTTTGCCGAGATAAGACTGGATCGTAAAAATTCCGTCATTAAAGCCATAGTTATGCTTGATCTCCGTCCTGTGTGCCATCTCTTCACGCCATAAAAGGAGTTTATCGCAGAGCATTTTTGCCTGCTCCTTTGTACAAATTGCATTTGGGCTGGTATTTCCTCCGATTTTGAATTCATCTATTTGTGCCATGGTAAATGCCTCGCCACCTCCTTCGCGTACATATTTTTTGTCATACTCCATTAATTTGATTAATAACCCTGTAACCTCTCCGAAGGTTAATTTTGCCATAGGGTTGAATTTCCCTTCGGGAACAATACCCCAGTAAAGGAGTCTGCCTGGGTTATAATCATCGCTGTCGGTGAATTTTTTTTGGTCGCTGTTTTTCCCGGCTCCGGGCAGAGAGTATTGTACAACCCATTTGGAATAAACATTCTCCATGATATCAACAACAAGCATTTGTGCAATTTCTGTCTTTGTAACTGGTTTGGTCCAGTCATCGGAAAAATTTTGCCACTCTCCTTTGATGCCCATGTAAGCTCCAGTGTACGAGAACCAATCTTTTGCCCATGGTGAGCAGACTATGTCCGGGGAGTTAACTTTTTCAAGCCGGTCTCTCCATGTGTAATACTCTTTGCCCAAAAATTTGATTTTGGCCCAGTCCCCTTCAATTGCAAGTATTTCGTACACCTGTGATACGGGCAATTCTCCGATGACGTCACCATTTTTGGATGCCCGGAAAGGCTGCCCATAATACCCTTTTGAAGCTCCTTTCAGTTTGTATAGGTTGGGCTTGGATAAGTTTTGGGCTGACATTGGGGATGTACCCGTTGAATAGGTCATTATCACGAGAGTGATTATGAAGACTGTCAATGACTTTTGATTCCGGAAACTCATTTGTTATTTATAGTTAGGAGTGTTAAAACTCTGTTTTACAATCTTTGCAGTAATGTGTTCTCTTTAGGTTTCCAAAAGGGATCCAGGCAAATAATGAGATAAGGACCGTAATTATTTTCTTAAAGCCATTTGTCCCTAAACCAGTTGTAATGTTGTTTGAGCCGCAGTCAGGGCAAATGGTTTCATCTGTGTTTCGTTGCGCTTCCAATAGCTCTTGGGCCATTTTCAGATCTTTTTTGTCTACCATAACCTGTACTCCGGCACCCAGTACTCCGTTTAGATGAGGCATAAGATTGGTGAAGTTCTCATTTGTGAGGAAGCTTTCAATTCCGTTGTTCTCAAGCATTCCTTTTATGAGGTTTGCTTCAACGGAATTGTTGCATGTGATTAGTGTTGTTGTTTCCATTTCCGGAAGTTATTCAAAATCTTCGTATAACAAATATTTTTTGCGCATGTTTTTATACTCTGCCAACTCTTCTTTCCAACTATCCCGTATTTGTTCTTCTGTCCACCCTTCTGATATTTGTTCCCGTAATTTGTCTGTTCCTGCCAGCAAATCAAAAAAATCGGGGCGTGCAAAAAACTTGTCGGGAGCTTTAGAGTAATATTCCAGAATGTATTTAAGCGAAAATCTAATACTGTCGGGGTCAAGTGATCGTAAATCAGCACCATAACACAAGTTTCCTTGTTGTTCGACATGAACCGACATGCCTGATTTTGAGCCTGGAGTAAAGGTAAAATCACCAAATGACGGGTCGGGATATCCAATAACCTGGAATGGGAAGTCTGTTCCACGACCAATACTGCAATCTGTGCCTTCGAATAAGCAAAGTGAGGGGAACAAGCGTACTGATAGGTGGTTGGGTAAACTTGGCGATGGAATGACGGGTAATTCGTATCTGGATTTATGTGTGTAGTTTTTTAATGGAATGACAGTCAGGTCACATTGCTCCCCGTTGTCCAGCCAGCCCTCTCCGTTAATCATTTGTGCCAGTTCTCCTATAGTCAAACCATGTACCATAGCTACCTTATGGAAACTAATGTCTGATTTGAACCGGTCATCTTTGCGCACGGGACCGTCAACTTGCTCTCCATTGGGATTTGGTCTGTCCAGAATCATTACCGGGCGATTGTTGTCGGCACACAACTGCATCACATTATGCATCCCTACAACATAAGTGTAAAAACGTGCACCTACGTCTTGTATGTCAAAAATCATGATGTCAACCGAGCTAACCAATGAATCTGCCTGATGGTTTTTTCCATAAAGGGAGTAGAGAGGCAAACCCGTTTTCTCATCTATACCATTGTTGACATCTTCTCCACGTTCAATGGTTCCTCGAAAGCCATGCTCGGGGATGAATGCAAACTTAAGGTCTACTTCATTTTCCAAAAGGACATCTACAAGGTGTTTATCCCCGACAATGGTAGTTTGATTTGCCATCAATCCTACCTTCTTTCCTTTTAGTAAGGGCAGGTAAACATCCAACTGTTCTGCACCTGTCAATATTTTTGCTGATTCAGGTTCCGATGTTACGGTTTTACTTTTACAACCATAAGAGAGTACCCCAATTAGGGTAATCAACATAACCAAGG
>SABC01000142.1 GCA_009929175.1 Bacteroidia bacterium | reverse complement strand
TTATCTCTTCAATAAACCGGGAATTTGTGAGGGCTCGTCGGCCACCGGTACCCCGGCAGCCAGGAAAGCTGCTTTTTTCTCGGCGGCTGTACCACTCCCGCTGGAAATGATTGCTCCGGCGTGTCCCATTCGTTTGTCGGCGGGTGCCGTACTGCCTGCAATATAAACTGCAACCGGTTTTGTAATGAACTCTTTAATAAATGCAGCAGCCTGTTCCTCAGCATCTCCGCCTATCTCTCCGATAAGGGCTATTGCCGAGGTGTCGGAGTCATTCTGGAACATCTCCAGCAGCTCCTTGTAATAGAGGCCAACAACGGGGTCTCCTCCCACGCCTACCGCTGTTGACTGCCCCATTCCCTTGCTTGTGAGATTGTAAACTACCTCATAAGTAAGAGTACCGCTACGCGAAATGACACCTGTTGATCCCTCCAGGAATATATTCCCGGGCATAATCCCCACTAGGCTTTTCCCCGGAGAGATAAGTCCGGGACAGTTAGGCCCGATCAGCTTTGCACCACGGCTTTGGGCATATTTATGGGCATAGACTACGTCAGTTGTCGGGACTCCTTCGGTGATGCATACTATCAGGGAGATTCCGGCATCGGCAGCCTCCATGATGGCATCTTTTACAAATTGTGCGGGCACAAAGATTATCGAGGTGTTTGCCCCCTCGTTTTCCACTGCTTCGTGAACTCCGTTGAATACAGGTACACCGTTATCGGTTTTGAGACCACCTTTGCCCGGCGAGGTTCCTGCAACCACTTTTGTGCCGTAAGCACTCATTTTGGAGGCGTGAAACCCTCCGTCACGACCGGTAATCCCCTGGACTACCAGTCTGGTATCTTTATTAATCAAAATGCTCATGGGTATTATTTTTTATTGTCTGCTTTACTCAGTTCAACTGCTTTAGTTACTGCTTCCGACATGGTTCCTGCGCTATGGAATGGAGAGTTTGCCAAAAGTTCACGACCCTCTTTTTCATTGGTGCCGGTAAGCCTTATTACAACCGGGATCGTGGTTTCGATTTGCCGGAATGCCTCCAACAGGCCGCGTGCAACATCGTCGCAACGGGTAATCCCGCCAAAAATATTGATAAGCACCACATTTACATCGTTGTCTCCAAGTAAAAGCTTCATTGCCTCAATTACTTTGTTTGGGTTTGAACTTCCTCCAATGTCCAGGAAGTTGGCAGGTTCTCCTCCGTAAAGTTTGATTGTATCCATGGTTGACATAGCAAGCCCTGCTCCGTTGACCATACAGCCTATCTTGCCCCCCAGGTGCACAAAACTGAAACCTTTTGATTTGGCTTCCTGCTCTTTTTTCTCTTCGGGAGTGGGCTCAAACAGGGCTTCAACCTGGGGTTGGCGGTAGAGTGCGTTGTCGTCAAAGTTCATTTTGCCGTCTATGGCAAGAACCCTTCCCTCTTTAGTTGCAACAAGGGGGTTGATCTCTACAAGCGATGCATCTTTGTCCGTGAACAATCTGTACATGTTCTGGATCAAAGGGGCCGCCTGTTTCACAAGGTTATTGTCATCGAAGAGCAATCTTGCAGCCCTGTTTGCCAAAAACGGGGGTATGCCGGTAAAGGGATCGACAGGAATCCGGAAGATTTTTTCGGGGGTGGTGGCTGCCACCTCCTCAATATCCATGCCTCCTTCACGGCTCATGATCAGTACTGCCGACTTTGTGTTGCGGTCAATTACAATGCTGATGTAGTATTCGCTCCGGATATTGACAGCTTTGGCCACCATTACCCGGTCTACCTTGTAGCCTTTTATATCCATTCCGAGTATGGAGTCTGCAGCTTTGATCACATCTTCCTCTCCCGAAGCCAGCTTTACTCCTCCCGCTTTTCCCCTCCCTCCGGTAAGAACCTGTGCCTTGATAACAACTTTAGGGGAGTGAAGCTCCCTGTATGCATCGGCGCATGCATGCGGATTGCGGCAAACAATCCCCTCTGCTGTAGGAATCCCGTACTGGGTAAAGAATTCCTTTGCCTGGTATTCGTGTATTTTCATAGTGATAGGTTTGGATTACAAGTTTTTTATCAATAAAAATTTAAGTTAATAAAAAAAACCGACCTGGTAAAGATCGGTTTAGACATTTTTTATTTTTTTTATGATTACGACAAGGTTGCGGTCAGCATCCATACCATTTTTTCCTGCTCTTTGATGTAGTCGCTCATTATTGCTACTGTGGACTCGTCTCCGGCATCGGAAGCAATCCCGAGTATTTTGCTCTCTTGGGAAATGAGGTGTTTCAATGAGTCAAGTATGGATTTTATTGCCTCCTTTCCTTCGGTGATATCATTGACCTCTTTTATTTTGGATGTCTTAAGGTATTCACTGAAGCGGTTGTCGGGTTTTGCTCCGAGTATGAGCATCCTCTCTGCAATTTCGTCGGCTTTTTCGTTGATGTCATCATACATCTCCTCAAACTTTGAATGCAGCTGGAAGAACTGGTTACCTTTGATGTTCCAGTGGAAACCCCTCAGGTTGGTGTAAAATATCTGGAGGTCTGCCAATAATTGTTTTAGTTCGTTTGAAACCAGATTTGCCCCTTCGGAGCTAACGCTGATGTAATCTAATGTTTTCATCTCTTTGTATTTTTAATTGTTTCTCATTTTTTCTGATACAAAGATAATGACTGCACGGTTATAAATCAAATATATTAAATCTATAAACCAATAGATAATAACTATGGGAGAGGATTATTGGTTGTCCGGGTAAATCAGTGTTTTGATGATGTCCCACTCATCTTTTACCTTCGATAGTATCAAGGCAGACGATGGATCGTTTGCGGCAGCTGCCGACTCAAGTTGTTTAGCAAGAAGGGAGAGGTTGTCAAAACTCATGTTGAGAGCAACCCCTTTGATTTTGTGTGCAATCTTTTTGACATTGTCCATCCTGGAGTTAACCATATCACTTTCCAGCTCTGCAATACTCTCTTCCATTTCTGCTTCCAGGGAGTTGAACAGGTCTGTCATGATCTCCTGGTCGTTGTCTACCCTTTTTAGCATCTCGGCCCGGTTGAAGTGCTTTTCGGGATTCCTGATTTCGTGAATAGTGGCTTTTGGCTG
>SABC01000141.1 GCA_009929175.1 Bacteroidia bacterium | reverse complement strand
TACAACTGCACATTGGGGTTTTCCAACGATGGTTTTGCCTCTTTGATAAAGGTTGTAAAAGAAAAGATTTTGGTATTGCCTCCTTTGACAATGGTGTACAGTGGCCATGGTTTGCCGTGTAAAATAGAGGAACTCAGACTCCCAGCCAGTGTCCGCCGTCTACCCTGAGTACCGTTCCGTTTACAAAAGATGAATTGTCTGAGCATAAGAAGTAAACTGCCTCTGCAACCTCCTGCGGGGTGCCTGTCCTGCCGGCAGGGTTGAGTTGGATAAGGTCTTCTTTGTCAAAAAAGGCAAGTTTCTTTAGTGATCCGGCATCTATGCTGCCGGGAGCCACGCAGTTGCTTCTTATCCCTTTTTTGCTGTACTCTGCCGCTATGGCTTTTGTGAAAGCTTCCATGTAGGCCTTGCTTCCCGAATAGACCCCTTGACCCCGGTATACTTTACTGGCAGCTACAGAAGAAATTCCTACTATTATTCCCTTTCTTTTGATACACATTTGGGGAATTATTTTTTGGCAGATTTTGGTGTAGGCCAGTATGTTCACTTTGATTGATTTGTCCAGTGACCCGGGGTCTATCTGAGGAATGAGCCCTGCATCGGTACGGGCAGATGCATATACAAGTATTTCGGTATCTTCCAGTTGTTCCAGGAATTTATCCAACTCCGTTTCGTTTGTAAAATCACTCGATACAATTTGTGCAGAGCTGCTCCATTTTTCCAATGGCGTTTTGTTCCTGAAGCAGTGCAGCAGCATTGGTTTGCCAAGGGTACTTAGTTTTTCGGTGATGGCCATACCAATTTCGGAGCTGGCTCCGGTTATGACGATTTTTCCCATTTTAAAATTATTTGACGAATCTTTTGAGGACCAATGCAGTATTTTCCCCTCCAAATGAGGAGTTGAGCTTGAGGAGGTAGTCAATCTTAATTTCCAGAGGTTTATCTTTAATGACATACAAAGGTGCTTCGGGATCTTGTTCCTGGAAATTGACTGTTGGCAATACTACCTGGTGCTGCAGTGAGTAAATTGCCGAGAGCATTTCCAGGGCTCCGCATGACCCAATCAGGTGACCTGTCTGTCCTTTGAGTGAATAGACCGGCAGACTCTCAGTTTTGCTGCCAAAAACCTGTTTGAGGGCTTTGTACTCCGAGGGTGCGTTCTTTGGCGTGGCTGTCCCGTGCAGGTGCACACAATCAATCATGTCGGGAGTGATGCCGGCATCTTCTAAAGCTTTTTCTATTGCATTTGCAAGTGAAGTTGCCTCGGGGTCGGGGTCGGTGACAGCATAGGCATCCATGGTGGTGCCGTAACCGACAATTTGGGCTAGGATATCTTTTTTCGCGGCTTTACTTTCGTGTTCCAAAAACAGCACAATGGCTCCTTCTCCCAAGATGGTCCCGTTCCTGTTTTTGTCAAAGGGCTTGCAGGCATAGGGGGCTTCGAACCCGGATGCCATTGCTCCCAAATGTTGGAACCCAATGTAGTTGACATAGTTGATCATGGAATCCGAACCTCCTGTTATGGCTGCTCTGCGGTATCCCTTTTTTATCATTCTGTAGGATGTGCCTATGGCTTGTGAAGAGGCCGCACATGCAGCCGTAAAGATGTTTACACCTCCCTTTATGTTGTATTTTGCAGCGATTTGGTTGATGAGCTCCACACTTTTGTAGTGAGCAGGAACCTCTTCTCCAGGAGGATTTTCGAATTGCCTTTTTTTGTACAAAGTTTCGACATCTACGTAATCTACTCCGCTGCCAATATTGAGAGCAATATCTTCGGGAGTGTATCCGGAGGTTTGGGTGGATTCTGTAAAAAGGTCGCTTATTGCCTCTTCCAGGAATTTTGCCTTGCGGTCTGTCCATGGTTCGGTTTTGACAACTTTTCCGTTACTTCTTATTTCCCCGGCTGCTGTTTGAGAGAATCCCTTAGTGTCCAGATTTTCTATATCGGCAACACAACGTGTTCCTTTTCCTATGTTTTCCATGGCCTCACGGACAGTGCATCCCAAAGGGGATTTTACTCCTATTCCTGTTATTACTACTGACATATCATAACATTTTATTAAAACTGTGTTCCCTGAAAAACAGGATAGCCTCCTGGTTGCTCCCAAGCATTGGTTCCAGTGCTGCCTCCCGGGGTGTTATCTTTGCTATGCCTGCCTCAGCAGTGCCGTCTGCATGAAGTTTTGCTGCGCCAATTATTACTGCTCCGTTATAGTCACTCAGCATTGTACTGGCCAGCAACCCCGAAGCAGGACCCAACAGAGCTGCGTTGTCTCCTTTGAGCCCGTACTCTATTGATATAAAGCAGTGAGCCATATTGCGCATGGTTTTGAAATGGGAGAGAGGAGATATTGCAGGAACAGCTTTTTCTATGAAATGGAAAGATGAGAAGGGAATGTTGTTTTGGTCAAACACCTTGCAGGCATCTTTGTAATAGTCCAACATTTGGGTTTCTGAGGTAGAAAAGTAAAAGGGGGTGTCAGATGCTGGTTTTTGATCTTTGAAAAGCAGTCCCATACATACCACGGCTGCCATTGTATCCCTGGTGTAGTATTTTACCAGTTTGCGGCGGGAAACATGGTCATAGACGGGTATCTCTTCGCTTGGGAGGTATCTTTTGTATATGATTTCCATACATTTTATAATATGATTTTAGTGTTTTTGAGGGCCATCTGCATCAATTCCCGGGAACTAGTTTTTGACCCTTGGTCCAGGATATCAATGAATCCGAAAAAAAGCTCTCCTTGGGCAACAAGCCCTCCGTCGTTGGTTGCGGTTACTTTTGCAACTGCATATTCGTCGGGGTAAAAGACTTGTGTTTCGCTCCTGTAAATGAGCCTGTCCCCCGGGACCGTGATTTTGCGGTACTTCATTTTGTTAACCAGTGTAAGGGCTGCCCTTTTGTGGGAATGACCTCCCCGGATAAGTGAGTACTCGAATAGTATCCCTGTGAGTTGGGCCAATCCTTCCAGGATCAAAGATCCCGGGAAAATGGGGTATCCGGGGAAGTGTTCATTGAAGACATCTTCTGTCATGGAGATGCATTTGATCCCTTGTGCATATTTGCCAATGCACAACTCATCTATGCGGTCTATCAGGTAAAACCTCATAAT
>SABC01000140.1 GCA_009929175.1 Bacteroidia bacterium | reverse complement strand
CCGTTTTTAGCAAGACCCACTACCTCGGCATCAAGTGCATTCCAGTCGATAGACTCAGCGATGCCTGTGCGGATGAGCTTTTCGTCTTCTGCAATAACTACTTTATATGAAGCCATATTTATATCCTTGGTATGTCAACGCGAACTGTAGTGCTGCCATTTTTATGGGAAAAATGCAAGCCGTACTGCTTGCCAAAATACAGTCTGATACGTTCGTTTACATTCTTCAGTCCAAGACCAAAATCCCCCTCTTCAGAGCCTGCAAGCATTTCGTTGATCTGGACAACCCTTTCCTCAGGGATAACTGCGCCAGTATTGGTCACTTCTATCACTATGCCATCATGTGCCTCTTTGACTTCAATGGTGATGTGCTCTGCAGTTTGCGAGTGTTGTACCCCATGCATTATAGCATTTTCGACAAGGGGTTGCAAAATGAGTTTTAGGGTTTTGTTCTTTTTCAGTTGCTCAGGCAACGTGATTGCATAGGTGAAGTCATCAGCATACCGAATCTCCTGTATGATGATGTAGTTATGGATATGCTCAATCTCCTCTTGCAGGGTGACCAAGGTTTTTCCTCGGTTAAGACCAATTCGCATCAACTTGGAAAGGGCAAATACAAGACGGTTGACATCCTCCATCCGTTTTTTTCTGACAAGCCAGATGATGGAGTCAAAGGTATTGTACAGGAAATGAGGATTGATCTGATTTTCAAGGGTTTTCATCTCTGCAATACGTAATTTCTCATGCTCCTCATGCAGATCGATCATAAGGGCATTGATCTTAGATACCATTATATTAAATGATTTGCTTAGCTGTGTTACTTCATCATCACCAACAATCTCCATTGTCACATTGAAATTACCTGACTGAACGATCTCCATCAGGGATGTTAGCTCTTGCAGAGGCTTGGTAATCCGTTTGGAAATTGAACTTGCGATAATGAGGACCATAAGCACAATTACAGCTGTCAAGCCAATTATTGGGGTCACCGACTTGAAAATGGTATTCTCTATCAGGGAAGGATCCAAATATCCTGTAAGCCTCCAAGGAGGACTGGATAGGGTATGCGCGTAGCTGAAGCTGGTATTCTCGCTTATGTCGGGGCTGTTTGATGCGGTGATGATCGTCCCATCACTGGTGGAGAGGACAAAGTTACCGTTTTTCCCGATACCTTCCCTGATTATGTTGCTAAGGGTACTCACCTCTATGTCTGTGAGGAGGACTCCAAGGATTTCTCCTGTTGATTTGTCTTGGATCCTCAATCCCAGGGTGATAAGGGGCTGGCCAACAGTATTCACGGTAAAGGACCCGTTATGCGGGTTAAACCAGACGGGCTCCTCAGATCCAATGATCCTCTTGTACCAGTCAAAGTTTTTCCAGTTTTGGTAGATGGGTGAGGAGAAGTTGGACTTGAACTGCATCCCGTTTTCACCGATGATGTAAAATCCAAACAGGTTATCGATATAGTTTTGCACAAAGGACAGCTGGTTGTCCATTTCCAGCTCTATCGAGTAGGCTTCAGAGATTGAAGTGGGTATGGGGTTGCGCAAAACGGCTTGTATCTTGGGATCATTTGCAATACGAAGGGCATTCTTGAGTGCAATGTCTAGGATATTTTCCATCTCAGAAGCATTATTGTCAACGACAGTGATAAGGACCGTCTCCAGATGTTCTTTGATGGTAGTGGTGGAGATATACCCAAACAAGAGCGCCAATATAATCACACTTGCCAAGGTTGCTGAGATGCTGAGGATGAATATCCTCCGTCCCAAAGAGGTATTTTTTGGAAAGGTGATCTTAAAATCCTTCATTGAACAACTCTAAAGCATTTGAGGAATCAAACAGACGATCTTCCATGAGGATTTTAGGAGGAATTGCCTCCCCCCTCTGATGTGCCTCGATTGTATTGAAAACGACATTTGCCAGTCGGGGAGTGCATTCCACAGTAGCCCCTAGCTCTCCTGCAATTATTGATTTGAATGCATCACGGCTACCATCGATACTTACAATTTTGACATCCTTGTTCGGTACGATATTTGCCGCTTTCAATGCTTGGATCGCACCAATAGCCATTTCATCGCTATGGGCATATACTGCGTTGAAATCTTTTCCGTAGGACAAGATTATCCCTTCCATAACATCTTGCCCCTTAATCCTCTCAAAATCAGCAAATTGTGATACGACTATCTCCATCCCTTCGATGGTATCAATTACGGATGCAAACCCGTTTTTACGATCGGTACTGCATGAAGAGCCATCATTGCCCTTCAACTCCACTATTTTGGCGGTATTGTCCATCTCGTGAGCAAGCCACCTGGCTGCGCGTACCCCCTCTTCATAAAAATCAGAGCCAATGAAGGTGAGGAAATCAACACCCCCTTCACCTCGGATCTCCCTGTCCAGCATGATCAGCGGGATGTTCGCCTGCTTACATAGCTCAACTATCTCGTCATAGCCTTCATACACGAAAGGGGTGCAAACGATGTAATCGGCCCCCTGCTCAATGAAGCTTCGTATGTCTATGGTCTGTTGCGCTATTGAACTTTTAGCATCATTGAGGAGTAGGATGGCTCCCCGTTTCTCTGCTTCACGTTTCAAGTCATTGGTTTCTGCCACCCTCCAAGGGTTGATATGGTTCATTTGAGAAAACCCGACTATCAGCTGGCCATCAGATGGTTGTTCTGTTTTCATGCCCTGCCTGGCCTCTTTGGTACAGCCTGTCAGTGATATGGCTACGAGAAGAGAGAGCAGGCAAAAGGTGTATAGCATTTTTCTCAATGGATGGTCCTCCTCCTGCATGGTATAGCTACCTTGAGGGAGAGGTCAAGAAAAATACCGATGCCTGATTTTTGGGCTGGGTTTAGAGTTTGTTCAGCCTTATTTCACTATTCCTTGTCAATCTTTTTCCCATATGATGAATAGTGTCAACCGATTGTAGTAGCAATATAGTAAATGTTTTTTGGAAACTTGCAACTATCTTGGTATCTGTCTTGCCTGGGGATATTTGGATACCTCTTGTTGGTGTTGTTTACGGCCTTCTGGTACATACTAAAAATATACCGAACAATTTTGCTATAGATGCACAAAATTTGATACGATTTGTCAATAAAGCGAAATGTACAGCAG
>SABC01000039.1 GCA_009929175.1 Bacteroidia bacterium | reverse complement strand
AGATACAACGGATGGGATGGTGAGTCTGGCGATTTCCAATCTGTAGACATTAAGAGGAACGGTAGGAGTATTTTCCAATTGGACAATCAGGATGGTTGGATTATTACAAACCAATGCTATGAACAATTAGATTCGACGACTACTTTGCTGTATTTGGTTGGCCAGGTTTACAATAACAATCCCGGTTTCTTGACATTAGTATTGCTGAAAAATGATGTTGCAACTCTTATTTTTAATAAAGAATTTGCGATATCATCGGTTGAGAGGACAAATGAGATCTTTACTATGTATCTTCAAGATGGCTTTAATGAGTATATCGAGAGTTCCGATACTACTGTTAACAACCGTAGACGTTATAAAATAAACTGGGAAAATGGATTGCTCTACTTTTATATGTTAGCAAAAAAACAGGAGTGAATTATTTCACTCCTGTTTGGTTTTTGGGTCTTTTTTGAAACAGTCTTACTTAACCTTACTTAACAATTGATTCATACCTTTGAGATACAACTTCCCAGTTGATAACATTCCAGAATGCATCAATGTAGTCGGGACGTTTGTTTTGGTATTTCAGGTAATAGGCGTGTTCCCAAACGTCCATTCCAAGAACAGGTGTGCCTTTTTTATCTGCAACGTCCATCAAAGGATTGTCCTGGTTGGGAGTGGAAGAGACAAACAGGTTTCCGTTTGAATCTACGCTCAGCCAAGCCCAGCCGCTACCAAAGCGGGTTTTGCCGGCATCGGAGAATTGTTTCTTGAACTCATCCATGGATCCGAAAGTCTTGTCTATCGCTGCAGCAAGTTTGGCAGAAGGCTTTCCTCCATCTGCTTTCATGTTTTCCCAATAAATCACATGGTTGTAGAATCCGCCGCCGTTGTTCCTGACACCTGCAGGGTATTTGCTCATGTTTGCAAATATCTCTTCTATATCCATTTTTTCCATGTCGGTGCCTTTGATGGCAGCAACAAAATTGTCAAAATAGGCTTTGTGGTGTCTGCTGTAATGGATTTCCATTGTCATTTTGTCGATGAATGGTTCCAAAGCGTCAAAAGCATAAGGTAGTTGCGGGAATTCAAATTTATTTAATGTCTTCATTGTCTTATTGGTTTTTATTTTGTTATTATTTCTCTCATTATGTGCCATAAGTGCGGTTAGCGGAATCGTAACCAGCAGGGCAAAAAGTATTATCTTTTTCATTGTTTATAATTTTTAATACTAATTACATAACAGAAACAGCCCCTCTTTGGTTTAAGAGAGGCTGTCTATGGGTCGATTGACAATATTTATGAGTGTTTATTTGCGTGTCAGCAGCATTCTTTCGCCGTATTCCAGTGACTCCTTTTCTGTTGTATTCCATTGGGAATAATCTATCTCGGGAAAGAAGGTATCGGCATGGTCAATAGTTTGGCCTACGATTGTCAGGTATATTTTGTGGGTTAGGGGGAGAGCCATTCGGTAGATTTCTCCTCCGCCTATGATAAAGACTTCTGTATCGGTTCCCGCTTTCGCAGCCGAGAGGGCCTTTTCCAATGAGTCGTAAACCTCCACTCCATCGGGCAAACTGTTTTGTGCTTGCTGCGCCAAGCCTCTGCTTACCACTATATTGCGGCGGTTGGGCAGAGGCCTTCCAATGGATTCCCATGTTTTGCGGCCCATTATTACGGTGTGTCCACCGGTTACTTTCTTGAAGTATTTGAGGTCTTCGGGAATATGCCATAATAGCTGGTTGTTGCGGCCTATTGCGTGGTTGCGGGCAATTGCTACTATCATGGATATTGTTGGCTGGTTGGTTTGTGACATGGTTGTAAGTTGTGAAATTGGCCTTTTTGGGGTTAAACTGCAATTGGTGCTTTGATTCCTGGGTGTGGGTCATACCCTTCCAGGATAAAATCTTCGAACTTGAAATCAAATATGCTCTCGATTGCGGGATTCAGCTTCATGACCGGCAATTTCCTTGTATCCCTTGAGAGTTGAAGGGTAACCTGGTCAAAATGGTTGGTGTAAATATGGGCATCTCCAAAGGTGTGGATGAATTCACCCGGGTTGAGCTCGCACACCTGAGCTACCATCATGGTTAATAGTGCATAGGAGGCAATATTGAAGGGTACTCCCAGGAATACATCGGCACTGCGTTGGTACAACTGGCAGCTGAGCCTGCCATTGGCAACATAAAACTGGAACATAGCGTGGCAAGGGGGGAGGGCCATCTTATCCACCTCTGCAGGATTCCATGCGCTGATTATATGCCTTCTGGAGTCGGGATTCATTTTTATTCCCTCAATGAGGCTGGATAACTGGTCGGTGACTTTGCCATCGGCCCCTTTCCATGAACGCCACTGGCTGCCGTACACCGGGCCCAGATTGCCGTTTTTATCGGCCCACTCATCCCAGATTGTCACTCCGTGGTCATTAAGGTATTTTATGTTGGTGTCCCCTTTTATAAACCAAAGCAGCTCGTAAATGATTGATTTCAAATGGACCTTTTTTGTGGTTAGCAACGGAAAACCCTTTTGCAGGTCAAACCGCATCTGGTACCCGAAAACACTCTTGGTACCAGTGCTCGTACGGTCACTTTTCAAAACCCCACTCTCCATTATATGCCCTAACAACGATAAATACTCTTTCATAAACAAAAATTTTGCTCAACAAATATAGCCTTTAATCCCCATAGCGGGAAGCATCCCTCGGATAAATTAACATGTGCTTGGTTTGCAAGAGGTTGTAGCTCCCCGGTGATTACCAGTGCTTTGCGTGATTCATCCCTCGGATAAATTTACATATTGCTCGTATGCAGAGGTTTGTAGCTTTCGGGTGATTTTCAGGTCTTTACTGGGAGTGCAGGTTATTTGCCGGCGCAACGAGGTTGTCTCCAGTCAATAGCTGCCCGGCTCTTTATTGGGCCGGCAGCCGGCTCGGTGCCTGGGATAACCTCTGCACCGGAATAACCTGCCAGGGAGGCAGCACCCACAGTTATGATCCCTCGGATAAATTAACATACTGCTAAAAATGAGCGTGTTTCACTAATGGCCTCATTATATGAGAGTTGTTAATTTATCCGAGGGATGCATCCCGGCCGGGAAGCCGCACAGCGCACAGCCTCTGCGAGTTGTTAATTTATCCGAGGGATGCGGCCTTGGGGTTGGGGGGATTTTGTATATTTGTGTTTGGTTAATTTTTCTGGATTGGATATAAAGGTGGACAAGATGTACCGGGCATACCGGATTAGGCTGTGCCTGTTTGCTTACAGGATGGTCCATTCGCTTGATGATGCTGAGGATATTGTCCATAATGTCTTCCTGAATATTTTCGAGAAGGAGGGTTCATTTAATAATATCGTAGATTTAAAGCCGTACTTGTACAGGTCTGTACATAATGCTTGTATCAACCACCTTAAGAAGTCACAAAAGATTCCTCAAACCAACACCCAAGAACCTGTCACAACGGACGAGGAGGATTACCTCGTGAAGAGAATTGAGGATGAGGTGCTTTGGGAACTGGCTCAGGCTGTAGAAAGCCTCCCGTCAAAGTGCAGGGAGGTGTTTAAGCTTGGTTATATGAAACATATGTCCAATGAACAGATTGCCGCGGAGCTCAATATTTCGATAAATACAGTGAAAAGTCAAAAGCAGAGGGCAAAGCAGTTACTCAAAGAGCAATTGAAGGATCTTTTTGTTTTATTGATGATTTTTTTGAAAGATTTCTAAAAATTTCCATATCTATTCCGCCCATTCTACACTTTTTGTTGTCTTCTTAACAGGAGACCCATCACGACTATATAATTAAAACAGATGAACACACAACATAACGAAGAGGAGATACTGCGAGTCAAAAAACTGATAATTAGAAAAATACTCGGAGAGGCTACAGAGGCAGAGATAAAGGAGCTGGAGGGTTGGGCCGGAGATTCGACGGGGCGTAAAATGATCATAAAGAGGCTTTCGGACAAGGATTGCATGGAAAGAGGTATAGCACAGGCCCGTCATGTAAAGAGAACCCTCTCACCGGCTCCTGTCTCCATGCGGCAGTTTGTGAGGGCAGCTGCCATTTTGCTGTTGGCAGCCTCAACAGCACTATTCCTTTATAATATTGCTACTCGTAATAATCAGCAAATCAATCCGTCAAAAATAACTTTGGTTACAGGCAGAGGGGACCTGTCCGAACTTTCGGACCCGTCTGCCCTGGCCAAACTTGCCAAAAAGGGGATAATGGTTTATGGAGATACCCTGGATTACACCCTCTCCGTCAATGGTGGCAGGGGAGATCATACCCTGCATGTACCACGAAAAAGGACCTTCACTATTAAGTTGGCGGACGGCACTTTGGTTAAACTAAATTCCGAATCTTCCCTTACATACCCGGCCCGGTTTGCAAACAACCAACGTGAGGTAATGCTTAACGGAGAGGCTTTCTTCCAGGTATCAAAAGATGTTTCCCGGCCATTTTTGGCATCAACGACATTCCAGCATATCAAAGTTTTGGGAACGACCTTCAATATAAAGGCATACTCTTATGAGACCAAGGTGGTGACCACATTGGTAGAGGGAGAGGTAGAGGTCAGGGAGAGTGTAAAAAGGAAAAGCGGAGAGAAGGAGAGGTGCGGCAATGAGGAGGGGCAGGCGGTGCAACTTGTGCCCGGATTGCAGTATGTGTATGAAAAAAAGAGTGGCACCGGAGAGGTCAAGGAGGTGGATGTAAACAAATTCATTTCTTGGAAAGAGGGTGTTTACTACTTTGAGTCGGAAAGGCTGGAAGATATAATGAACAATTTATCACGTTGGTATGGAGTTAATGTAATGTTTAGGTCGGACAACCTCAAGGAGCTGGTTCTTTCGGGAAGGCTCCGGAGGGACGAAACCCCCGACAACCTCATTAAAACCATTGACAATCTTGAGTCGGTGGAGATCATCAAGTCGGATAACCTGATCATTATAAGATAAAGGAAACCAATTAATCAAATTTAATCTATAACTTATGAAAAACCGGGCATTATGTAAATTGTTAAAGAGGCCCATCCCAGTAATTGCTGCATTGATAGTTGCGATGCTGTTGCCGGGATACATACAGGGCACTCCAACGGAGAAAGAGCAAAATTCGGTCTATTCCATCAAGATCGAGTTCCTTTCACTCAAAGATGCTGTCAAAAAGATAGCCAACGAAACTGGACACTACTTTGTCTTTGAAGATAAAGACCTGGAAGGTGCCCATGTGGTTAACAAGGAATTTGTTTCTACACCGGTGAACCACATCATGGAAGAGTGCCTTGCCAACACAGGCCTCACCTACAAGATCGAAGACAAAGTGATTTACGTGACCAAAAAGCCGGCACCAAAAAGCACCACAGAAAAGAGTGCAGAGATAGCCGGTGACAGCCAACAAAAAAGGTTCGAAGTTGCCGGCATGATCAAGGATCTTGGAGGTAGTCCCATACCGGGAGTTTATGTAACCGTAAAGGAGTCACAGACCCTTTCTTCATTGTCGGGGCTGGACGGGATATACAAGATTTCTCTCCCCGAAGAGGGGTCGGCCTATACCCTGGTATTCTCATTCCTCGGAATGCAAACCCAGGAGGTAGCCGTTGCAGGCCGCAACACAATAGATATCACAATGCGCGACCAGGAGACACTTTTGGACGAGATAGTTGTTGTGGGTTACGGAGTTGAACGCAAGAAAGATATTGCAGGGTCAATTGAAAACATCTCTGCAGGAGAGCTCTCCAAAACCAATAATGCCAGTTTCCAAAAAGCCATTCAGGGCCGGCTTGCCGGGGTGCAGATAGTATCGACTTCGGGACTGCCGGGCAGCTCTTTTTCGGTGAACATCAGGGGCAGAGGATCTATCAATGCCGGGACACAACCTCTCTACATCATTGACGGAGTACAGGTTGTAAACGGTTCCCATACTACAAACGTTCTGGCCAACGCCGACATAATGAGCGGGCTCAACCCCGACGATATAGAGTCAGTTACAGTACTCAAAGATGGTGCCTCTGCCTCGATATACGGAGCCCAGGCAGCTAACGGGGTTGTGATCATCACTACTAAATCGGGATCGGCCGAAAAGACCGCACTTACGGTAAACGCCTCAATGGGAGTGCAGGACCTCATCCGCAGGGTTCCGGTCCTGAACGGAAAGGAGTGGGCTGAGTATGCACTGCTGGAGTATTCCAATTATGACAAATTATACGGTACCGGTGAACATCAAAAATACCTCAACCTTTTCAAAGGATTCGGATGGGGGGACGATGGTTTTTCCAACGCTCCCACTACAAACTGGTATGACGAAATCTTCCGTAAGGCGATAGTGCAAAATTACCAGCTGAGCATGTCGGGTGGAGGGGATAAGACCAAGGTCTATTTCTCTGCAGGGTACAACCAAACGGAAGGTATTATAAAACATACGGGGTTCGACAGGATATCGGGCAGGCTAAACGTCAGCCATAAGGTTAAGGATTGGGTGACATTTTCTACCAATACAAGTTTCAGCTCCACAAAACATATCCAGGCAACCACAACAGCCGCGGCAAACCCCTCGAGAACAGCTATGCTTTTGTTACCTGGGGTAGGCCCAAGGGATGAGAATGGAGAATATTATGCCGACCTTCCATATGGTTACTACCTGTATAACATCCCGCAGATGCTGGAACTCAATGAATACACAGGCAAAACCTACAATCTGACCACCTCAAATGCCCTCACATTCAACCTGGCTCCCGGGCTCACCTTCAAGAGTAGTTACAATTTCGATTTCACCTGGATGTTCGAGCATCACTACAGTGACCCGAGGACGCGCCTGGGAAGGAGGGACAATGGTGTGATCATGGCCTCTGCAATGGATATCGTGAATTTCCAGTCGGAGCAGGTGCTCAACTACAACAAGACCTTCAACAAGATCCACCGGGTAAATGCTGTGGCAGGTTTCTCCTATACCAACTACCAATACCATATGCAGTCTGGAGAATCCAATGGTGTGGCCAACCCCGACCTCCGGTTATTGAGCAGCGGAGCTATTCCGGTGAGTGCCGATGAGTCCTATTCGGAGTGGAAATTGGCCGGTTTCTTTACTAGGCTATCCTATACATTGAAAGACAAATACATATTCTCGGGAACTGTTCGCTATGACGGCTCGTCCCGTTTTGGCCGCGAAAACCTTTGGGGAACCTTCCCGTCGCTCTCGTTTGCATGGAGGATCAACGAAGAGTCCTTCATGGAGGGGATGGAATGGATCAGCGACCTTAGGCTTAGAGCCAGTTATGGTGTTACAGGTAACTCCAGCATAGGCAATTATGTTTCGCACCGCCTATATACCGGGAATGTGTCATATGACAGCAAACCTGGTATAGTACAGTCCACCATAGGGAACAGGCAGCTTACCTGGGAAAAGAAACATTCCAAGAACCTCGGCCTCAGCCTTGGTCTTTTCCAAGACAGGATCACTGCCAGCTTTGACCTTTACAGGGACGATACAAAAGACCTGCTCTATTCGAGGGTGATTCCCTACACAACAGGGTTTACATCAATCCCCTCCAATATGGGAGGGGTCAGGAACGAAGGTCTTGACATACACGTGAATTCGCTTAATGTTGAGGGGAAGGACTTCGAATGGGAGACCTCCTTCAACCTCTCCTTCAATAAAAACTACATCACTGAGCTCCAGGATGGCCTGGACGAACTCGGAAGCTACAAGGTGGGCAAGGGAATCACCCAGTCATATGTTTACAAATGGGCAGGGGTCAACACTTCGGACGGACGGCCAATGTACTATGACAAGGATGGTTACATTACCTACAATCCTACACCTGATGACCGTTACTGGATCAAAGGGACAGACCCTACCGTATATGGCGGTATGGAAAATACATTCCGATGGAAGGGCTTGAGCCTCTCTTTCTTCCTGCAGTTCCAGAGAGGTGCGCTCAAATACTGGAGCGATAAGACTGTGCTTATTGGACAAGCAGCCGACAACAACCTGCTCAAGGATATTTACAACAATTACTGGAAAGCTCCCGGAGATGTGACCTGGGTGCCTCTGCCAATGCTAAACGGCTCCTATCCCGGTAATCCCATGAAATATGATGCAAACGTGGACCCCGGTATGAGCCTGATCTTCGAAAGCACCGATTTCATAAAATTGAAGAATATCAATATAAGTTACGATCTGCCAAAGAGTTTGGTCAACAAGCTCAAATTGTCCGACGTACAGGTTTACGGGACTGCCTACAACGTTTGGACTTCCACTCCATACCAGGGTTACGATCCCGAATCCATTGGCAACGACAGGGGGCTTTACCCTCAGTCCAAAAGTTATAGTTTTGGTATAAAGGTTAACTTTTAATGATTGAAAAGATGAAAACGAAAAGAGTATATATATTAATAGCATTGCTGGGGTTATTCAACGTCAGCTGCGACTCCCTGCTCGATATCGACACCAAGCATGCCCTCCCCGAAGAGAAGATTGCTACAGTAGAGGGGGCAGAGGGAATGGTGATCGGTGTTTATGATATGTTGCAGGATCCTTCCTATTTTGGACGGGATATGATTACCCTCCCCGAGGTGCTTGCAGACAACTGCAAACTATCCATTACCGCCTCCAGGTATAAAAGTCATTACGACTTTCAGCCCAGGGCGCAGATAGACATATGGCAGACTGCATACAAACAGATCGGTACTTTGAATGAGGCCCTTGCAAACCTGGACAAGCTGTCAGAAACCTCAAAGGTCAAGGCAGTCAAGGGAGAGGCTCTCTTTTTAAGGGCGTTCAACTACTTTTACCTTGCCATGACCTACAGCCGTACTCCAAACCACCTTGTGGGAGGCTTTGACCTGTGCGTACCGCTGATCCTGGATCCTTTTTACAATTCGGGCGGGAATATCAACGAAAATGCTTCGGTTGCAAGGGCCAAGGTAAGTGAGGTGTGGACTCAAATCGAGACTGACCTTACAGATGCTTTTGACAACCTGCAGGGGAACGATAACGGAATGGCTCCTTCACGCATCAGTGCCATTGGTGTAAAGGCTTTCATGTCCAGGTTTTACCTCTATAAGGAGGATTGGCAAAAGGCAGTGGATGCGGCTACTTATGTAATTGATAACTCTTCCCTTACGGTTTACACTGGTGCATACACAGATATCTTTTCTAAAGGGTCGGAGTCAATTTTCCAACTGATGTTCACTACATCCGAAAACCTTGGATCCTCTTCCCTTCAAGCTATGTACGGTACTTATGACGATGGTGTGCGGGATGAGGATGGATTTGGCAACGGGAAAGGTTCGGGAGAGGCAAACCTTGCCCTTTCTACACAATTCATGGCTGCAATTGACAAGGTGAACGACAAACGCTTCTCGGCAACCCGTAAAGTACGGTTGTCGGGGCAGGAGCTTTGGTGGACCACCAAATACAATAGCTGGGGCGGTATTTTTGGATTGGACAACATTCCCCTTATCAGGATTTCGGAAATCTACCTCAACAGGGCAGAGGGCTATGCCCGCCAGAATCAGTACCAACAGAGCCGTAACGATCTGAATCACTTGCGCATCAGGCGGAATATCGGAGAAACCCCTGCTTCGGATGCATCCCTTTTGCAGGAAGTACTGTTGCAGAGGCGTCTTGAACTGGCATTCGAAGGTCACCGCTTCTTTGACCTCAAGAGGCAGGGGATGGACATAACCCGTCCGGAGGGGAAACCCTCGATTCCTTATGCCGACTTTAGGATTGTCTCTCCTATCAGTACAACTGAAATGGATGTCAACAAGAAACTGGTGAATAATCCGGGTTATTAATAGGAACTTTTAACTGTTTAAGTATTAAAAAGATGAAAAACAATTACATATATAAAACCGTGATTCTTTTGACGGCTTTGGTGGTATTTGGAGCCTGCGAAAAACAGGATTGGACCTACAGTGGCCCCCAATTCTACGAGTTCAGCGCGCAAAAGAACAACCAGGGGGTGAAGAGTAATCTGATCTTCAAGGAGAATTCCAAAGTGGGGAAGGACTCTGTTTGTGTCCAGATCATCAAACCTTCGAATGGGCAGATTACTGTCAACTACGAGATAGTGGACAAGGTTTACTACCTGAGCGACAAGGATAAATATGTGGCTGCCGTTCCGCAGGGAACCGATCCCAAGTGGGTAGATACCCTTTATTCCGATGCCGTTTATGGAACGGACTACGAGATAGTGACAACTACGGGAGCCCGGTTTACACCGGCTACAAATAAGGGAAGTGTTACAATTGCCAAGGATGAGTTCTTTGGTTACATTGAGGTGAACCTTCTGGTAAAATCGGGCAAACAATTCTTCATATTACTCAACGATTCGGAAGAGGCCTTGGCCAATAAACCTACCGGCCTTATGCAGTATATCATATCGCCCGACAAGGTCTATTACATTGACGACTCTTTCCTGACAGGACTTCCCGATACCTGGACCATAATAGACAAGGACGGGGATGGTTACAACTGGAACTACTACCGCCAGGCCATGACGTCGGATTCCTATGTGTCGGGAGATGGGGCCCTCAATCCCGAAAACTACCTGGTATCGCCTGCAGTTACCCTGCCCTCCAGGATTGATAATGTCTCCTTTACTTTTGAGGTGGCATCGGGTGCCTCCGGAGATTACAGGGAGCAGTACCGGGTTGTGGTTTCCGAAGAGCCGATGACTTTGGAGAATTGCCGGGATGCTGTTGTGGTGCGTGACTGGACTGAGCTTACTGCAATCCATGCCAGGAAGAACTATACCCTGGAAACCGTGGACCTTTCTCAGTTCAAAGGAAAGACAATCTATGTGGCGATACTCCATGGGAACTGTACCGACCAGTACTACATTAATATAAGGAATGTAAAACTGTTTAGCCATTAGGATGGAAAAGAGACATCTGGATATATTTACGGAACTCATCAAAATAGATGCGGTTTCGGGTGCTGAGCTGCCGGTGGCCCGGTATATTGAACAATTCTTTACAAGGCTGGATATAAAGAGCAGGACCGACAGCGCTTTTGAGGAGACCAAAGGGAATTCGGGGAATGTGATTGTTGAGATAGGCGGAGGGGGAGAGTTTTTTCTTGCGGCCCATATGGACACACCCAGGTCTACCCTGGGTGTGGCTCCTCAATTTCTCGAAGACAGGATAACCTCCGACGGTACCACTATCCTGGGAGTCGATGACAGGGGAGGCCTTTCGGCGATACTGTTTGCTGCAGAGAGGGCGCTCCTGGAGGGGCGTATCAAGCCATGCACCTTGCTTTTCACTGTCTGTGAGGAGACTACTTTGGGCGGATCCAAGTACTTCTGCCCAGGGGAGAACCTCAGGTATGGTTATATCTTTGACTCCCATATGAGGCCCGGCAACTTTGTTTCGGAAACCTGTGGTGCCATGAGGTTCACCTTTACATTCCGCGGTAAGGCGGCGCATGCAGGGATATCCCCCGAGAAGGGGGTCAACGCTATCCAGCTTGCCTCTGCAGCAATTGCCCGGTTCCCTTTTGGATGGATCAACGAGAATTCCAATGCCAATATAGGTATCGTGAATTCGGGCAGGGCTACCAATGTGGTTTCGGACGAGTACATTGCCATTGGCGAACTGAGGACTGACTCGGTTGAATTTGGGGAGGAGAAGATAAATTCTGTTGCCCGCGAGTTCGGAGAGATTGCCGCCGGCATGGGGGGCTCTGTGGAATTCGGATATGAGTGGGAGTTCCTGCCATATAAGGTAAGGGAAAATGAAATTCCTTACCAGAGGCTTCTATCTGCTTACAAACGTGAGGGATTGGAGGCCAAAGGGGTCAAGTCGATGGGTGGCAGCGATGCAAACTCATTTAATGCTAAGGGGCTTAAGGCAATCAACCTTGGGGTGGGGGCTCAAAACCCGCACGGTAACGATGAGTTTGTTTTGTATGAGGACCTTTCGGCCTCTGCCCGTATTGCTTATACATTAATCACCGGATAATTCTTATGAAGAGAATATTTTTTATAATGGCTGCATTGGCGGCATTTTTTGGTTGTTCTGGCGGGAATCCTGCCGTTCAGGCCTTCAGGAGAGAGGTTATTGATTCCAAGGGTCATCTGTTTATAATTGGCGGAGGTGCGCGTTCCGACTCGATGATGCAGAGGATGGTGGACCTGGCCGGCGAGGGGGAGAAGCATGTGTTGATTGTTCCTTTTGCCAGTGGTGAGGCAGAGATGACCGGAGCTTTCCAGCGGGAACAGTTTCTGAGGCTTGGGGTGAATTCCTGCAAGGTAATGTTTTGCCATAAGGATAGTGTGGATTCTCCCGGCAATCTTGCTCTTTTGGATGGTGTCAATATAGTCTTTTTCTCGGGGGGTGACCAAAATGTACTTACTTCGTATCTTTCCGGAACGGCTGTTCTACAGAAGATCCGTGAGATTTACAGGGAAGGGGGCGTGGTTGGCGGCACCAGTGCGGGTGCTGCCGTGATGAGCAAGGTGATGATCACTGGAAAGGAAAAGAACAAGTTGGTACCCGAAGAGAGTTTTGTTTTTATCGGACGGGACAATATTGAGACTGCCGAGGGTTTCGGTTTCCTGGAAAACATTGTAGTAGACCAGCATTTTCTATACAGGAAGAGGCAAAATCGTTTGTTCTCGGTGTTACTGGACAATCCCGGTTTGAGGGGGGTGGGGATTGACGAGGCTACCGCAATCGTTGTAAAACCCGACAACTCCTTTGAGGTGGTTGGAGAGAGCGATGTCCTGGTTTTTGAACCTTTGGATATGCCCGAAGGGAGCGGATCTCCTGCTTTTACTGTAAGGATTCTCTCACCCGGGGACAGCTATGTGTTTTAGGGATATCATGAACAGATTGTCTGCTATTATTCTGGGAATCTTCCTGTTTGCCGGAGTGTGCTGTGCAAACCCCGACACTTATGAGCCGGACGGTAATGAGGGTCCGGATCCGGTGGTTGAGGCAGGGCTTCCAAAGATATACCTGACAGGAAGCAATGCCGATATAACCAGTTCGCACAGGGCAGGTTTGCTTTTAGCTGGTGGAGGAACCGATGTGGATGAGGCCATGAAGTGGCTTTTAATTAATGCCGATGGTGGTGATGTGGTTGTGCTGAGGGCTTCCGGCCAGGATGGGTACAACTCTTACCTCTTCTCATCTTTGGGTGTTTCGGTAAATTCGGTGCGTACTTTGGTAATCGACTCCAGGGACAAGGCCGACAAGGATAGTGTAGAGAGGATCATCCGTAATGCTGAGGCTTTGTTCATTGCCGGGGGTGACCAGTCTTCATATCTGCGGCTGTGGGGAGGAACCAGGGTTGCCGGTGCTCTTAGGTTCCTATTGCAGGAGAAGCGGGTTACGGTTGGTGGGACAAGTGCCGGCATGGCTGTGCTGAGTGAGTTTGTATATACCGGAGAGGCCGGCTCTGCACTCTCCGGCCAGTCTTTGCTGAATCCTTTTGACTCTAAGGTTACAATCCAAAAGGGGTTCCTGCATATTCCCTTGTTAAGGGGTATCGTTACCGACACCCATTTTTCGGAACGTGACCGTTTTGGCCGTTTGGTGGTGTTCATGGCCCGTATCGCCAAGGAGCACAAGGTGCTTCCCAAAGCCATTGCCTGCGATGAGTACTCAGCTGTTTGCGTCGATGGTTCGGGGATGGCTTCGATTTATGGCAGGAGTGCTTTTTTCATGGAGGCTGCCGATACCTCTGCATTGGTTTGCATTGCGGCTTCTCCTCTTTCCTGGAGTGCCTCCGGAGGCTCTTTGAGGTTTGTGCGTGTAAGGGGTAATACCAGTGGCACGGCAAAGTTCAATCTGGCCGATTGGAGCTCAGATCCCGTGGTTTGGACCCGGTTGAATGTTGTAAACGGGGTTGTTCATGAATTATAATTTAACTTTATCATGCTCAAAAAAATACCTCATACTTTTGTTATCATAACTACCATTATCCTGTTCTCTGCCGTACTTACATGGATAGTGCCTGCAGGTCGTTTCGATTACATGTCTGTGGAGATTGACGGTGTTTCCAGGGAGGTGGTTGTAGATGATTCTTACCACAGGGTGGAGGCGACCCCGCAGAGCTGGCATGTTTTTGCCTCTTTTTTAAGTGGTTTCCAGCGGCAGGGTGCAATCATAGCTTTTATACTAATAATTGGCGGGGCGTTCTTTATCCTCAACAGCAGCAGGTCAATAGATGTGGGTATAAGCTCTTTCCTGCGGCACATCAGGGGGTTGGAAAAGAATCGTTTGGTCAAAAGCCTGGGTGTCAATAATATTGTGATTGTTTTGATAATGCTGCTCTTCAGCTCTTTCGGTGCAATATTTGGCATGAGCGAGCAATCCCTTGCTTTTGTGGCGATCGTGATACCTTTGGCTATTTCAATGGGTTACGATTCGATAACTGGTTTTTGTATGGTCTATGGTGCTGCCCATATTGGTTTTTCGGGGGCCATACTCAACCCTTTTACAATCGGAATTGCGCAGAGTATTGCCGGGTTACCCATGTTTTCAGGAATTGAGTACAGGTTTGTCTGCTGGATTCTTTTGACTGTTATATTCATTGCTATTGTCTTGGTTTATGCGGCCCGGGTTCGCAAGGATCCTTTGAAATCGCCTATGTTCGAGGCTGATGTATACTGGCGCGACAGGGTGTCTGGCAGTGATGGTGCTGCGGTTCCTGACGGGAAGGAGGGCAAAAGGGGTGCCTGGTACATGTATTTTGCCACGGCTGCTGCTTTGGTTGCTTATTCTGTGGTGTTTCCTCTCTCTACCCTTGAGGTGGGGCTGAGCAGCATAACGGCTCCGTTTATTCCATTACTGACTCTGCTTTACTTGATTACAGCATTCATTGGGGTGAGGCGCTCTTACCAGTATTTCATTTTTAACCTTTTCATTTTTACTATTATCTTCCTTATTTTGGGAGTGCTGGGATATAGCTGGTACCTCAAGGAGATCTCTGCCCTTTTCCTGGCCATGGGTGTGGTTTCGGGAATTGCTGCAGGTTATGGCTCCAATCGGATTGTTAATGAATTTACAGAGGGTTGCCGTTCCATGCTCACTCCTGCTTTGGTCGTTGGTTTGGCCGGAGGGATTATCTTTATCCTTAGCGATGGCAATATCATTGATACTATGTTGAATAGCATGGCCAATGCCATGGAAAAGACCGGTAAGGCAGCTTCGCTCGGGTCAATGTATGCGATACAGACCCTGTTGAACATTTTCATTCCCTCTGCCTCTGCAAAAGCCGCTATAACGATGCCTATAATGGCTCCCTTTTCGGATGTGATCGGTCTTTCGAGGCAGGCAACCATAATGGCTTACCAGTTTGGTGATGGATTTACCAACATGATCACCCCAACATCTGCGGTACTGATCGGGGCACTCGGCATAGCAAGAATCCCCTACGAAGTCTGGATAAAGTGGTTCTACAAAATCCTGATTATCTTTATACTTCTTGGCTTTTTGCTCCTCCTCCCCACCATTTACCTCCACCTGAATGGCTTCTAACACCCCAGGTTGCATCCCTCGGATAAATTAACAAGTGTTTGGCTTGCTGGGGGTTGTGGCTTTCGGGTGAATCATCCCTCGGATAAATTAACATGTTGCTGCCTTGCAGAGAGTTGCGCTTGCGGGATTGATCCCTCGGATAAAATAACAAGTGATTGGTATGCAGAGGTTTGCAGCTTTCGGGTGATTTTCAGGTCATTGATGTGCATGCCTTGAGGTATCAGGTTGCTTGGTGTTGGATGTGCAGGTTATTTGCCGGCGCAGAACGCTTATCTCCAGTCAATTGCTGCCCGGCTCTGTATTGGGCCGGCAGCCGGCTCGGTGCCTGGGATAACCTCTGCACCGGAATAACCTGCCAGGGAGGCAGC
>SABC01000139.1 GCA_009929175.1 Bacteroidia bacterium | reverse complement strand
GTTGCGATTTCCCCATAAAATAGGGGGCTGCAAAGATAAAACTATTTTTTAAAGTGACAAAATGCGACTTATCTCGCACCAAGTTTTATTTATCTCATTGTGTCTTGTACAGGCCTCCTCAAAAGGTGTATAAACAACCTGATTCTGCATCTGTCCGACCATGACATTTGTCCTTCCCTTAAGAAGTGCGTTCACCGCCTCGTATCCGAGAAGACTTGCAAGAACCCTGTCATTACAACTCGGTGACCCGCCTCTTTGAATGTGTCCGAGAGTTGTCACGCGAATCTCATATTCCGGAAGCTTTGTCTTTACCTTAGCTGCAACCTCCATTGCTCCGCCCTCCTCTTCGCCTTCGGCAACGATAATTATTCCTGAAGTTTTGTTTTTGCGCCTGTCTCTCTCCATAAAGCTGCAAAGATTGTCGATATCGGTATGCACCTCAGGGAGCAGAGTAGATTCAGCGCCGCTTGCTATGGCAGTGTTGAGAGCTATGAACCCGGCGTCTCTTCCCATAACCTCCACGAAGAAGATTATATTATGGGAGTCGGCGGTGTCTCTCAGCTTATCCACGGCAGAAACAGCAGTGTTTATTGCAGTGTCGAATCCTATAGTAAAGTCGGTTCCATATATGTCATTGTCAATAGTTCCCGGTATTCCTACCACGGGAAACCCGAACTCCTTGCACAGCAGGTTGGCCCCTCTGAAAGAGCCGTCCCCACCTATCACAACCAGCGCGTCTATTCCTGCTTCGCGCATGTTCTCCATTGCAACAGCTCTGACCGCTTTATTCTTGAATTCCGGGCAACGTGAGGATTTCAGTATCGTGCCCCCTTGGGAAATGATTTTTGATACAGAGTGAGATTGCATACCCATGAACTGTTTGTTCAGCAGCCCCGAGTACCCTCTTAAAATACCTACAACCTCCACTTCATTATAAATAGCAGTACGTACGACAGCCCTTATTGCCGCGTTCATTCCCGGAGCATCACCACCTGAGGTGAGTACGCCAATTCTGTTAATCTTTCTTTTTGCGTTCATAAAAGTCAAAATAGCGCGACAAAATTACTCTTTTTTATTCGTATTCAAATTTATACTTTTGCAACATGAAAATAGCAGATTCAGACCTGGGGGAGAGACCCCTTTTCCTGGCGCCGATGGAGAATGTCACGGACGCCTCCTTCAGATTTATCTGCAAAGAGTTCGGTGCAGATATGATGTACACCGAATTCATCTCCTCCGATGGCTTGATCAGAGACGCAAAGTCCTCCCTTGCTAAGCTGGAGATATTCGATAATGAGCGACCAATCGGAATCCAGATATATGGTCATATACCCGAGGCGATGGTAGAGGCGGCAAAGATGGCCGAACAGGCAAATCCCACACTTATAGATATTAATTTTGGCTGTCCTGTCAACAAGATAGCGAATAGGGGAGCCGGCTCCGGCATGATGCGCTACCCTGACAAGATGGTAGAGATAACCAGGCAGGTTGTTCAGGCAGTCAAGCTGCCGGTAACGGTCAAGACAAGGCTTGGCTGGGACGAGAATTCCAAGATTATTGTGGAACTAGCCGAGAGACTTCAGGATGTTGGAATTGCTGCCCTGACAATTCACGGAAGGACACGTTCGCAACTCTACAAAGGCGAGGCAGACTGGCGGCTGATAGGTGAGGTGAAGGCCAATCAGAGAATTCATATCCCGATAATAGGAAACGGAGACATCTCCACACCGGAGGAAGCTAAAAGTGCTTTCGAGAATTACGGTGTCGATGCAATTATGATAGGAAGGGCAACTTATGGCCATCCATGGATTTTTAAAGAGATAAAGCACTATCTTACGACAGGAAATCCTATGCCCGAATTAACTCTTGAAGAGAAGAAAGACCTGGCTCTCCGCCATTTACAAAAATCTATCGAGATTAAGGGAGAGAGAAAAGGTGTTCTTGAGATGAGAAGACATCTCTCATGTTATTTCAAGGCTATACCGCATTTCAAGGAGACCAGGCAGAGGCTTGTCACAGAAAACGACCCGGAAGAACTAATAAAGATTATCAAGAATATAGGATGAAAAAATTTTTTATCAACAACATTCTCCTCTTACCATACTTAATCATACTTAAGCTAAGGCACTACTGTTACGACAACGGTATCTTCAAGTCCCGGAAATTCGACATACCTATAATATCTATAGGCAACATTGCGATTGGTGGAACAGGTAAGACGCCTCATACAGAGTATTTTATCAAGAAAATGATGCCTACTCACAAAGTTGCCGTGCTTTCCAGAGGATATGGGAGAAAAACCAAGGGATTCCGTCTTGTTCAAACTGACAGTACTGTCAGAGAGGTTGGTGACGAGCCGCTGCAGATGAAACGTAAGTTTATAGATGTAGTGGTTGCCGTTTGCGAGAAGAGGGTGAAGGGGATAGAATTGCTGCTTGCACTTCCCGAGGAGGCAAGGCCTACTGTCATTATCCTGGATGATGCTTTTCAGCACAGAAGAATTACTCCGTCAAAGAACATATTACTGGTTGACTATAACACCATGCTCGAACCGGACATACTCTTTCCCTTTGGCAGGCTTAGAGATTTACCGGAACAGAAAAGGCGTGCGGATATGGTGATTGTAACCAAATGCCCCGGAGAGATATCTCCTGAAGAGCGATTTATCAGAGAGCAGCACCTTAAATTGTCGAAAAATCAGCAGCTTGCATTTACAACACTCAAATACGGGGATCCTCAGAGTGTCTTTGAAGGAGCGGACAGAAGATACATTTACTCCAAATATGCTATTCTTATTACAGCGGTGGCAAATCCGAGACCTCTGCAGTACCAGTTGCTCCCGGACTACAAAATCATTGAAAAGATGAACTTCAGGGATCATCACAACTTTACAAAGGTTGAGGTGCGCAAGATAAACCGGAAACTGGCGAAGTATCCTAAAGCTGTAATCTTTACGACAGAAAAGGACGCTCAGAGGATGATGGAAAAGAAGAAATTCTCTCAAGCAGTAAGGGAAAGATTGTTCTATATACCGATTGAGGTGGCTTTTATTAATGAAAATGCAGAAATGTTATAAATGTGTTACTTATTATTTGTAATTGGTTTCGAAGTATAAGTAAAAGCAAATAAAAGACGATTT
>SABC01000138.1 GCA_009929175.1 Bacteroidia bacterium | reverse complement strand
TAGCCATAGAAAATGTCAGTTGGAGGGAGAAATGTCTCTTTTACTGTACGCGGGCTTGCCCATCTGATCAGGTTGAACTCTCCGCCAGCTTTGTCGTTGGTTCCGGAAGCTCTGGAACCTCCGAAGGGTTGTTTCCCAACAACAGCCCCTGTGGGTTTGTCGTTTATGTAAAAGTTCCCAGCAGAGTATCTTAGTCTTTGACAAATCTGAGAAACGGCTAGTCGGTCTTTACCAAACACTGCTCCGGTCAGGCCATAAGGAGAGGTCGTATCACATAAGTCCAGAGCCTTTTCAATCTTTTTGTCATCGTATACGTAAGCAGTCAATACCGGTCCGAATATCTCCTCTTCCATGGATTTAAACCTTGGATTTGTGGTCTGAATAAAGGTTGGTTCAATGAAGTAGCCTTTTGAATCGTCACACTTGCCTCCGAATATCACTTTGGCTTCGGGTGACCCTTTGGCGTAGTCAATATAACCTTTTATGTTATCAAAGGAGGCTTTGTCAATCACTGCGTTGACAAAATTACCAAAATCGGTAACATCACCCATTCTAATGGTGCTGTACAAGCTCACCATTCTCTCCTTTATCTTTTCCCACAAAGATTCAGGTATATACATCCTTGATGCTGCCGAGCACTTTTGTCCTTGATATTCAAATGCACCGCTTATTGCAGCAGCAGCTACCTCGTCAACATTTGCCGTCGGGTGGACAAAAATAAAGTCCTTGCCTCCGGTTTCACCAACAAGTCTGGGATATGAGTTATAATCTGCAAGGTTATCCGATACCCCCCTCCACAATGAATTGAAAGTGTTGTTGGATCCGGTAAAATGTATTCCTGCGAGGTTTTTGGATGCCAATACCTTTTTGCCTATCATGGCACCACTGCCGGGTAAAAAGTTGATCACACCAGGAGGTATGCCCGCTTCGGTAAAAATCTTCATAAGATAATAGTTGGAAAGCACTGCTGTTGTAGCTGGCTTCCAGATAGTAGTATTACCCATCATAACCGGCGACAGGTTTAGGTTAGAGGCAATGGATGTGAAGTTGAACGGGCTTGCTGTAAATACAAACCCCTCCAATGCTCTGTATTCCATTCGGTTCAACTGGTTGAATGAAGATCTTGGTTGTGTCTTGTATATTTCCGAAGCAAAAGAGACATTGAAACGAATAAAGTCGGCAGTTTCACAAACGGCATCAATTTCGGATTGGTAGATGTTTTTGCTCTGACCAAGCATTGTAGCAGCATTTAACATAGCCCTGTACTTGTGTGTGATAAGGTCGGCTGCTTTAAGCAATATGGATGCCCTCAAAGTCCAGTTTATGTCGGACCAGATTTTATGTGCTTCAAGTGCAGCCTCTATAGCCAAATCCACCTCCTTTTCGCCTGCTTTGTGAAACCTGGCAATTACATGTCCATGGTTATGAGGCATAACAACATCAGAAACATTGTTAGTGTAAACCTCTTTTCCACCTATCAGCAAAGGGATTTCTACAACCGTTGAGGACTGCCTTTTAAGCTCCTTTTCTAGTTCCTCTCTCTCTATGGAACCTTTCAGATACTCTTTTACAGGCTCATTTTGTGGAATATCAAAATTGTAAATTGAGTTATTCATAAATATTTAACTTTAATAAAAAATGCGATATGCAAAAATATGCAAATCGAAATTGAATACGAAATAAATCTATGAATGCAACAAATAAAATTTGTTTTCGTTTAAAGAGCAGAAATGGTTAAATGAAGATGATTTCGCTATTATCAGGGAAAATTAAAAGGGCCGAGTAGGGTAAAGCCTATGATAGATATCATAAAGTGCTTTATTATACCTCATTGAGAATTGTAAATAATTCTTTTGATGCAGAGGAGGTTATGCACGACACATTGCTTAGGTACTTTGACAGGAGCAACCAGTTTGGCAATGAGACCGAAGCTTTGAGATGGATGAAAAGGGTATGCATAAACTTGTCAATCGATATTGTAAGGAAAAGGACTAAAGAGAGAGCAAGGCTGGAAAACTGGGACAATCAACCTCCTGAATACGATGAGGAGAAAAATGATGAGTTGGAATTCAATGGAATAACAGCGGGGATGATAAAAGATGCCCTTTCTCAACTTGCCGATGGATACAGGATTGTGCTTTCCCTCTTCTTATTTGAAGGGTATGATTATGAAGAGATTTCTTCGATACTTGGGATCAACCAGGTTAGTGTCAGAAGTCAATATAAAAGAGGTAAGGCCAGTTTGCTGAAAACATTGGGAATAAAAGAAAAATAAGAAGAAAAAATATTAATATCATGGGAAACATAAAAGAATTCATTTCATCCAACAAAAATCTGTTTGAAAATGATCCTTTACCCCAAGGACACAGGGAGCGGTTTATGAAAAAAGCAGAAAAACAGAAAACCTCAATATCAAAGATGAGGATCATCAGGGTCGTTTCTTTGGCAGCCATTCTTATGCTACTGGCTTCTCCGTTGATTTTTCTCCACAAACAAGAGGTAATATGCAATGGTTCTCAAGTCGATTACAACACTTTAATCCAGGAGCAGGCATATGAAATCAAAAAATTATCTGAACAGCTAAACCAGATGGATAAGGATCTTGTAATAGGGACTCTTAACCAGTTGGTAACCGAAGCTGTCCCCTTTGAAGAGCAGCTACCTGACTATCTTTTAGAAAAAGAAAGGAGAATGCTCCAGGATAGCTATTATTGTCCAAGGATAGAAGGAATTAAGAGGTTGAAGGATTACGTGGCCGATTTATTGGATACTGACAATTAACAATTATAATACAGATCAAATGAAAAAATTATTATCAATCCTGTTTCTTGTGGCGATATCAGTCACACTGCAGGCACAAGTAAGTAAAAAAAGTTTCCAGGTTTCGGGCTTCAACGGCATCACTGCCGGAGGGGTCTTTGATATTGAAGTAGTTAAAAGCACATCTGAAAGTTTGACAGTAGAGGCTGATCCCTCCATTATCAATTATGTTACTGCCCAGGTATTCAGGGGTAAATTGAAGCTCGGCCTGGATTCCTCAATACCATCAAAGCTTACAAGGAATATGAAACCGATCAAAGTAGTTGTAATGGCAAAAGAGTTGAGTGATATAAACCTTTCAGGCGCTGCTCGTTTAAACACCAACTCCAATTTCTCTGCT
>SABC01000137.1 GCA_009929175.1 Bacteroidia bacterium | reverse complement strand
ATACCTTCCCACCTTCAGATTATTTTTGCCATTACCAGGCAAAGCCCGATAATCACCAGAATTAAGAATCCTATGAGCTGCCGGATATTCCTGTCATACCTGTTCACTCGGGGCCTCCTTGTTGTTAATCTTGAGGTCCTTGAATATTTTTTGTACCGATACACCCTGACGTAACTGGTTATGCGCGGTCTTGTAATCAACTCCTTGCTTTTCACAGAGATCTTTGAAAAGAATTCTTTCTCCATTAATCACGATGTACAATGAATTTGTGCGATTACCGATTTGCTCTTTTCTGGTTACAAACCTACAATTATCTGGTGAGTAATCCAGTGAATTGTCTATACGATCAATCTCTAGATCATCGGTGTATCCATTAGACATTGCCCATTTATAGAAATTCTCAAAACTAGATTTCCAATCATCACAAATTTGAATCCCTTTGCCGCCGTAATATTTATAATTACTACGGTTTTTGTTGTAACAACGGGACTTCATGTTTGTGTAAATTGAATAAATCCTTGTGTGTCTTTTTCCATGAGTTGTTAATGAACCGACTAACTTTTCCTGATACCTACATCCGCAACTTTTTGTTTTTCCGGTTCTTAGGCTATTCCCATTTGGATAACTTATATTTCCACAATCACAAAGGCATTTCCATTTTTCATTTCCTACATATCCCAAAACAGTAAGATGCCCAAAAACTTTCCCTTCCATAGCAATTCTTTTACACATAAATACCTCCTATTCTTTGTTTGTCGAGGTATGTTATTCCAAGTGCATAGCTCTGCCACACGTCAGCCGCAAACCCATAGAACCACCCCGGCTGCTTCTTAAAACCCTTCCCACGGTTTGGTACATCTTTAGCAAACCGATCAATCAAGGCTTGAATGACGTTTGAATCACGGGCTGTAGCATTTCCGCAAAAATGCATCTTCACATCCCTGCGTTTGATGGTGTCTGTCGCAATTCCCCTGGTGTAGAAATATTCCAGGTACCTTCCGATCCACACGCATGTATCAAATACGGACTCCCCGGCGGCCATTCCTGTACCGTAGTGGCTTACCATTTCGATAACTACGGCAAGCTCATTCTTCTGCTCTGGTAGTTCCAGATTCAGAAGCATTTTCCTGTTCTCCACCTTCCCTACGAGAATCGGCTTCATGGTTTGCGTATCCATGAGTGCAATCCCGCTGTACAAGGGACCGGGATCTATGGCAAGCAGCTGTTTAGGTTTATTCATCTTCCCTGCCCCTTAGGACCTAGGCCCAACTTCTTGCGTTTTGAATCCGGTATTTGCTGAATGTGAACAGAGAGATAGGTTAAATACCCCAATATGATCACCAAACAACCTATTGCAATATGAAAGAACATGGCTTACCTCACTTTATATGCAGCCCCGGAGAACATCCCTGGGCATGCTTCCTGATAGGCTTTCAACCATTTTTCGGCTTCAATCCGAACCAACTTCTTTTCCTGCTTGCTCAGCTTGTCGTAGTCGGCTGAAAAGGCCTTGCAAGTGTTCTGAATGTCCTGGTCTGTGTAGTAAGACATAAAACCCCCCTTTCTTATTTCTTAATTTCCCCTGAATACCACGATTGCTGACGGAAATGGTGCACCGTTCACTGCATTTCCAAACTTCAACCTATGTCTGATAAATCTGATTTCGTTAGCTTTCATTATGAAGTCATGCCACCAATCCGTATCGGTTCTACTCGGCAACAGCATTACGACTGTCTTTCCTTTCTTCCATTCTTCAAAAGCTTTCTTACACCATTTATCAGTGATTCCCCTGCCATATGGAGGGTTAACGAAATTTACCCCCCCCCATTCGATTTTCAGCCCATCAAACAACGGAGGATCCGCTAATGGGCATGGGTCAAAATCAAAACCAAACTCAGCATCCAACGTTCTATAGACATCCTTTGGCGTGCTCCAATTGCTATTACCTGTTGAAAATAATGCTTTATGCATTGTTGATACTTCCTTTTTTATGATGATTTCTTAAAAGTTCTCCTAACTGGTAACTATACCCATCAACAGTCTGCAAACCATGCTGTGAATACTCCCGAATTGTGTTTACTACATGGCCTGTCTGATACTGAGCCTCAGTAACAGAAAAGCATGTCATCAAAGGTTTACCCTTGAAGAAGACAGTTACCATCCTGTATTTACGTCCCGATCTTTTCATGGTTTCACCCGCCTACCTTCTTCTTTCTTTGGTAAAGTGTCCCCCATACCGCACAGGCTAAGTACGGGAGACTTACCACATATTCTTTGCAGGGGATAACATCCCCTATGGGACTGGCAGGTGTTCGAACCCTGCACCCTACGACCACAACTCATGTAGGATAGAGTCGGGGCCGATGTGGTTCGGTTTTTCCCCTGCGTTTATGCTCTATGCCTTGCCCTTCAGCCACAGTCCCGGTATAGGCTGCCGGCTATAGTGCCCGCACCGGTCAGCCTGATCATTTGTAGGTGCTATGTTCATGCCTTCCTCAGGCAGAACCCAATACCGTTCGCTAAGCAGGGTGTAACCACTTGCGTAGCTTGATTGTGTGCTTTCTGGTTATCACCCCGTTCTTTCTTGCCCCCATAACACAGTAGAAGTCGTAGCAGTAATACTTGTCGTTGAATAAGGCAAACAGGATGATCAGCAGTTTTAACATCATCACTCCTTTTTTTCGTTGATATTCCCGTGGTTTTCCCAAGCCTCTTTACCTAATTCATCCCACAATTCTTTCTCAAGGGGTGTGAGAGAATCATTGTCTATCCCAAGAAAGTTGATCTTTTGGATGTGAAACTCATATCCATCCTTCTTGAGTTTCATGGCTTCTTTAAGATCAGAATTGTTCTCAATACTGATTTTGATTGTCTTAGGCATTAGTCTTGGCTCCTTTGGCTTTGCCGATAACTTCTTCAAAGGTTCCTTTCTGACCGCACTTTGGGCAAACAACTTCTCGGGTGAGAATAGAGCAGCAGTTCTGAGTCCTGGTTGATGAACCAACAACCTCAGTCTCAACTTTGCATTTTGGGCATTTGATTTTCTTCATACCGTATGCGTCCCTTCAACTCCCCTTGCCTCACGGTCCATGGTTCTTTTTCTGAGCCACATGACTGCCTCTTCAAGCTTTGTAAGAGCAAGAGCGTTCTCACGGCATTGGTAAGGACTTGCCTGGAAT
>SABC01000136.1 GCA_009929175.1 Bacteroidia bacterium | reverse complement strand
AGACATCATATCTGTTCAACCTTGCTGCCGCTTATGAGGCAAAAGGCAACAATGCAAAAGCCTGCGGTTATTACAAACAGGTGGTTTCGGATCCTAAATACAAAGCTGCCGTTGAATATAAAATCAACAACGTGCTTAAGTGCAAGTAAAAAAATTAGAGCTTCTTGCTCCTGCTAAAAATAGGGACATCGGCATTGCAGCGGTAAACTGTGGTGCCGATGCTCTCTATATTGCCGGTCCGTCATTCGGTGCAAGGGAGTCTGCCTCTAATCCCATTGAGGAGGTAGAGGCGCTCTGCAGATACGCTCACAAATATGGTGTCAGGGTCTATCTGACCCTAAATACAATCCTGTATGACAGCGAGTTTGAAAAGGCATTGAAGATGGCTCATGATGCATACAATGCAGGGTGCGATGCTCTGATTATTCAGGATCTTGGTTTGTTGAACGCAGATTTTCCCCCGATACAACTTTTTGCATCAACACAGACAAACAACAGAAAAACAGAACAGGTGTCAATGCTTGAGTCGTTGGGCTTCAGCCGGGTAATCCTGGCCAGAGAGCTCTCTCTTGAACAAATTAAGGATATAAGAGCAAAAACCACTATCGATATTGAAACATTCATTCACGGAGCCCTCTGTGTCTCTTACAGTGGCCAGTGCTATCTAAGCAGCCATATAACAGGCAGAAGTGCCAACAGAGGCGAGTGTGCCCAACCATGCCGTTCCAATTATAACCTCCTTGACGGAAATGGAAGGATTCTGGTAAAGAACAGGCCACTCCTGTCTCTTAAGGATTTGAACCTGAGTAGCCATATTAATGAATTGGTGGAGGCAGGCGTAACTTCTTTTAAAATAGAGGGTAGATTGAAGAATGCCTCTTACATAAAAAATATAGTCAAATATTACAGGGAGGTTCTTGATAATATTATAGAAAACAGAACGGTCAGCACAGAGAACACTCTGTTTATGCAGTCATCTTACGGAAAGCTGTACGGAGGCTTTACACCAAGGCCGGAACTGACATTCAACAGAGGATACACTGAACTTTTTATCGAGGGCAACAGGGGGAGATGGCAGAGCGGTGAGAGTGCAAAAAATAAGGGAGAGTATATAGGAAAGGTTGTCAATGTTAAAGATTGGAGGGGAGCTAATTTCACTTTTGAATATAACTCAAAGGCTCTTTTGGAGAATGGAGACGGTCTTTGTTTTGTAACACCGTCCGGAGATGTTGTGGGAACAAGGGCAAATGTTGTTTCAGGCAATGTCGTTACCACAAATGGGACAGAGGGTGTACCTGCAGGCTCCGAAATATACAGAAACTTCAATAACAGTTTTGAAAAAGAGCTTGAGTGCAACATGCCTGACAGGTTATTGAAGGTTTGGGTTGATTTCATATATCAGGATGGGGTATGCCGTCTGGAGGGGGAGTGTGAAGATGGGGAAAAATGCAGTATTGTTATAGGTGGTGAGTTCGGTATCGCAGAGAAACAGGAGCGTTCAAGGGATAGCATAAAAGCGCAGCTCGGTAAAATATCAGATATATACACTTTTGAAGTTCGGGAGATAAAAGCGGATTTGCTGCCTTTCTTCCCGATATCTGTTTTAAATAATGCCAGGAGAGCTCTGGCCGGGGAGTTGAACGGGAAAAGGGGGGAGAGGATTGAGAGGGAAAGAACAGAGGCCGGTAAAGAGGCGTCCCTTTTGCGAAAAAAGGCAGTTCGCAGGATTTGTGTGCCTGAGGAGCTGGATTATAGATACAATATATCCAACAGTTTTTCAGAAGAGCTCTATAAAGCTCTCGGAGCCCGGTCTGCAGATAAGGCTTATGAGATATCCGGACCCTCATCTGTCGAATTGATGCGGTGTAAATACTGTATTCGTCATGAACTTGGAATATGTCTCAAAGATGAGGAGGGGAAAAAAACTGCCGGCCCGCTTTTCCTCGAAAATAACGGAAAAAAGTATAGACTGCAGTTCGATTGTAAAAATTGTGAAATGGTTATCTTTGGCTAAAATAATATAATGAGATTTTCAGATATTATAGGGCATGAAAAGTTGAAGCAGCAGCTTATAAAGCTTTCAAATGAAGGCAGAGTAAGCCATGCTGTGCTTTTCTGCGAGGAGCCGGGTTATGGGGCTTTAGCTCTCGCGCTTGCCTTTGCTCAATATAACTCGTGTCCTCACAAAAAGGGAGAGGATTCCTGCGGAACATGCCCTACATGCAACAAATTCCGCAAGATGATTCACCCTGATCTCCATTTCGCTGTTCCTGTCAGTGCCACAAAAAAGATTACTGCTGACAAGAAGCCGGTTACGGACATGTTCATCGATGAGTGGAGGAGGGTAGTGTCGGCAAACCCTGAAATTTCCGAGCAGGAGTGGTATGATACCATAGGGATCGATAATAAACAGGGTATCATTGGTGTCAATGAGGCCGGGCAGATATTGAAAAAGCTCAATTTCCGCGCTTTTGAGGGGGGAGACAAGTACATGATAATCTGGTTGCCTGAGAGGATGAATCAGGAGGCGGCAAATAAACTTCTTAAACTTATTGAGGAGCCGCCTGCAGGGACCTATATCTTTATGGTTACACAAGCTCCGGAAAGGATAATCACAACTATTCTCTCAAGATGTCAGATTGTAAGGGTCATGCCTATTGAGCAGGAGATTCTGGCCAGACACCTTGAGGAGGAGTCAGGGCTCTCTGCCGAGGATGCACTCCTTTGGTCAAAGATATCAAGCGGCAGCCTGAGCAGGGCCCGGGAGATGATCAGCTCAGACATAGAGGCAGGTGAAGACCATGAGATACTAATCAAGCTGTTGGATGCCTGCTCTTCAAAGGATATGACCAGGGTTATCCAGGTGTGGGAGCGGCTTGCAACATTTAACAGAGAAAAGCAGAAGGATTTCTGCTATTATACTCTGGAATTCCTGAGGGAGTTGTACATAACAAGCCTCGGTTTAAATGAAATTGCAAACATACCGCTTCACAGACGTGATGTTGTTGCAACGTGGGTAAAAAAGATAAAGCCTGCATTTTACCAGAAAAGCTATGATGTTATGAACAACGCATTGAAAGACATTGAGAGAAATGTTAATTCCAAGTATATTTTTGCAGATGTGAGTAACCGCTTTTTTCTATCTTTGTAGTTATTATTATGAAAGATCAAGAAATTATAAATG
>SABC01000008.1 GCA_009929175.1 Bacteroidia bacterium | reverse complement strand
TAAGTCAGATGCCGGCTGCAATGCAAAAATCCTTTTTTGAGATTGGAGTAGGGTACGTAGGTTATCCTTTTTCGGAAAAGCAGTTGCAACCTGGTTACACAATGGAATCTGTGCTTGTAAGGCACCCTGCGGTGAGACTGGTGTTGCTGGGTTACGAAATCACACCTTACCTCCATGCCCAGGTGACCTACATGAGACCTATATGGTGGGTAAAGTACAGTTTCAGGAACAATTCCACCCCAAATGATGTTGCAGAGACCCGAACTGTATGGATGAATGTTGCCTCTGCCACATTAAAACCTGTGGTCTCCCTTTCGGACAGGATATCTTTAAATGCAGAGGGTGGCTTGGGTGTGGTAACCCGCCACGGGATAAGGGATAAAAACAACAACATTGTTGTAAAGGACCTAAGTTTTGCCACTATAACTGCAGGTGCTGGCATAGCCTATTCGTTTGACGAAAAGTGCGCTGTAACAATGCAGGTTGGCCATACCTTTCCGGCAAAAGGTTACGACCAGCCGCCCGTAACCTATGCAGGAGCGGGATTCCGTTACAGCTTTGCGCCTTTTGATGAAGACAAACTGCAAAAAACAAGAAAAGAAGGCAGGATTTTCCCAAAGCAGTGGATCAGCCTCTCTTACTCCACGAACAGCTTTGGATACGGGGTAAATGAGTTTTTCAAAAGTATTTACCTTTTTTGGGGTGGGGCGGCCCAGGTTGATTATGGTTTTATGGCATCATACCAAAGGAACCTGTTTAATGGTCCAAAGATTTTCTCTTTTGATGTCGGGTCAAATGTTGCCTACTGGAAAACCAATGCCATGAAAGAGGATCTTTTTGCTTTTTCGTTGTACCCGGTATTCAGGTTCAACTTTTTGCACAACAAGTTGTTTGATCCATACTTTTTCTATATACTGGGTGGCCCGACTTATTTATCACACAGTTACATAGACGGGAATGACACAGGGAAAAGGTTTACATTTTATGATGCTTTGGGAATAGGTGCTTTTTTTGGGAAAGAGAGGGTGTTGAATGCCGAACTCCGGATAGCCCATTACTCCAACGGTAATATTTTTCCCATGAATTGCGGGGTCAAGATTCCCCTGACGTTTTCATTCGGTTATTCATTTTAAAATCATGCTACTTCCTCTTCTTTCATCAGTTCCTGAACAATACGGGTAACAGACCTGAAGTCAATTTTACCTGTACCCATCATTGGCAACTCCCTGATTACAACAAAATGTTTTGGCAGAGCAATGTTAGGCAAATCTTTGCTCATTTGTTTCAAAATCTCAGTTTTATTGACCTCGATTGTAACGGTTGCAATAATCGAAGAACCTTTGCGTTCGTCCGACACATCAACAACACAGCAGGAAACTCCTGTCGGGAGATATTTTTCCAGTGTGTTCTCTACCTTTACCAGGGATACCATCTCTCCCCCGATTTTAACAAACCTTTTGAAACGACCTGAGTGCCAAAGGTACCCTTCGTGATCAAAATAACCCATGTCCCCGGTGTTGTACCAGCCATCCTTGATAACCTCTGCTGTCAGTTCCGGGTCGCCGTAATATCCTTTCATCACGGAGTCCCCTTTAACAAGTATCTTGCCCACCTCACCAACCTCACACTCGCCATTTGTCTCAAAATGTTCAATCTTTACCTCAACTCCAGGAATCACCTTTCCGGTGCTGCCCGGGCGGTTGAACCGGGATGTGTTTACAGAGATAACCGGGGAGGTTTCTGTTGCCCCGTAACCCTCCAGCAAAGTGACGCCATGTTTTTGCAGGTAACCCTCCCTGAGTGCGTCAGGGCATTTGTCAGCCCCTGCAACCATTATGCGGATTGATTTGAAGTCACCTTGGCGGGAGCGGTTAAGGTAGCCCCAAAAAAAGCTGGGTGTTCCTACCATTACCGTCGGTTTTTCTTCTCGGGCAATTGTGCAGATTGTGTTGAAATCAAGAGGATTCGCGTAGGTAATCATGGTCATCCCGTAATAAAAGGTTACCCAAAGGTTTACGGTAAGTCCGAATACATGGAAAAACACCAGGTTTGCAAGTATTGAATCATCACTGGATATATTCACATAATTGCCAAAATTTTCGATATTGGAAGAGATGTTCTTATGGGTGAGTTGTACAGCTTTGGGATCTTTTTCGCTGCCACTTGTAAACAAAATTGCGGCAGTGTCGCTTTCCTCTCCTCCAGCAATCAATGTGACAAGTTTTTTGAGTGGCAATTTGCTTTTTAATGCTGCCCCGATTTTTTCTAACGGAGTAATCTCCTTCATCAGGTCTTCCAGGATAACCATACCTTCAATCCTTGGACAGTTTATCTTTTCCAGCAAGGCTCCAGATGTCAGGATCGTAGAGAAAGAGCATTTCTTTTGAGCATAAAGGGAGTTATCCTTTGCACCGGTGGAGTAGTTTATCATTACCGGCACTTTGCCTGCCATAAGTACAGCAACAGTAGCCAAAGCACCTCCTGCCGAGGTTGGCAGCAAAATTCCGATAAACTGGTCAGGAATTTTCTTGAATCTTGCAGAGAGTATTAGTGTGGCTATAAGTGATTTGCCGTAAGTTACTGTTTTGTTGGTAGTTTTATCTATAATTGCATTCTTTGAAGGGAATTGCTTGGCTGTAGCGATGAATTTGTGGTGAAGCAGCATGATTGTTAAAAAATTATCAAATATACAGTGGCGAATATAATGAAATTTAATTTTAATAATCAAATGATAGTATAAAAATAAAATAATCTTATGCTAATGAATAACATAAGATTACAAAAGAGGTAAACGAATATTCGGCAAAAAGTGTAATTATTACTGAGCAAGTCATCATGGAATCCGGTTGACCCATTCCGATAGTTCAAAAAGATTTTCCGTCCCGAAAAATAGTTTTGTGATACTGTCAATTATAGAGTGCCCGTGGAAACTGTTTGTAAAATAAACCAGGTCTTTTTCTTGGGAAGGAACCACAACAAAAAGGGCTTTGAAATTACCGTTGTCCCCCCAGTGGAAGTAAATGGTTCCAAATTTTGGATGCGTTTCCATGCCAATTCCCAATCCCCAAAAGATATTTTTGTCACATAACCGTTCATTACCCGGGAACCTCACAGCCTTTACCACTGGCTTGAGCATCTCCTCGAGAGCATCTTTGCCTGTCAGCCGTCCCGAAAACAAAGCATCAATGAAAAGTGAGTAATCGTGGGCTGTTGTCCTTAGGGTGTATGCACAATTTTCCCTTGGATGTCTTCCTTTCCCTTTATCTTTCCCCTCTTTGTCAAAACCATGAGCAGTAACCAACTCGTAATCTGCAAACGTAGTTGCACCTGTTTCCCATCCATAACTGCTGCTTTTCATGCCTAGTGGTTCAAAAATCTCTTTCCTTGCTATCTCCTGCAGGGATTTACCCTGGATAGCTTCAACCACCTGCTGCAAATAGTAATACCCTTCTCCGGAGTAACTAAAGGCGCTGTCCGGTGCAAACCGGAAGCTGAGTTCCGAGACAGGCCAGGATTCTGATGATGGAGATGTACTCCAGTTTGGAAGACCTGTCTTGTGAGAAAGAACCATGGCAGCAGTCAGCTTGCCTGCCCAAACCTGTTGCTCTTTGATTACCCTGTTGTTTGGCATATACTCTGCAAGAGGTTTGTTTAAATCAATTTTCCCGTCACGTGCCATTCGCAATACTATGGATGCAAATATGGTCTTGCTCAGCGATGCTGCCTGGAAAACAGTTAGGTTGTTTGGTGCCGGCGGGTTGTATGAGTTTGAATGTGCCTCGTATAGTGAAGTTTCCGAATTTTCCCTGTATGCAACCTGAATCATGGGGATTGAGGCCCTTTCTATTATTTTTTGGAGTTTTTCTTTGATTGTCAAGTGTTTCTCTTCCGGACAAATATTCCGGGCATGTGAGAGATTTGAGTGAAAAAACATAGATATGATATAAAGGGCTAGCAAAAGATGTGATCTGGACATAATAAGTAGATTTCTGAACAAAAATAGCCATAATCGTGGGATTTGCCTATTTTTGGAGTCTGCAAACCATTTTATCATGAAAAAACTGTTATCTCTCTCCCTGTGTTTTTTGTTTTTTTTAACTGCTAGTTTTGCCCAAAACAAGAAGCTGGACGAAACCAACTACGATACTTGGAAAAATATTGAAAGTTTCAATATCGCCGATGACGGCACTTACTATGTCACATTGTACAAAGGTCACTCACAAGCCGGCGAACTGGTGATAGAAAACCGTAAAAGACAATACCGAAAGGTGTTTCATGGAACATCAGTTCCAAAAACATTCAACAATGGCAAGAATGTCTTTTTCACAGCCAAGGATACCCTTTTCCTGTTTGAAACTGGTTCGGGATTCACCCACAAGATTGCCGGGGCTTCGAAACCTGTTGCAAGCGAAGATTCTCCGTTTGTCCTGTACAAAGGCAGCAACCTGACTGTTGTCGATGCATCCAATCCATCTTGGGAATATCCCATTTTGGATTCATCCTTTACCATGGAAAAAAGTCTTTTTATCGGGGAAGGTGTGCTTATTATCTTGGGAAGGCTCCCTGACAGTGTAATGGGGTCCCGCCACATTTTTTTTGAGATCCTGCTTACCGGCAACACCTCCCCTGTTGTCAAGGAGATATACTCGACCCAAAGGACAATCAGGGATTTTGACTATTCTGAACCTTTGGGAAAGATTGCTTTTCTTACCAGCAGTGACAGCCTGGGGTCCAAAGAAATTGTATCTGGCATCCTTACAAAGGAGAAGAGTGGTGGCTATCTGTTTGTAGAAAATGTTATTCCAGGGAGTATGCTCCCGGGAGGTATGGTGCTTAATTTTAAAAAGGGAATCAAGTTTTCGGAAAAGGGTGATTATTTGCTGTTTGAAACCTCGCTTCTCAATGATGAACCAAAAACTGTTACTAAGGATAAAGGATTTCCCAAAACATTGGAACTATGGAGGTGGAATGATACACTTTTACCATCCCAGAAAAGAGGCTCTGCATCAGTTTTTTCCAATTCGTTCAAGTGGGTTTTTTATCCGGAACAAGAGCGTCTTGTCCGCCTTTCATATGGCAGGGGAGTCTACCTTGATGGTAGTGAGGACTCCCCTTTCGGTTTTGAACTGGACCGCAGACCATACCAGTACGAGGAACACTGGAGGGATCCATTGCCCAGGGATTTTTATGTGACAAATATGACAAATGGAGAGAATAAGCTGTTGTTCAAAGCCTTCCATGGTACATTTGCACCCTCTGCAATAACTCCCTACCTGTTTGTCTACAAATATGAAGACTCTTTATGGTATTCGGTAAATCTCCAAAATGGAGAGTCAGCCAATCTTTCGTCTTTGGTGCCATTCACCCTTACTGATGAGTCCTTTGACAAACCACAACCTCCGGGATCCTATGGTCAGGCAGGGGTTACAAAAAGGAAGGACCATTTTATTGTTTACGACAAATATGATATTTGGGCCATACCTGTTTCGGGAGAGGGTAAGGCAGTATGCCTGACAAATGGATACGGTCGGAAAAACGGGATCAGGTTCAAGGTCGTGAAGCGAAGCGGCAGAGGTGTGACTGCCGAGATCGACATCAGTGCTCCGTTCCTTGTAGAATCAACGGATTTGAAGAACAGGGATGCTGGGTTTTACATGGCAGCAAAAGGGAAGGACCCCCGTAAACTCTTGTCGGGACCCTATAGATACAGTTATCAAAAACCATTGTTAAACGGAGAGCACCTGTTAAAACGAGAAAGTTTTGGCGAAGCTCCGGATTATTGGGTTTTTTCAAAAGATTTCAAGTCAGGTGAAAGGTTAACCGGACTCAATGAACAGCTCGAGGGTTACAGTACAGGAACCTCGGAGGTAATCTGGTGGAGGGACAGCAGTGGAATGGAGCAAAGTGGTGTACTGTTCAAGCCCGAAGGGTACGATCCATCCCGTAGATATCCTGTGATAGTCCATTTGTACGAAACCAAAAGTGAAAACACCAACATGTTCTATACCCCGGAGCCAACATCATCCGAGATCAATCCGGTAATGTACACTAGCAAGGGGTATGTGGTTTTTATGCCGGATATCAGGTACAAGGTAGGGTGGCCTGGCCAGAGTGCACTAAACATTGTTGAGAGCGGTACAAGGCATCTTGTTGGTTCGGGGATTGCTGATCCGGAAAAGATAGGAATACAAGGCCACAGTTGGGGCGGATACCAGGTAGCATATATAATCACCCAAAGTAAACTCTTCCGTTGTGCCTGCACCGAGACTGCCGTTGCCAACATGACCTCTGCCTACTCCGGTTTGAGGGCAGGTGCAGGAAAACCAAGGATGTTCATGTACGAATCAACCCAAAGTCGTATTGGGGGGACAATTTGGGAGATGCCCGATAATTATATCAAAAATTCACCTTTGTTTTACCTGGACCAGGTTACAACACCTCTGTTGTCCAGGCATTGTGATGCAGATGAGGCTGTCCCTTATTCGCAAGGGCTGGAACTCTTCCTTGGGCTCAAACGTTTGTACAAGCCGGTATGGATGTTCAATTACAAAGGTGAGGGCCATAACATAAAAAAACGGGATATTTCCATTGACTGGAACAGGAGAATGTCTGAGTTTTTTGATTATTACCTCCTGGATGCCGGTAAGCCTGATTGGATGGATGCCAATAACTAAGAGATGAGCAAAGGAAGATGAAAAAGATGGTTGTCAACAGCAAATATCCTGGAATTGAAAAGTTCACTGCTTCGCTTCCTGCAATTTTTGATGGCAGTGGCCGGCTTCTGTACAAGGGTCGCAACCTGGTTAAAGAATTTGATGTTAATGGTGTAACGGTTGTTGTAAAAAGCTTTGGAAAAATTCCGTTTATAAACAAGTTTGTCTATGCCTGGCTCCGCAAATCCAAGGCCCAGAGATCCTACGAATACTCCGGGTATTTCCTGGAAAATGGTTTCAATTCACCCGAACCGGTTGCCTGGCTTGATTGTATAATAAGTGGTTTGCTCAGGGAGAGTTATTATGTTTCTCTCCATACCGGATACTCTCCTTTGGAAAATATTTTAGGTACGCCAAAGGAAGAGTCTGTTTTGATGGAGCTGGCAGCCTTTGCCTATAATTTGCACCAAAAAGGTATTTACCATGGTGATTTCAATGTAACCAACATCCTGTATGAACAATCCCATGGAAAAACCCATTTTTGCCTGATAGACAATAACAGGACAAGATTTGGAAGGTTTTCGTATAAAAGGGCAATGCAAAATTTTTGCAGGCTTACATTGGAAAGGAGGCACTTTGGGTTTATTGCAAAGGGTTATTCCCAGGTCTCCTCTTTGGATGAGAGTTTGGTGTTGGAGGGTATCCTTCGTTACCGGGAAGGGTTTGTGAAGAAAATCGAATCCAAAGCCAGGGCAAAAAGGTTTTTAAGGAAATGATGACTATTTTTCCAACTCTTTTTTAAACAGGAACAGGTGCAGATTTACTATATATGTCCAATATTGCCAGCTATGTACACCAGGGCTTATGACCAAAGTGTTGTTGATTTTGAGTTCTCGGCACCTCTTTGCAAAATCCATCGAGCTTTTTACCAGTCCATCCTCAGCCCCGCAGGTTATCAACAACATTTTGGTGCATCCTGCTATTGACTCTGCCCTGTTTATTGCAGAGCTATTGTCAAAAAGCAGGTTTTGAGGGGTATACTCTCCAAGCACTTCGTTTATCTGGTTTACCTTAAGGCGGGTGTCGTGCAGGTTGAGTACCCCCGACATGCTGCCGGCAGCCCGGAATCTTGTTGTGTCGTCAATGAAAATATTGATGGCGCCGTGACCGCCCATGCTCAGACCGGTGATGAAGGTGTTTACGGGAAGATTTCCGTAACGTTCCGAAATCATGGGATATAGCTCTTTGTCGAAAAACTTGCGCCATTGCATTTTGGAGCTGTCTGTGTTGTTGAGGTACCAACTGTTGTAAAAACCGTCAGGGGTAACAATAGTGAATCCGTACTTGTCGCTTAATGCCTGAATATCGGTTTTACGGTGCCAATCACTGTAAGAGCCGCTCCAGCCGTGTAAAAGGTATAACAGAGGGTTTCCCGGTTCAACGTTTACAGGGGTGAAAACCAATATGGTGTCGTTGCATTTGAGGTGGGATGATTCGATAACCAACCTCTCCTGGGCTGTGAGGTTGTTTTGCAGGAGCAATACGATGGTTGCAAAAATGAGTGATAGTCTGGTTTTCATTATATCGTAGTTTAAATTCAATATTTTGTTCAAAAATAGACTATTTTTGCTTTAAAGTAAAAGTTTAAATTCTGAACAAGGGATAATGTCTATTAATTTCAACAATAAAAAATTCATCAGGATTGTCAATATAGCATTTGTAGTGTTGCTTATTACTGTGCTGATACCAAACAAAGGGAAGTTCAAGTATGAATACCAAAGGGGAAGACCTTGGTTGTACGAAACCCTTGTGGCACCTGTGGATTTTCCCATCCTGAAATCCGACTCCGAACTCAGGAATGAGCGCAACAAGGTTGCAGCAGATATCTCACCAAACTACAACCACAAGTCCGAAACAGTGGTTTTATCGGAAATATCAACCCTTTTGAGGGAAAACCTTCCAGACTCGGCAGCTGCCAAGCTGTACGAAACCATTTTCAATCTTTACCGTAACGGAATAGCTGATGAGTTGCCCGATTCGAGCTATATTGGTGGAGTCATTACAATGTTGTCTGATGGAGAAAAATTATTCGTACAGCAAAAAAAGATAACTGCCAGCCGTGAAGCTTATTCTAAAATTAAGGATGTTGCTGAGGAGCTTCAGCCGGCTAATCCACATATCATGGCCGTATTGTTCCCTTCGGGGTTTGTTTTGCCCAACATGATCTACGATAAAAACACTACACAGAAAACGTTGAGGGAGGAGGTTTCCAGGATTTCACCTACAAAAGGGATTATTTATTCGGGACAGTTGATTGTAAGTAACGGCGAAATCATTACGGCCGAAACAGAACAAATACTTGACTCATTCCGTGCCGAGTACGAATTGTCAATGGGCTTTTCGGGAAGTTTACTTTTGCTCAAGCTTGGTCATATGATTGTCACACTGGCCATAATACTTGTTTTTTTGGCTTTAGTCTCCTTTCTGGCCCCGGAAATTTATTCGGATCCAAAAAGCATGAATTTCCTCTATTTGCTTTTTATAATAGTAATCATAACCTCTTCTTTGGTTATGGATACAAGCAACAGATACTTGCTGATTTTACCATATAGTGTAGTAGCTCTTTACCTCTACTCTTTTTTTCGAAGTTCGATTGTTATTCCGGTTTATGCAATGCTTTTGATGCCTGTAGTGTTTATCTCGTCCGGTGGATTCGAAATATACTTCATTAACCTGGTCGCCGGATCTGCCGCATCTTACACATTCAGGTATTGGGACAGAGGCTGGTTGCAGTTTATAAATTCGATTTTCATCTTTCTCATTTTGTCGGCCATTTACTCTTCTTTAAGGTTATTGGAAGAGGGGGCTTTGGTCTTTAATGATGGGAGGGTGTTCCTCTATTTTGCATGGAACTCGTTGTTGGTTATTGCGGCATATCCCTTCCTGTTCTTGTTTGAAAAAATTTTTGGTTTGGTCTCAAGTTCAAGGTTAAGGGATCTTTCGGATGCCACTTCTCCTCTTTTGACCAGATTGGCCGTAGAAGCTCCGGGTACCTTCCACCACTCGCTCCAGGTGGCAAGCCTAGCAGAGGGTGCTGCCAGGGAAATCGGTGCAAACTTGCTGTTAACCAGGGTCGGGGCCCTTTACCACGACATCGGCAAACTATCCAACCCTTCTTTTTTCATTGAGAATATTCCTGCAGGCGAGGTTAATGCACACAAAAACCTGACGCCTGAGGAGAGCGCATCGGTAATACTAAGACATGTAGACGAAGGATTTGCCATTGCAAAGAAAATGAAGATCCCTGCTGTGGTGAGTGATTTTATTCTCACCCACCACGGGAAGTCTCAAACAGTATATTTCTACAACCAGTATGTCAACCAAGGAGGAGACCCTTCGATGATTGATAAGTTCACATACAAAGGCAGCCTTCCGTTATCCAAGGAGCAGGTAATTGTGATGATGGCCGATGCTGTTGAAGCAGCGTCACGTACATTGGCCAACCATACAAAAGAGAATATTTCCCGCCTTGTGGACAAGATGATTGATGACAGGATCAACGAAAACCAACTTGCTGAGGCAGATGTAACAATAAAAGAGATAAATACAATAAGGGAGGTTATGAAGCGGAAGCTATCCCAGTCATACCACGCCAGGATTGTCTATCCGGACAGAAAAAGATAATTTCTATGTAAAAATTTATTTGCTAACTTTATAGCAGGGTACCATAAATTTATAACCTATGCTATCTGGCTATGAATACATTAACAAGTAAAAGCAGAATTATCAGGTTGTTTTTGGTTTTCCTGACAATAGCAGCTCTTATTTTGCTGTCATTATTACGTTACAACCAACAGAAGCAGCTGGCTGCCATATCCAAACACAAGGAGCTACAATCGATTACAGAGCTTAAAATCAAGCAGCTGGAACAATGGCGTACGGAACGTCTCTCAGAGGCAAGTTTTTTTTCTACATCAAAACCTTTCGCTGCCTATGCCCTTGCTGTTTTTGAAGGGGACACCTCAGAAAACACCGATTACAGGAGGTCTTTGCAGGCTATAATGTCAAACGGTCGTTATAAGAACATATACCTGCTCGACAATGCGGGTAACACCTTATTTTCGGTCTATCAAGATATCTATATATTCGATCATAAATCGAGGGAGAACCTTGAGGATGTTTTCGGGGCAGGACATACTCATGTAAGGGATTTCTTTTATTGCCTGGAACACGGCGAAGTACACAGCGAGATTGCAGCACCTGTTTTTTCCCCGTCGGGGGAGGTTGTGATGGCAATGCTTTTCTTAACAGATCCAACCGAATATCTCTTTCCTGTAATTGAGAGATGGCCGGTACATTCTGTCGGCTCTGAGGCGGTCATAGTGAGAAGGGAGGGTGATAGTGTAAGACTGCTCAACAACCTGCTGCAAAAATCTAACAGCCGGATGGAGACAACCCTGCCGTTACGGGACAGCACATATACAGAGACTCTTGCAGCAACCGGCAGGAGAGGCATGGTCATAGCAAAGGACTATTCCGGAACAATGGTGCTGGCAGAGATTAACAAGGTTGCGGGCTCTGATTGGGTTTTGGTTGTCAAAACCCCGCTTTGGAATATCTACTCCGAGCTCAATAAAAGGTCTTTTTTGATAGGGGTGATCTTTTTGCTTATGCTGGTCATAGCCATTGGCTTGGTTTCCCGATATTTTTTACAAAGGCAAAAGGTTATCAATAAAGAATTGGAAACCAGTAAAAGTGAATTGACAAGGGAGGAGATGTTGCGCAACAATATAATGAAGTTCCGACTGGATATGATTCAAATGTCCGAGGAGAGTACTGCCGGGAGTCTTCTGGTTTTTGCAACAGACAAGATGTGCAATTTTACAGGGAGCAAGTTTGGTTTTTTCCATACACTTATGAACGAAGGGGATTATGTAGACCTTAAGGCATGGAGTTCAAACATGAAAGGGATATATTGTAATATCGACGAGAGTGTTGGTGACTGCAGGCTTAAGATATCATCCATGTGGTCCGAGGGATTGCACGGGAACAGAGCAGTAATCCACAACGATTTCAATGAGATATCACGAAAACCCATGGTCGAAGGGCATCCCCATATCTCCAGGGAAATGGTAGTACCTGTTAAAAGGGGCGGGAAGGTTGTAGCAATTGTAGGAGTTGCAAACAAAGAGGCACCCTATGACAATAATGACGCCGATATACTTGTTTCTTTGGCCGACATTGTGTGGGAGGTTCTCCAGGGCAACATAAGACGCGATCAATTAGCCAAAAGTGAAGAGAAATACAGAAGGATAACGGACAATATCACCGACGTGGTTTGGATCATGGATATGGATTTCAATACAACTTACGTCTCCCCTTCAGTAGAAAAATTGTTGGGAGAAACTGCCGAAGTCCATATGGCAAAATCCATTGAGGAGAAGATGCCTAAGGAGTCTATAATGCTAATGGCTAGCGTTTTGAGGGAGGAAATCAAAAAAGACAATGACCCGGGTGCAGACAAGATGAGAACCAGGATGTTTGAAATTGAACATTTCGATGCAAATGGCAATCTGGTATGGCTTGGGATTAATGTGACCTTTTTAAGGGATAAGGATGCAAAACCAATTGGAATCCTCGGGGTAACCAGGGATATTTCCCTCAGGAAGCAAATGGAGCAAGAGCTGATTGAAAATGAAGAAACGATCAGATTGTTGTTCAACTCCACAGCAGAGGGAATCCTGGGTGCCGACAATGATGGGATATGTACTTTTTGTAACAAATCGGCTTTAAGGTTACTTGGCCTGGAAGATGAAAGCCAAGTCGTCGGAGCGTTGATTCACGATATAATCCATTTGTCCGGGAAAGGTGATGGCGGGCATGAAAAGTCAAAATGCAGGGTTTTCAAAAGCATGGCAGAGAAGGTGCCGGTACATGTTTCGGATGATTATTTTTTTAAGAGTGATGGTACGCCGTTCCCGGTTGAGTTCTGGTCCTATCCAATCTTCAGGGATGACAAGGTTTCGGGAACTGTCCTGACATTTTTGGATATCACCAGGAGAAAATATGACCAACAAGTTCAGCATATCCTGTATGAAATTGCCCGTCAGTCCATGACCTACACCAGGTTGGATGAGTTGCTGCTGTTGGTAAAAAACCTTCTTTCTGAGGTTATGGACACTTCCCACCTTTATGTATCATTGTATGACCCAAACAATGATACGTTCCGTAATGTTTTATTGGAAGGAGGGGAATCAAATGGGTTGGTGACTGACGGCCAGAGGAAAGTTGTAAAACATATCATGGAAAACGGTGTTACAAGGGTAATGTCGAAAACAGAACTACAGTCCATGTCTATCCAATATGGTTTTGAATATGATTCCGAAACCCAATGCTGTTTGTGTGCACCAATCAAGGATAAGAATAAGGGAATGGGAATCATAGTGCTAAAAAGTTATACCGACCCTGATGCATTCAACGAAGGAAACGCGCAGTTGCTTGAAATGATAGCCAGGGAACTATCAATCATACTCCAAAGGGAAGCCATGATAAACGAGTTGGTTGCGGCCAAAGAGAAGGCCGAAGAGAGCGACAGGCTCAAAACGGCTTTCCTTACAAATATTTCTCACGAAATCCGTACCCCAATGAACGGGATACTCGGGTTTATGGAGCTATTGTCGGAACCAGACCTGGAGGAGAGTCAAAAAGAGCTTTACCTTTCTCTGATGCATAAAAGCGGAAGCCGGCTGTTAGATACCATAAACGCGATAATCGAGATTTCTAAAATTGAATCTGGCCAGGTTAATCTTAACCTTGATATTACAGATTGTTCCGAAATTATGGATTTCCACCGCCGTTTCTTTGAAAAGGCTGCTGCAGACAAAGGTGTTTCCATAATACTGGAAAAGTACCTAACAGGTGAAGAGGCAATAATCGAAACCGACAAGTTTAAATTGGATGCAATACTAACCAATCTCATAAACAATTCTTTGAAGTTTACTGAAGATGGTTTTGTCAGGTTCGGGAACTACAGGGAGGGAAACAGACTTGTATTTTACGTAGAAGATACCGGGATAGGAATTCCTCCCGAAAAAATAGAGGCCGTATTCAACCGTTTTGTCCAGGTGGACAGTCAGTACACAAGACCATATGAAGGTTCGGGTTTGGGCCTTTCCATTGTAAAGGGTTACATTGACACTTTTGGAGGGGAAATCTTTGTTGAGTCGGAACCGGGGAGAGGGAGCAGGTTTACTTTCAAGATCCCGTACATCCCCGGTAAGTAGTTGATTTTTGTGGAGATGGGCGGACTCGAACCGCCGTCCAAACAAACCATCCAAAAGCTTTCTACGCGCTTATCCTCTCTTCGGTTTTCGTTTGTGAACTGCCGGGAGGCAGGCCATTCACAACTTATCCTTTGATTACTTAAGGGGCATTAAAGGAGTCCTCCCCCGCATCCTCTCTTTAATGATACCCCATATACCGGTCATAGAGGGCGCAAAGCCCGGCGGGATACTCGTCGAGGCCGGACCTGGCCGGCGGCGATTAAGCGATTAAGCTAAGCTTAATTACGCAGCGAGTGCATAGTTGTTGTTGCCAGTTATGGCTTGTACTCCGGGATTTACGAGCCGGTGATACAACGCTCGGCGTGCTTACTTCCAGATTGTGAATGCTGTCAAAACCAAAACATCCCCAATTAAAGTGCAAAGTTAACAAAAGGATTGCAAAAAATGTGCAAAAAAAGATTAATCGAAGTAAGATGAGATAATATTCCATATTGATTCCAGGAAAGAGAGTAATCCAAGGAACATGATTACTACTCCGGCAACCCGGTTTATCAAGAGCAGCTGCCTTAACCTGAATTTGTTGCGGAATAAATTTATAGTAGTGCTAAGTATAAGCCACCAGGCAAAGGCACCGGCAAAAACTCCGGCTAAGGCTGAGGTTATGACAGGGCCGCTGGATGTGCCGTCCACTTCGAGTCCTGTAAAGGCAAAGAGACCAAGGATAAGGAAAATCGCTCCGGGGTTTGTAACTGTCATCACAACTGCCGATGCAAAATCTTCCAGTAATCTCTTACCACCTTTGTTTTGCCTGATCTGTTTTACGGGATTTGTAAGGAATATTTTGAGTCCGATTGCAATAACCACCAATCCTCCACCCAATAAAACTGCAGTTTCGTTTGATTTTACAAACTCCTGGATCAGAGCCAGACTTAAAATTGCAAAGGCAGCAAAAAAAGTATCAGTCAAAGAGGCCCCCAACCCTGTTGCCAGACCGGAGAGCCTTCCTTTGCTCAATGTTTTTTGGACACACATCACACCCAATGGGCCGAGGGGAATAGAGGCTCCCATTCCTACTATAAAACCTTTTATAAAGCTCTCGACCATATAGTTAATCCATTAAAGGACAAATCTCAAGGTAACTCCGGTGTTAAACGGATTGTTGAGCTGGGCAATCCCTGTTCCTAATGTTTCAAAATAAAATGTGTTGTACTTTGCATCTGTTATGTTCCTGAACCACAACGATAGTTCAAAAATAGGAAAATTAAATGAAACAGAACCATCCAAGACAGAATAGTATTTTTGTGAAACACTGTTGTCTTCGGTCCAGTAAATTTTACCGGCTCCAGAGTACTGGAGAAAGGTTGTGAAGCTTTTGAGCCAGTTACCGTTGATATCCTTTCTATACCGAACAGAAGCACTGACAGTATTCCTCGGTACAAATGGGACAAATTTGTTTTTGTAATCCTCCCTTCCGTCGTTATACTCAATGAACCTGGAGTAAGTGTAGCCCCAGTTAAAAGAAGCTGTAAGGTTGTTAAAAGGAGAATAGGCAAGCAGGGCTTCAATCCCGGTACTATAGGATTTTGCCGCATTACGGGCTATCCTTCCAAAACCTGTGGTTCCTGCAAATTGAACTATCTGCTGGTCCCTGCTCTCAATGTAGAACAATGCCGCATTCAATGATAGTTTTTCGGGGAGCAGCTCTCCGCTGTACCCTAGTTCGTTGTTCCAGCTGAATTCAGGTCTGTAGGAAATTGTCTCCGAAACATCTTCGCCGCCGGCCCCAGCTGAGCCTCCTCCTTGTCCGGGCATTCCTCCCATCATGGAAGACTGAATAAGATCGGAGAACATCTGGATATTGTATCCACCGGCTTTATAGCCTCTTGCTGAGGTGAAAAAGACCTTCCCTGTCTCACTGAACTGGTATTGAAGGGCTGCTTTTGGTAAGAAAACCCCAAAGTTTTGATTGCTGTTCCCTTCGATAAGGGCAGGGATCGATACCGGTATAGGCATTGGAGCCGGAGGTCTTATGAAACTCAGGTTTAGTATGGCAGAGCTGCTGTAGTCCAGTTTTTGCTCTTCGTGCTCATACCTGAGACCCAGTGTCAGGGAGAGGCCGTCAGTGAAGATTCTCCTAAGTGTTGTCTGATGGAAAAGAGCGAGTCCGTATGAGCGTTGGTCAAATAGTCCGTCAACAACCATTGAGTTATCGGTAACAGTCATTCTGAGGGGCATTTGCCCATTTTGGTAAAGCCGGTCAAATGTTTGCTGGAAAAAACGGTCCATCCCCACTTCGCCAAATGTTACCGGAGCTTCGGTTACATTTTTTTGGTAAAAGAGAGATGCCCCAGATACAAATTGATAATTTTTTGAGTTTTCGGATTTGAAAACAGCCTCTTGACTAAAACTGTGTTGGTCCTGTTTTTGGTACATTGTATAGATCGGTTCAGGACTAAAATCCTGGTCCAGACGCATTTTGTCGTCGAGGTATTGGTAAGCCGAAATGAGACTGAGCTTCCAGCCGGGGGCATTATGGGTAAACTGAAGAGAGTTGGTAATCAATGTTCTACGGTAAGAGCTGGTATCGTTGTAAGATGGTGCAGCTGTCTCTTTGGTTGCGGGGTCGTATAGGCCGTATGGGTAGGCGTTTTGTCTGGTAGATTCCAAATGGCTGCCTATCTCCATCAGCCATCTGGGAGATATTTTGAGGTCAAAACGAAGCTTGCCCCCGGCGTTGTCTCCTCGGTCTGTCTTTTGACCAGTGTAAACATTAGTGAAAAACCCATCTTCGTGTGCGAGAAAACCACCGAGTGAAAAAGCGATATTATCACCTACATGATGATTTGTAGAAAAAGCTCCCTTTGCCTGTCCGTAAGTTCCGCCGGTCAGTTCAATTTTTGTCAAGGGTGATGCGAATGGCGAGCGGCTCCTCACATGTATGATACCACCGAGGGCATTTCTGCCGTAAAGTGTCCCTTGTGGGCCTCTCAAAACCTCAACTCTCTCTACATCGAGGAATTCAAAATCAAATGCACTTTTATCCAGGTAAGGTACATTGTCGGAGTAGAGTCCTATTGAGGGAGATGGGCTAAACCTTGAGCCTATACCCCGAATGTAGACTGCAGAGGTGATTTTAGATCCGTACGAAGGTATATAAAGGTTTGGTACCTGGTAAGAGAGTCCCTTGATGGAGCGTGTTACCGTGTTGTTGATCTGGACCTCTTCCAATATTGATGTAGAGGCAGGCAGTTGCCTGATGTAGTAAGTCTCTTTTGGAGTGGAGATGACCGCTGCCTTCGTTATTGCGTATTTGTATGTTGTGTCGTTCTCTTCTGTCACCGTGTCTTGGGCATTGGCCTGCAGGGTGAATGTAAACATGGCTGCACAAAAAAGTGCTGCAAATCCTTTCGCTTCTTTTCTCATCTTAGTTTTGTTAATGTTTCGGGCGGCAAAAATAGCTATTTTTGACGAAAGCGAAGCGAAGGAGATTCAATAAAACCGCCGATTCCCAAGGATTCCCATTTTTTGTCGACTTGTTGTATGGTCTCTGCCGAGGAGAGTGCCATTGGAGGCCACTCCCTGACATTAGGGCCCGGTGACTTTGCCGTGGCATCCATGACCAGCAGATTGTCATGGAACGAAGAGTCCCTCACAGGATCGCAATTGCTGCCCCAGATCCACATGGAGTGGTACTCCCCGGAGATTCCGGTATCTGTTATTATGTTGATTTTACCCTTTAAATCAGAGAGGTCTGGTGTAAAGTGTATGGCCTTGGATATGGCAGGTAAGGTATTTTGGAATCCATGACCACTCTCTTCGGGCAGCTTTGCAGTGGCATCGAACATCACTTTGCCTCCAAAACCAAGGGCAGGAGAGGCATGGTCCAGCACATCCGATGGACCTCTGCTAAAGTGTGTGTCGGTCCTTGGATTGTAGTGTTTGGTAATTACACTGGCAATTTGACTGTGGTCCCGTAGATCAATATCCTGATCGGTTATCAACATTATCTTATTGAACATCATTTGTCCTGCTCCCCAAAGTGCATGAGCCACTTTGATTGCCTGGCCGGGATAGCTTTTAGTTATCTTGACGTATGCCAGGTTGTGCCCGCAACCCTCCTCCGGTATATGGAGATCAAGTATTTCGGGAACCATTGCAAATTTAATTGGAGTAAGGAAAATCTTTTCGGTGGCTACAGCAATGTATTTATCTTCCTGTGGAGGTATACCAACCAAAGTTGCAGGGTAAATGGCATTTTTCCTGTGGGTTATGCATGTTATGGTCATCTTTGGATAGAGATCGGCCAAGGAATAAAACCCTGTATGGTCACCAAACGGACCCTCGGTCACCAAGGAATCGTTTTTGTTGATATATCCCTCAATCACAATATCGCAGTCTGCCGGAACCTGGAGTGGCTGGGTGAGGCAATCGGCAAGCTGCACAGGTTTGTTCCGGAGAAATCCTGCAAGCAGGTATTCGTCAATTCCATCTGGTAACGGGGCAGTAGCAGCATATGTATAAACAGGGTCCCCACCCAAAGCAACTGCTATAGGAAATTCTCCTTCACGGAATGCTGCAAAATGCCTGGCTCCCGTTTTGTGACGGTGCCAGTGCATCCCGGTTGTGGTTTTAGAGAATACCTGCATCCTGTACATACCCACATTACGTGCTCCGGTAACAGGATCCTTTGTATGGACAAGCGGGAGGGTTATGAACCGGCCTCCGTCGTCGGGCCAGCATTTCAAAACCGGGAACTTTTCGAGGTCAGGTTGGAAAAGCACGCTCTCCTGGCATGGCGGGTGTCCCTTGAACCTGGCAGGGAGCCATCTGGAGGCCTCCTTGAGGTAAGGTAAAATCTTGAGTTTGTCCAAAAATGAGCCTCTCTCCTGAGTAAGCTCCTTGATCAAAGACTCCATGTAGCTGTTAATCTCATCAAATGTCTCAATACCCAAGGCATAACAGATGCGTCTTTCCGATCCCATCATATTTGTCAGAACAGGGAAGGAGGTCCCTGTGTTTTCGAACAGCAACGCTTTGCCTCCACCTTCACTTTTGCTTACCCTGTCTGTAATTTCGGCAATCTCCAGTACCGGGTCTACAAACTCTTTTATCCTCAGGAGCTCTCCTTTGGATTCAAGAAAACTTACGTACTCTCCAAGGTTTTTGTACATGCTGGATATATTTTATTGTCTGCTGGCCTCTTCCAGCAGGTAAAAAATTGATGAGAAATTGATTCCGCTATGGTTTGAGAGCCCGATTTCGCAGGTGCGGCTGGTTGCATATCCCTCACTGCACCCTTGTGTCTGTTTTGCAAGGTTCCTCAATCCATGTTTGTTGAGTTCGGGGAGCAAAAAGCCCCTGTCGCCGGCAAACCCGCAGCAGTTGCTGTCAATTACCGTAACATCTTTGGCGCACCTACGGGCAATGTCGTATAGGTAGTTGTCCACCTCTAGTTTCTTTGCACTGCATACAGCAAAAACCGAAATTTTCTTTTCAAGTTTTTGGATTGTGAGTTTATCCATAAGGAAAAGATAAGCGAATTCAGCAGGTTCATAAAGCTTTAACCTGTCACCAAAATTGGTTTGCATTGTATAGAGGCAAGGGCTCATATCGCACAAAATGGGAATTTGTCCCTCATTGGAAGCTATACGCAATGCTTCTTCCAGTTTGTCCGAAGCCTCTTTCCCTGCTTGAGTGAAACCTTTGCTGGAAAAAGCCATGCCACAGCAGAGAGAATTGATGTTTGCCGGGTAAATAACTTCGTAACCAGCCCTTTCCAGGAGTGTCAGCGTTATTTCGGTAACCTTGGACTCGGCACTCTTTTCCCTGGATTGCCCCATACTACGGGTTATACAAGAGGGAAAATAGACCACCTTGGGTTTGTTACTTTTATTTTGGACAACCCCGTTGTTTTGGGACTCCTTGATTTTGATACCGGAAGCTCCTTTGGGAAAGTATTGGTTCCATAACGGGACGAAACCTCCAGTGACTTTGTGAATGGTCGTAGCTGCTGTTCCAAATATCCTCTTTCCTGTAAGCAACCTCATGTAATAGACAGTGTTGAGCCCAAACCGCATTCCCGATGTCACCTTGTCCATATTCCTGGCCAGGGAGAGGGCCCTCTTTTGGGCCTTTTGGCTGTGGCCTTCGTAACGCAGCTCCTTTACCAGCTTGCCGGTATCTATATCCAACGGACATTTGATATAGCAAAGACCGTCTGTTGCGCATGTATCCAGTCCGGAATATTGGTATAACTTGTTTAACTCTGCAGCCCTGTGGGGTTCTTCTCCGGTTGTCCTGAGTCTTTCCATCTCCTTGAAAACCACTATTCTCTGTCTTGGAGACAGGGTAAAACCTTCCGATACACAGGTGCCTTCACAAAATCCGCACTCCATACACCTGTCCACGCTTTCCCGTGTGGAGGGTATTGGCTTGATGTTTTTAAGGTGGATCTCTTTATCGTCATTGAGGATAACACCAGGATTGAGTATCCCTTTCGGGTCGAAGGCCGATTTGATCTCTTTCATCATGGCATAGGCTTGCTCGCCCCACTCTTTTTCTACAAAAGGAGCCATGTTGCGGCCCGTCCCGTGCTCAGCCTTAAGGGAACCGTCATATTTATCCACAACCATTGCAACCACTTCGTTCATGAAACGGCTGTACTTGTCCAATTCTGCCCGGTGTTGGAAATCCTGGTTGAATACAAAGTGGAGGTTGCCTTCCAATGCATGTCCAAAGATGACTGCCTCTTCATAACCGTGTTTAACAAACAACTCTATGAGGTCCATAGTGCCGTTTGCAAGATGTTCAATAGGAAAGCATATATCCTCAATGATTGGAGTGCTCCCCGATTTTCTCATACCGGCAATGGTTGCAAAGATCTCTTTACGTACTTTCCAAAGGTATGCCTGTTCCTTACTATCCTTGGTGAATGCATAAGGGAGTTCGGTTTGGATATTTCCGATGCTCGTAGTGATTTGGACAATATTTTCATCCAACTGTGCGGGGTTGTCGGCTTTGGTCTCTACCAGTATTGCACATGCATTTGGCTGCAAAGTCTTGAGATAGGAGGGAACTCCACGTGCAGAGTCAACCGAGCGGAGGGCTGCCCTGTCCATTATCTCAACTGCTGTAACCGATTGTTTTTTAAGGATAATCACAGCATTGCAGGCGCTTTCGATGTCGGGGTAAGTTATCAGTGCCAGAGCCTTGTGGGGATCTTCAGTTACTGTCCTGTAGGTTATGTCCGAAATGAAACCTAAAGTTCCTTCGGAGCCAATTATCAGATGTTTAAGTATCTCAATTGGTTCGTCGAAATCGGTCAGTGCATTGAGGGAGTAACCGGTTGTATTTTTTATTTTGAATTTTTTGACAATCCTTTCGTGCAACCGGGGCTGGTTTTTGACATATTCCGACATCTCTGCCAACTTGGATACAATTGCAGGCTGTTTTTCCATGAAGTCGGCACAACTTTGTGGATTGGAAGTATCCAGTATGGTTCCGTCGTGGAGCACAACCCTTATATCGGACACTGTCTTATATGAGTTTTCACTGGTGCCGCAACACATGCCGCTTGCATTGTTGGCAGCTATACCACCAATCATCGCACTCTCGATGGAGGCAGGGTCGGGACCGATTTTCTTTCCAATGGGTGCCAGTATCTTGTTTGCTTCTCCGCCCCTGATACCTGCCTGCAACCTGATTTTACTACCGTTATCCAGTATCTTATGCTCTTTCCATCCATGCGTTGCAATTACCAGTACCGAATCTGTCACTGCTTGCCCCGAAAGTGATGTTCCTGCTGCACGGAAGGTGAGCGGGATATTGAGAGAGTATGCCTCCTTTACTGTATGGACCAGCTCTTGTTCGTTATAAACCTTGACTACCAGTTTGGGGATGAGTCTGTAAAATGAGGCATCGGTGCCAAAGGCTATTGTGCTCAAAGAGTCGTGCAATAACCTCTCTTTGGGAATGATTGTGTTGAGTCGATTGTAAAAATCGAGGTATTTTCCGTGAATCATTTTTGTATCAGTTCTAACAGTTTGATTGTGTTGATTACTTTAGCCTGGATAATCCCCTTGTTATCAATAAGGTAGGTCATTGGCAGCAACCCTGATTCGTAAATCTGGTGCAAAGGTAAAATATTGTCTGGATTGTAGTATAATACGTCCCAGGGTACCTTTGTTTCCTTAAGATACTCCCTTACCTCATTTTTCCCTCCGGCAGTATGAATTGCAACCACCTTTACACCACGCCTCTTCAAGGTTTTATGGATTTGTTTCAATTCATGGGTGAAGGGTTTGCATATAGCACATCCGGGGTTGAAAAAATAGATGTATGTGTATTGGTTGCGGTCAAACCCAAAGCTGTATGACCTCCCTCTTTTATTGAAAAAGGAGGCCAATGGAAAGTCCGACCCTATGCTGTTGTTAATTATATGTGACACCACTTGAGGAACCCTCGAATCTGTGAAAAGAGGATCGTACCAGTACTCCGCCTTCCCCCGGATGTATTTGCGGGCGACATGGAGGGCACATTGTTTAAGGTGTTCTTCACCGGAACCGGCAAGGTATTCGAAAATGTGGTAAAACACAGGATTGAGCATCTCAGGATTTTCACGGTTGATCCTGTCAAACAAGGGGTTGAATGCCTGACTGTATTGGGTTGTGTCGGAGAGGTCAAAAAGGGAGAGATATTGGGGGACGAAACCTTCGGCAACTGAGTGCATCCGGGAATGCTTCTTTTCCTCGGAATCCAAAAGTTCGTTTAGGGAAGGATTGTCCAGATTGCGGCCGATTATGATTTTGTTTTGATCCAGTAGGTAAATCCTGGGGGTTGATAACACGTTGTAAAGTTTATGGAAATTACTTGTGTTACATGGATCGTACACGAAGTTCCATTTGACACCAGAGTCAGTTATATGATGGGCAAACTCTTCCCTGAAACGATTTAGACCGGCTGTGTCGGTTTGGGAGTAAACTGCATGAACAGTGATGTTGAGATGTGAGAAACGGCTCAATGTTGCGGTAAGTGACGGAAGTTGTTCCCGGCAATAGTTACAGGAGGAGTCAAAGAAGTACAAAAGCGTATACCTTGACTTGACCTTGTAAAGCGAAAGTACAGCCCTGTCCGGGGTTTGAAGGTCAAGGGATGGTGCCTTCATCCCCAACAAAGAGTTTTCGTTAAACTCAGTATAAAGCCTCAGCAAAGCCAACCCACCGTCACCCTGCCATTCCAGTTTTCCGTTTAGGAAATAGTTTTTTGAAATATGTATTGCAACCGATTCATCTCCCATTACCCGGGAGGTGCTGAAACGGTTGAAAAGATATCCGGCAATTGATGTGGCTGCCTCTTTGTTGGTTGCAGAGCCAATAAGTAAATCACATGCTGCAATCAACGAGTCCCTTACATTGGGAATACCATCAAGATAACTTTCAATGAAAACGAAAGCCTCCTGAGATGATGTTGCCTCCTTTGCTTTATTCTCCTGTGAAAACAATTGTGTTTGAAGTGACAGGAGCAGGATTGCAAGCAATTGAATCTTAAAGATTCTTTTCATTACGTTCTATTTTTACCCCTTTTGCCATGAATGAGTCGATGCATCCACCATTTACCAAGACATCCCTGACTACAGTCGAGGTAATGAATGCAAATTCGGGCCCAGAAGGAATGAATACCGTTGTAATATCGGGATTCATCTTATAATTGGCTTGGGCAATTACCCTTTCCAGCTCAAAATCGGTGGTTGTCCTTAGGCCTCTGACAATGAATCCGGCCCCGGCCTTATTGCAGTAATCTATGGTTAGCCCGCTGTAGCTGTCCACAACAATGTTTTCCATTCCTTTGACGGACTCTTTAATTATCCTGACTCGCTCTTCTACACTAAAATATCCGGCTTTTTGAACGTTGAAACCTACTGCAACGATGATTTTGTCAAAAAGTTTGAGTGCAGAGGTGAGCACATCCAGGTGTCCAAGGGTGAAAGGATCGAAAGAACCGGGAAAAACAGCTGTTTTCATAAATCAGGATTATATGTTGATTTCACATTCGAATACAAAAGTGGCAGGACCCCTTAAAAAGATATCGGAGTACTTTTCGTTGCCCAGGTATCGGAAATTTACTTCAAGGTCGCCCCCTATGGCCTTGACCCGGGTTTTAATATCTGCAGGGTAAAACTCCTCTTTGCCAAATCGGGTTATGTAGTTTTTATTGAGCAGTCTGTGATAGGCGATTGCAGAGGCTGTAATGCCTGTACCGCAAGCAAATGTTTCGGCCTCAACCCCTCGTTCGTAGGTCCTGACAGAGAGTTCAAGGGAGCTGCCAGGTTCAAGGGACTGGCTCCATCCCGAGGAGTCTTTCCCCCAGTTTCCCTGTACAAAATTGACATTAGTACCACCGGGAAAAACCTGGTGGTGCCGCCAAAGCTTACCGTTGTTATCAACATCGTAATCCTTGAGGTTATCCACAAATATGACAAGGTGGGGCGAACCGGTGTTAAGATAGAAACTTTTTGGAGAGTGCTCCTTGATGCCATGGACATCAATCATTCTGATTTCTACATCGGAGACAGATGGCGAGTATTTGTATACCTTCCCGATATGCTCTCCGTCAATTGCATCGAAACGATACTTTTTTATGCCTTTGTGGGCTGCAAAAGCTACAAGGCATCTGCCTCCGTTGCCACACATAGTGCCTTCGTTTCCGTCTGAGTTGAAATACTTCATGGAAAAGTCGTACTTGTTACTGGCGTTCAAGTACATCAATCCATCAGCTCCGACTCCGAACCTTCTGTCGCAAAGTAATTTGATCTGTTCCCTGGAAAGGTTTGCCAAACCATCCCTGTTGTCCAGAATTACAAAATCGTTACCTGCTCCTTGGTACTTACTGACTTTTAACTTCATTTCAATTTGTTTTATATTATTCCCCCGTAAAAAGGTCTCCATCCCCGTTAAGTGTCACTTTTTCGAGATTGAGGAGATAACTTTTTTTATCCAGTCCAATATTAAAACCTGTCAATTTATTGTTTGCCCCGATTACCCTGTGGCAAGGGGTTATTATTAACAATGGGTTGGATTTGCATGCCATACCGACAGCCCTGTTGGCATCTTTGTCACCTATAAGTGCTGCCACCTCTCCGTAGCTTTTAACTTTACCGAATGGGATTTCCCTTAGTTTTTCCCAAACCTTGAGCTGGAAATCGGTGCCATGTGGATTAAGGGGGAGATCAAATGTTTCCCTCTCTCCTGCAAAGTACTCAGCCAGTTGACGTCCGGCCTCCTTCAAAACCTGCGGAAGGGTCTGGTCCTGATTGTTTTGCTCCTCATTGTCGGTATATGAAACCGATAATAGGGAGTCGTTGTCCGAGGTAAGAAGCAATTTGCCTATGGGGGATTCCACAGTACAGTGGAACCTTTGGAGTGACACGATTTTGTTGTACTCTTCCACCATGGCTTCTGCCACTTTCAAGGAGGCACCCTCTCCACCCAGTATCTTCCTCAGCTTTGAATATTTCTTTTGCACTTTTTCCCTCTCTTTAGGTTCCAGCAGAAGATTTACCTGCCTGGCAATGTTTTGAACAGTACAGTCGTGTTGCAAAAGTTCCTTTACCAGAGGCTGGTCCAAAATCAGGTTTACCAAGCTCACATACTTTACCTTGACAACCTTTTTGGCAATCTGGTAGGAGATTTCGTTCCCTCCGTAACACACCACCTGCGGCGAATCCAAAAGGGCTGCCTCCAGGCTTGCGGTGCCGGATGCCAAAACGGTGACCTTAGCATGTTTCATTATTGAATACGCCTCTCCTGTAAGTACCCGGATATTGGTGCCTTGCAGATACCTGTAATAAACTTCGGGAGCTATTGAGGGGGCTCCTGCCAAAAGGAACTGATGGTCTGGGAACTCTTTTTCCAGTTTGACCATTCTGGGCATCAGGTATTTTATCTCCATCATCCTGCTTCCGGGAAGGAGTCCGATAATTGGTTTTTCGCCTATTGAGTTGCGTTTCCTGAATTCATCCAATCCTTCGTCCCTGAATTTATGACCGCTTACCGAATCAAGCAGGGGATTCCCACGGTAAACAGCCTCAATTCCGTGATTGCGGAAATATTCAATTTCGAAGGGGAATATAATGAAAAGCCGGTCGGTGAATTTCTTAAGTTTTTTTACCCGACCCTCTTTCCAGGCCCATACCTTTGGTGCAATATAGTAGAAAACCTTGTAACCATTCTCTTTTGCATATTCACCTATCCTGAAGTTAAAACCTGGGTAGTCTATAAGGATCACAATGTCGGGATTGTATTCCGCCAGGTCCTTTTTGCACAGCTTGAGATTGGAGGCGATTTTGCCGAGAGAACCCAAGACTTCTACAAACCCCATTACGGCTGTCTCTTTGTAATGCCTGACCAACTCACCCCCTTGGGCAAGCATAAAGTCACCACCCCAAAACCTGAACCGGGCCTCGGGGTCGGCGACCTTGAGCCCTTTCATCAGGTTGGATCCATGCAGGTCCCCCGAAGCCTCTCCTGCTATGATGTAGTATTTCATGATGTAATCAGAGTTTCCAGAGTTTTTCCAACCGTTCTATCTCATTGTAGTCGGTAGTGTCTATTTTGTGTGGTACAATACTGATGTAATTGTTTGCCACCAGGTTGTGGTCGGCAGTACCATCCTCGGGCTCAATGTTGAAGAATTCTCCGGTCATCCAGAAGTAGTCAAAACCGTATGGGTCTTTACGTTGTTCAAATTCCTTGATCCACTGGCCTCTTCCTTGGTGCGAAAACCGGATGCCTTTTACCTCATCCTTGGGTAAAGGAGGGAAATTGACATTAAGGTATGTGTCTGGCACGGTTGGATTTTTCAAAAAATTGTCGATGATGAGTTTCCCGTAAAAAATTGCACCGCTGAAATCGGCTTCGAGGTCGTGGGATGCCATCGAGAAACCAATTGAGGGGATTCCGTAAACCGTTCCCTCGGCCGCAGCCCCCAGGGTTCCCGAATAGAGCGATGCGATTGCAGCATTAGAGCCATGGTTTATTCCGGAAACCAATAAATCAGGAGCTTGATCACTGAACAACTGGTTCATGGCCATCTTTACACAATCTGCCGGTGTGCCTGAACAAGCATATATCCTGAGGTTTTCTTCACTTTTCAGCTCGGTGAGCCTTAACGGTTTGCCAATAGTAAGAGCTGCCGACATACCGCTTTGGGCTTCGAACGGGGCAACTACTGTTATCTCGCCGTATGGCTTCATCATTTCGGTTAAAATGCCGATCCCCCTGGATTTGACTCCATCGTCATTGGTTATTAGTATTTTTCTCATGATTGTTTATCCTGTAAGTATCAATTTGCGAAGTTAACATTTTTTGGCCAGATTTTTGTTTATTATAATGCGAATTTTAGTGGCGTGTTTTTTAAAAAGTATTAACTTTGCAGCGCCTTTCCCAAAGGTAATTAGAGATAAGACATTCAAATTAAAACAGATTCGATATGAGTAAAATTAAAGTTGGAATTAATGGTTTCGGCCGTATCGGCCGTCTGGTGTTCCGTGCGGCACAGCAGAGAAACGACATTCAGGTAGTGGCAATCAATGACCTGATAGATGTGGAGTATATGGCTTATATGTTGAAATATGATACAGTTCATGGTCGTTTTAACGGCACGGTTGAGGTAGCTGACGGCAAACTTGTGGTCAACGGATTCCCTATCAGGGTAACTGCCGAGAAAAACCCTGCAGATATCAAATGGGGAGAGGCAGGAGCAGATTATGTTGTGGAATCGACCGGTCTTTTCCTTACAAAGGAGAAATGCCAGGCCCACATTGATGCCGGTGCCAAACGCGTGATCATGTCTGCTCCTTCAAAGGACGACACTCCTATGTTTGTATATGGTGTTAATCATAAGAAATACTCTGGTGAGCAATTTGTTTCGAATGCATCTTGCACAACCAATTGTCTGGCTCCTATAGTTAAGGTGCTCAACGAAAACTTTGGAATCACCGAAGGTTTGATGACCACAGTACACGCAACAACTGCAACTCAGAAAACTGTTGACGGACCATCTGCAAAAGACTGGAGAGGAGGACGTGCAGCAGCTGCCAATATCATCCCCTCATCCACAGGTGCTGCCAAAGCTGTAGGGAAGGTTATCCCCGAGATGAACGGCAAACTTACAGGTATGTCGTTCAGGGTGCCTACCGTGAATGTATCGGTTGTGGACCTTACCTGCCGCCTGGACAAAGCTACCAGCTATGATGAGATCAAGAAGGTTATGAAAAACGCTTCGGAGGGTGAGCTTAAAGGAATTTTGGGATACACAGAGGAGGCTGTGGTTTCCAGCGACTTTATCACCGACCCCCGCACTTCCATCTTTGATGCTGAGGCTGGGATCATGCTTAATCCTAACTTTGTGAAGGTGGTTTCGTGGTATGACAATGAGTGGGGCTACTCCAACAAGGTTTTGGAAATGGTTGCTTATATGGATACTGTAAAGTAAACAGCATTCTTTTATTTTCGGGAGGATGTCCAAAACTAAGATTTTGGACATCCTCTTGATTTTTGTATATATATTTGCGCTTTAAACTTGTGCTATGAAAATTCGGAGGAAAATTTCGCTGGGATTTATTATCATTGGCTCTATTCTCTTTTTGTCCAGTGCTATAGCTGTATTTGAATTTAGCAGGATGAGAAAGTCGGTAACCCGGCTAATGACAGCCAATATCAACAGTATAAACACATCCCGTAAACTAATGGAACTCACCGAAGAGTATAACTTTATCCTCTTGGGGAGGGTGATAATAGACTCTTCGATCAAAGCCGAAGAGATCCTCTACGACGAGAGATTTGACGAATACATAGCGAGTATTCGCAAAAATTTCACTAACGATTCGGAACGTGCCACTGCCGATTCGCTGGCTCATTCGTACTCCCGTTACCTGGCAGTAATCAGTAATTCCAGGACAGTGATGCAACAAGACTATCAAGCCAGGAAAGAGTGGTACGAGAGGAGCCTTACCCCGGTTTATACCGATTTGAGAAAATACAAAAAGGATTTGGGGATGCTTACTCAGACTGCTCTTGCCCAAAACAGCATCGAGTTGCAGGAGGGGTATTACAGGAGCATCATGCCCGGAATCATTGCAGTGGGTGTGGGTATAGTATTGGTTCTGCTATTCCATTTTTTTATCAACTCTTTTGTAATAACCCCGTTGTTGAAAATATCCAAGGGTATCAAGAATTACAGGGAGTTCCGCAAAAGTTATACTGTTACACTGGACAACGATGACGAACTTGACGATATGAACGGCGAGGTCAGGAGCATAATTGAAGAAAACAAAAAACTAAAGAGCAGCTGATGGATCCCAAAGTCATATCCCGTAATATTGGTATTGCACTGTTGCTCAATGCTCTCTTCATGTATATTTCGGCAGTTGTATCGGCCATATATGGGTTTGATGCCTCATTTTCTCCCCTTTTGCTCAGTGCGCTCATCACATCACTGGCAGGAGGCTTCCCCCTTATTTTTGTAAACCGTTACTACGATATAAACCTTAGGGAGGGATTTACAATAGTGGTACTTGCCTGGGTAATCTCGTGCCTCTTTGGTACGCTGCCTTATGCAATGTACGGAGGGGAATTCTCTATAATTGATTCTTGGTTCGAAAGCGTGTCGGGTTATACTACCACCGGAGCAACTACAGTTGTTGATGTGGAAGCGTTGCCAAAAGGATTGCTTTTCTGGCGTTCATCGACACACTGGCTGGGGGGGTTGGGTGTGGTTGTTTTCATGTTGCTGGTTTTGCCTACTGTCAGCAGCTTTAGGATGAAGCTTTCCAAAATGGAGATATCCTCATTGTCCAAAGAGAATTTCCGTTACAAAGTAAAACAGACAATCAGGATAATATCTACTGTTTACCTGGGACTTACAATAATCCAGACATTTTTGCTCCATCTTGCGGGTATGGATCTTTTTGATTCTGTAAATCATGCATTCAGCACTGTTTCAACAGGAGGTTTCAGTACCAGGAACAACTCTGTGATTTACTACGATTCCTTTAGGATTGAACTTATAATAATGGTTTTCATGGTATTATCGGGAATTCATTTTGGCTTGCTCTATTCTGTTTTTGCCGGTAAACCGGCAAGCCTTTTCAAATCTTCAATCGTAAGGTTCTACCTGTTATCCTTGTTGGCCGGTGGATTGCTGGTTTCCCTCAACATCAGGATGGGTGGCAGCGTAAATGAATGGGGGACAGCGTTTAGGCAGGGGTTTTTCCAGGTTATATCAATCGGTACAACAACAGGTTTTGCTACGGCTGACTCCTCAATATGGCCTTCATTCTCAATGCTTGTACTCATTTATTTCATGTTCCAGTGTGCATGTTCGGGCTCTACGACAGGAGGGCTGAAGGCCGACAGGGTATTTATCTTCCTCTCCTCCATTAAAGCTCATTTGAAACGGCAGGTTCACCCAAATGCAGTAGTTTCCATAAAAGTAAACAACCACTCCCTGGAAAGGGACATGGTGTATTCCGTCAATCTGTATATTGCAATCTACATAACCATGGTTTTTTTGGTGACAATGCTGCTAACCCTGTTTGGGCTGGAACTCACTGAGGCATTTAGTTCGTCGGCTGCATGTATGGGTAATGTGGGTCCAGGCTTTGGATCGGTGGGCTCTTTGGGGAACTATTCAGATTTTCCGTTTGTTGCAAAATTATTGTTGTCGGTTCAAATGCTGCTGGGTCGTCTGGAAATTTACCCCATAATGTTGCTTTTTGTTGTATTCCGTTCTAGATAGGAGGTTGGATGTCACTTGAAAAATTCGTACTTGAAAAACTAAACCAAAACCTGGCATTTGAACCAACTGTTTGCCAGACCAGGCTTTTTGAAAAGCTGGCTGCTTTCATCACTTCAAAGGAGGGTTGCGATCTGTTTTTGATAAATGGTTATGCAGGGACAGGCAAAACCTCCTCACTGGCATCTTTGGTAAGGGTACTGAAGGGTTTTTCCCTTGGCTATGTTTTATTGGCACCGACCGGCAGGGCAGCCAAGGTACTGGCTGGTTACACCGGTGAAAAGGCACTCACGATCCACAAGCAGATTTACCGTCAAAAATCACTCAAAGACGGGGTTGGGTACTTTACCCTCGATATGAACAAAAACAAGGAGACAATATTCATAGTAGACGAAGCCTCCTTGATCTCCTCTGCATACGGTGATTCCGGGGTTTTTGGAAGTGGCAGGCTGTTGGATGACCTGATCACCTACCTCCGTTCCAACGAAGGGAACAAATTGATCCTGATAGGCGACTCAGCACAGTTGCCACCGGTTGGTGAGGAGATTTCGAATGCACTCAACCCCGATTATTTAAAAGGATACGGAGAGGTATGCCATGCAACGCTGACCAGTGTTGTGAGGCAGGCCCATGACTCCGGGATACTTTACAATGCAACGTTGATTCGCAGGCTGATAGAGTCGGGTAAAGGGGGTTTTCCAAAGCTGGTCACGGATGGTTTTGACGATGTGGAGCGGATTACCGGGTCGGACCTGATTGAGTCCATTTCGGGGGCGTACGACAGGTGGGGGAGGGAGAATGCTTTGGTTTTATGCCGCTCCAACAAAAGGGCCAACAGGTACAACAACGGTATCAGGTCATCTGTGTTGTTCAAGGAGGAGCGGGTCAACAGAGGGGACCACATAATGGTAGTGAAGAATTGTTACCAGTTCCTTGAAGAGATTCCTGAGCTTGATTTTATAGCCAACGGGGATGTTGCAGAGGTACTTTCGATAGGCAACTACCAGGAGCGTTACGGACTCGATTTTGCTGAGGCCACCCTCAGGTTTCCCGATTACAACGATGTGGAGGTTACAGCAAAAGTAATTCTCAATACTTTGGAAAGTGAGAGTGCAAGTTTGGGAGCATTGGAACAAAAAAGGCTGTTCAATGAGGTCATGGAGGATTACTCCAATATCCGGCTCAAGAGAAAGAGGATTGCTGCGGTAAGGGAGGACCGTTATTACAATGCATTACAGATCAAACATGCAAATGCCATAACATGTCACAAGTCACAGGGAGGTCAGTGGAGTACCCTGTTTGTAGATAATCCCTTTTGGAAGGGCGAAATTTCGGTCGAAGACCTCAAATGGCTTTACACTGCAATAACCAGGGCCACTCATAAGGTTTATTTTGTTAATTTTGACGATAAGTTTTTTGCAAACAGTTAACCACAAACATATGAAAGCAGTATCAAACTTTTTTACCTTACTTTTATTGACCTTTTTGGCTGCAGGCCAACTTTTTTCACAAAGCCCTGTAAAACCTCTGCCGGTGCCACACACCTGGAAAGATAACGACAACCTGGTGTTGATGAAAATTGTTGAGGGTAAAAGGAGCTACCACGCATACAACATCAAAAAAGAGACGACCAGTAAGATTGACCTGGCTTTGACCCCTGTCACGGAGCCGTCGGTTGCCCTAAAACGTGGGGATATATTCTACTACTCTCCTCAAGGAAAGGAGATACAACTTACAAACACCACCGAGGCAGAGAACAATCCTACTCTCTCACCCGATTTTAGCCTTGTTGCATTTACAAGAGGGAATGACCTTTATACTATTGAGGTCTCTACTGGTCAAGAGACCAGGTTAACCTTTGACGGTTCGGAACTGATTCTCAACGGAAGGGCCTCCTGGGTCTACTTCGAAGAGATTTTTGGAAGGAGCGGTCAGTACAGGGCTTTTTGGTGGTCACCCGACAGCCGGAAGCTTGCCTTTTACAGGTTTGATGATTCCCAGGTCCCAATGTTCCCGATCTACGATGCATCCGGCAAACATGGTTCACTGAACAGGACACGCTATCCAAAGGCAGGCGATAAAAATCCCGAAGTAAAGCTGGGATTCGTCCCTTCCCAAGGAGGTGAGGTTCTTTGGGCTGATTTTGACCCTTCCGAGGACCAATATTTTGGTACTCCCTACTGGAATTCGAACGGAGCAAACATTATGGTGCAATGGATGGACCGGGATCAATCCACATTTATGCTCTACGATGTAAATAGCTATGATGGCTCAAAAAAGCCTATTTACCAGGAATTTCAAAAAACATGGATAGACTGGATTGAGGAGATCCATTTTGGCAAAACAGGTTTTTATTTTGTAAGGGACTTTGAGATGTGGGAACATATATATTTCCAGAGCTACGATGGAAGCATACTCAAAAGGCTGACAGACGGGATGAACTGGGGAGTGCGTATCAACTATTTTGACGAGCAGCAGGGTACCATTATTTTTACCGCCAGGAGGGAGAGTTCTTTAAGAAATGATATTTACCGCCTGACCCTTTCAAATGCAGGCTCAACCAATACCTCTGCAAGCCGTCCAAGCAGAATCTCTGCCGGTGAATACAATTACACAATGCCTGTTGTATCACCCGACGGGAGCCATGTTGCTGCCATTCAATCCAACCTTGACACCCCTCCACGCCTGGTGTTGCTTTCGGATAACCGCAGAGGTGCAGTCAATAAAGGCGAATTCAAGATATTGAGTGACAGTAAATCAGATGATTTCGAATCATTGTCCCTGTCACTGCCCGAGCTTATGTATACTACCACACCCGAAGGTTTCAAACTTCCGGGAACAATAATCTTCCCTGCCGGATTTGACTCTACCCGCAAATATCCCGTAATTGTAAATGTATACGGAGGGCCTAACTCTACAAACGTTATGGATTCATGGCGCAATCCGTCGCCAACCCAAAGAATGTGGTCAGAACTCGGAGTAATCCAGGTGACATTGGATAACAGGGCTTCGGGCCATTTTGGAAAGGAGGGAATAAATTATGTACACAGGAACCTTGGCCATTATGAGCTCAGGGATTATATCCAGTGGGCTGAATACTTGACATCATTGCCTTTTGTCAATGACCAAAAGATTGGGATAACTGGTTTTAGCTACGGAGGAACCATGACTGTACTGGCACTTACAGAGGGAGCTGATTATTTCAAATATGGGGTTGCAGGGGCTGGAGTATATGACTGGCACCTGTATGACAGCCATTATACCGAAAGATATATGGACCACCCCGATGATAATACCGAAGGGTACCGTAAAAGTGCTGCAGTGAATAAGGCAGCACTTTATAGAAGTGAAAGTGGCTCAGTTCTTTACATAACCCATGGTACAGGCGACGACAACGTGCATTTTCAAAACACTTTACAGCTATTAGATGCGCTGCAAAAGGAGGGCAAACAATTCGAAATGATGCTTTATCCCGGGGCCATGCATGGATACCGAGGTTATCAGGGTGCACATTCCGAAAAGGCTGTTGTTGATTTTTGGAAGAGGACTTTGCTGAAGTGATCATCTAATTAGGCTTATAACAAAATAAAAGGTGGCCCCAAGGGTCACCTTTTTTTTCGATACTTTGTAAAATAAACTAACCAAAACTTAATTACATGAGGTCGGAAGATTTAGAAGTTGGCAGCCATCAGCATAATCAGGTTGTATATATCCCATTCTGAAGCAATCTTGTGATCCAATACTTTGTCGGTAAGAACATCCTTGCTATTGAGCATATCTTTTTTGTCGATGGTAAAGTTGTCGGCAATCAGGGTTGTAACAGCCATTTGGGTGCTGACATTGTAGATGTCATATGAATTGTCTTTTGGATTCATCAAGTTGAATTTGATATCGGAGGTGGAATAATCGTAGTACCATTTGCCGTCATACTCCCTGTAGTTCACAACATAGTCGGCACTAATCATTTGTACTTTGCTCCCTTTGGGCCTTTTTACAAAGAAGTTGTCATATGACCACTCTCTGTTCTCTACATTCATTGAGTACTCGATTTTGCCAATGGCAAGGGAGTTCTTTTCTATAAATATGTTTCCACGGTAAAGGGTCCTGTTGTCGGAGGGTTTTTGAGTAAACGAAACTACATAGAACTCTTTGTTTCCGTGTTTCTCGGATTTCGCGTATTCGAATTCGTAGGATTCATCGATTTTGTGGCTGAAAGATCCAAGGAACGGGTACTTTACAACATCCAGTTCCAGTGCCGACAGTGGGCCTCCCTGGAGTTTTACCAGCAAGTCGTCGTTTTTGCCAGGAGTGCAGTTTCCCCTGATATCACGTATAGCCACAACATCTCTCCTGGAGTTGAGGTAGGATGCTTTGTTGACATCCAGGATGGCTTCATTTACAGTTATGCAGGTGTTGTTCTTTTCCACTCTCTCCTTGTAAAAGGCATTCATGGTGTTGTTGGTCGAAGGGTAGTTATGTGCCCTGGCAGAGAGTGCATGCATTACCAAAGATGCGGCATCATGCTTGGGATGGATGTCGTTTTTCCCGGGGTTCCCAGTTGCCGAAAAATGTAACGTGGTAAGGAACAGTAAAATAAATAAGGCTTTTGCTTTCATGGTAAAAAAAATGATTTTTGGTTTTTCTGTTCAATAGACGATCAGTAGTTGCCAAAAGTTGCATTTTTTTAACCAAATTTTATAAGATGTTAAGAGATTGCTCTTTGATTTTTTCGAGCTCATCCTTCATACGTACCACAATCTGCTGTATGCCGGCATGGTTGGCCTTTGATCCCAAAGTATTGATTTCACGACCCATTTCCTGAGCAATGAAGCCAAGTTTCTTGCCAGGGAACTCTTCGGTTTCCATGGTTTCCAAAAAATATCGGCAATGTTGGGCAAGCCTCACCTTTTCTTCAGTAATGTCGAGTTTTTCCAGGTAGTAGATCATCTCCTGTTCGAAGCGGTTCATATCGGGAGAATCCAAAGCCTCCTGGATCTTTGAACCCAGCCTGGACTTGACGGACTCTATACGTTCATGATCGAATGATTCTGTTTGATCAAGGTATTTTGTGATCAGCATTACCCTTTCTGAGAGGTCTTCCTGTAACCTTTTACCTTCTGTTTTGCGGAAACTGATGAGCATCATTGCGGCCTCATCAATTGCTTTGAATATTTTGTCCCAGTTTTCATTCAGAAGCTCTTGGTTCTCTTCTTTGGCTGTTGCATTTTCGAATACTTCGGGAAACCTTAGTGCAGAGGCAAGCAAGGTTTCAAATCCAGGATTCTCTCCGGCAGCACTTGCGAGCTCCCTGAGTTGCCTTACATAAGATAGGACAACCTCTTGGTTAATGGTTCTCCCTGGATTTTCCTCGGCCGAAGCAGAGAGTGCAAAAAGGTCAATATTGCCCCTTTGGAGCTTGGATGCCAGCAGTTGCCGCACCTCAATCTCCCTCTCCCTCGGAATGATCTGGGTTTTAAGGGAAATGTCGGCTGCTTTCCCGTTTACCGACCTGATTTCCACTGTTATCTTGTTGTTGTCGCAAAGGCACTCTGCTTTGCCGTACCCGGTCATAGATTGTATCATGATCCTATAAAAATCAATTGTTGTCCAATAAGCAACAAAGTTACAAAAATGGCGGCAGGAATTTCTTATATTTGCGCAATTATTCGAATACCAAGACTACAATGATGGATGAGATTAAAAAAGGGGCAGCGGCAGAGGAGCCGGCCGAAGGTAAAAGTCTGAACTTCCTTGAGGAGATCATAGAAGAACACCTGCAAAAGGGTGTCCATAAAACCATACTCACCAGGTTTCCGCCCGAACCTAACGGTTACCTTCACATTGGTCATGCCAAGAGTATATGCCTAAATTTTGGTCTGGCCAAAAAATACGGAGGAAAGACCAACCTTAGGTTTGATGATACCAACCCTACAAAAGAGGATGTGGAGTACGTGGATTCCATAAAAGAGGATGTAAAATGGCTTGGTTTTGACTGGTCCAACGAACTTTATGCTTCGGACTATTTCGAGCAACTGTTTCAGTGGGCTTGCGAACTGATCAATAAGGGATTGGCTTACGTAGATGACCAAAGCCAGGAAGAGATCCGTCTCAACAGGGGAACGGTAACCAGGCCTGGAGTCCCCAGCCCTTACAGGGAACGTTCTGCCGAAGAGAATCTGGATCTTTTCCATAGGATGAGGGCAGGGGAGTTCCCCGATGGCTCCAGGGTGTTGAGGGCTAAGATTGATATGGCACATCCCAACATGCTCATGAGGGACCCGCTTATGTACAGGATAATACATGCCCATCACCATCGTACCGGCAACGATTGGTGCATATATCCCATGTATGATTATGCCCATGGGCAGAGCGACTCCCTTGAGGGAATCACCCACTCAATTTGTACTTTGGAATTTGATGTCCATAGGCCGTTGTATGACTGGTTTATAGACAAACTGAATATTTTCCCTTCAAAACAGTACGAGTTTGCACGGCTCAACCTCACCTATACGGTCATGAGCAAGAGAAAATTGCTGGAACTTGTCAAACAGGGATTTGTAACCGGTTGGGATGACCCGAGGATGCCCACGATCTGTGGGCTGAGAAGGCGCGGATATACCCCTGAATCGATTAGGCTGTTTGCCGACAAGGTGGGAGTTGCAAAACGTGACAACATAATAGACCTATCCCTGCTTGAATGGTGTGTAAGGGAGGACCTGAACAAACGTTCCAACCGTTATATGGTTGTACTGGACCCTGTCAAGCTGGTTATAACCAATTACCCCGACGGGATGGTCGAGAATTTCCGGCCCTCACTCAACCCCGAGGATCCCGGCACAGGGAAAAGAGTTGTTCATTTTTCCAGGGAGTTGTATATAGAGAGGGAGGACTTCATGGAAGATCCCCCTAAAAAATATTTCCGTCTCAAACCGGGTGGAGAGGTGCGCCTCAAATACTCTTACATAATCAAATGCGAAGAGGTGGTAAAGGACTCCGAGGGAAATATAACAGAGATACGCTGTACATATGACCCAACAAGCAAACCTGGAGCCGGAGAGTGGCGCTCGGTCAAAGGTACCATCCACTGGGTAAGTGTAAATCATGCCAAAAAGGTGACTGTAAATCTGTTTGACAGGCTTTTCACTAAGCCGGAGATGGATGACCTGGAAGAGGGTAAGGAGTATATCGATTACCTCAATCCCGATTCATTGAAGATTGTAACCGGTTATGCCGAGGAGGCTTTACTTTTGGATAACTCCGGGATTGCCGTGCAATTCGAACGTACCGGTTACTTTTTTAAGGATTTGCTCGATAGTAACGAGGGCAAAACCGTTTTCAACAGAACTACAGGTTTAAAATCGACCTGGTAGCTTTTTTAAGTTTTAACCCTGTGTTTAAGCCATTTGCCCGACCTGTAGTAGAGATATGCTCCAATAAGTCCGGCGCTCCATCCTATTGGAATTGACCACCAGATTCCTGACGGCCCCATGTATCTGGATAGCAGCCATGCCAAAGGAACCCGTATGATCCACAATGAAAGGGTGGTAATGAGCATTGGAACAAAAGTTGCCCCGGCTCCTCTGGTAACTCCGTTGATGACAAACATTGTAGAGAACACGATATAGAACGAAGTTACTATAACCAGATACTCTTTGCCAATCCTTACAATATCGGCATGGTGTTCGGAGTTTAAGTCGGTGAAGAGTCTCATGATCTCTCCCCCAAAGAAAACAACCACCAATGTCAGGGTAAGGCAGATAGCTGTAGAGTATAAAAGGGTGGATCTAAGCCCCTGCTTAACCCTGTCCAGCCTGCCGGCCCCAAGGTTTTGCCCCACAAACGATGAAAGTGCAGCAGCCAGGTTCATTGCAGGCATGGAGACGAACATATCCACCCTGCCTGCCGCAGTATAGGCAGCAAGCACAGCTACTCCAAACGGAGAGACAATACTGAGCAACGCCAGGGATCCCAGTCCTACAAGGGTTTGTTGTATACCGGAGGGCAGACCTATCTTTAGGGAAATCCGGAAATTTTCCCAGTTGAATTGCCATTTCTTGTAATTGAGGTTGAACCTTATGATGGCATCTTCTTTAGAATTCAGGTGGTACCATAATGCTACCCATGATACTACAGTAGCAATTGCTGTTGCCCAGGCCACACCCAGGATTCCCCATCCAAACACCAAAACAAAGATTATATCCAGTGCCATATTGAGCACCAAAGATAACACCACAAAGTAAACAGGGGTCTTGGAGTTGCCTACACCTCTGAGAATTGCAGCCATCCCAAAAACGGCAAAGGTGGGGACCGTGGTGGTCAGGATAATAACATCAAAATAGCGGACAGCATCGGGCAAAACCTCCGGAGGTATACCAAGCAGGACAAAAAGCGGGCGGCTGATAGCAAAAAAGAGAAGTGATAAAATGACGGAACTTACCAGCAGGAATATCTGCAGTGTATCGGAGGTTATCTTGACTTTTTGGTTCTCTTTTGCCCCAAAATACTGTGAAACAAGTACCGAACCACCAATCGTTACGCCGCCTATCATAGCACTCATTGTGAAGAGTATGGGAAAGCTTGCTCCCACTGCTGCCAAGGCCACAGACCCTATGTACTTTCCTACCACAATGCTGTCCACAACGTTATAAAGCTGCTGGAAAACATTGCCTATCAACATGGGAACGGCAAAATTGAGGATCTGTACCCCCTCTTTTCCTTTTGTGAGGTCTTTCATTGAAGAAGGGGATTTTTAAAATCTTTTGACGTAGGAGTGGCAGTAGGGTTGCGTTCCTTTACGCAGGTAGTAATCCTGGTGGTATGACTCGGCAGGATAAAAATCGGATGCCGGAGTAATTTGGGTAACGACATTATAACCTTTGAGCTTGAGTGTCTCTTTTAGCTCTTCGGCAATTTTTCTCTGCTCCTGGTCCTTGAAAAAGATTCCAGACCGGTATTGGGTGCCTATATCGGGTCCCTGACGGTTAAGTTGGGTGGGGTCGTGTATTTCAAAGAAGAGTTGGGCAAGCTTCCGGTAACTTACCTGGTTTTTGTCAAAGACCACCTCCACAGCCTCTGCGTGACCGGTGGTGCCGGAACATACCATTTCATAGGTCGGGTTTTTAACTGAACCGCCTGTATAACCACTGGTTACCGAGATTACTCCGGGTTGGTTTTGCAGCAGGTGCTCAACTCCCCAAAAGCAACCTCCTGCAAAAATTGCAGTGTCCCTTTTTTCGGGGATAAATACCATTGAAATAGAGTTCACACAGTGCCGTGTGTTTTTTTGTGTAAATCCTTCGCCCAGGAAAACATGTCCCAGGTGGCCGTTGCAGTTGGAGCACACTATCTCAGTCCTGCGCCCGTCCGGGTCGCGTAACCTTGTAACGGACCCGGGTATTTGGTCGTCGAAACTGGGCCATCCGCAACCGGCATCGAATTTGGATGTGGATTTGTACAGTGGGGCATTACACTGTTTGCAGTGATAGGTCCCCGGTTGGTCGTGCTGGTAGTACTCTCCGCTAAAGGGTCTTTCGGTTCCCTTTTCCAGAATCACCTGCTTCTCTTCCTTGGTGAGTTCCCTGTATTGTTGTCCGTTGATTGTCATTGGTATTAATAGTAATAACAGGTAAATTATTCTTTTTCCCATTTGCGTAGTTGTTCTATCTCCTCTTTCCATATATCGGGGTTTGGTGTTTCCAGTATCAGTGGCATATTGTCGAACCTGCTGTCCTTCATAAGCAGTTTGAATGTCTCCTCTCCCAACTCGCCAGCACCCAGTGAGTCGTGTCTGTCTACCCTGGAATTGAGCCCTTTCTTAGCATCGTTCAGGTGCATGCCTCTAAGATATTTGAAACCAACAACTTGTTCGAAATGGTCGAATGCTTTTTTGAAACCATCGGCAGTAGAGAGGTCGTAACCGGCGGCAAAAGAGTGGCAAGTGTCGATGCAGACTCCTATACGGCTTTTGTCGTCGATATGGTGGATTATTTGGGCAATCTGTTCAAATGAGTGGCCCAGGTTGGTCCCTTGGCCGGCAGTATTTTCTATAACAGCTGTGACACCCTTTGTCTTTTCCAGGGCTATGTTGATCGAGTCTGCGATTGTGCGGAGACAGCTGTCAATATCTGTTTTGTTAAGATGGCTGCCTGGGTGGAAGTTCAACCTGTCAAGTCCCAATTGTTCGCATCGTTGCATCTCGTCCAGGAAAGCTGCACGGGACTTTTCGAGACCTTCCGTCTCGGGGTGTCCGAGGTTGATCAGGTAGCTGTCGTGTGGCAGTATCTGCATTGGTGAGAAGCCGTATTTGCTGCAATTATCTTTGAATGCCTCAATACTTTCCGGTGAAAGTGGTTTTGAAACCCATTGACGTTGGTTTTTTGTAAAAAGGGCAAAGGCGGTGGCTCCAATTTCCTTTGCGTTGAGGGGGGCAAATTCCACTCCTCCCGATGCGCTTACGTGTGCTCCAATATATTTCATCTCTTTTAAGTTTGTCTGATTTTTTGTAAATCCAAAACAAGTTGGAATTGGTATTGTTCAACCCGCACAGGGGTTAGCTGATGAGCGAATAATCTTTTTGCTCCCTTTTGAGTTTTCCAAGTGAATGTCTAAGGATTTGGTATTTCCCGGTTTCGAGCAGAGGGTCCTCATTCAGTATGGCCTGAGCTGTCCTCCGGGCATCTTCCAGGATCTGTCCGTCCCTTGCAAGGTTTGATATCCTAAGGTCCACTGGCAGCCCGCTTTGTTGTGTGCCCTCCATGTCTCCCGGCCCTCTCATTCTAAGGTCTGCCTCTGCCAGTTCAAATCCATCATTGGTAGAGCACATGAGTTCAATCCTCTGCCGAGACTCCTTGCTCAGCTTGTATCCGGTCATAAGTATGCACCATGACTCCTCGGCACCCCTGCCTACCCGTCCCCTAAGTTGGTGGAGTTGAGACAGACCAAAGCGCTCGGCACTCTCTATCACCATAACGGAGGCGTTTGGAACATCTACACCTACCTCGATTACGGATGTGGCAACCAAAATGTGGGCTCTTCCCGATGCAAACAGCTCCATGTCATGTGCTTTGTCTTCGTTTTTCTGTTTGCCGTGGACCACAGCAGTGATGTATTCAGGAGCTTTGAACTCTTCTATTATGTTCATGTAACCATCCTGCAGGTTCTTGTAGTCCATCTTTTCACTCTCCTTTATGAGGGGGTAAACAACGAAGACCTGTCTCCCTTTTTTGATCTGCTCTTTCATGAAGGAGTGAATCCGTTCCCTTTGAGTATCGTTGGCATGGATGGTTTTTATTGGTTTGCGACCGGGCGGGAGTTCGTCAATGACAGATACATCCAGGTCCCCGTAAAGGGTCATAGCCAATGTCCTGGGAATAGGGGTGGCTGTCATCACAAGTATATGGGGCAAGGTTTTACCTTTGTTCCACAACCTGGCCCTCTGCTCCACCCCAAAACGGTGTTGTTCGTCAATAACAGCCAAACCCAGGTTACAAAATTGTACGGTATCCTCAATAAGGGCATGGGTGCCAAAGAGTATATGGATACTACCATCGTTAAGGCCGGCAGCAATTGCCTCGCGTTCCTTTTTCTTTGTACTGCCTGTGAGCAAGGCTGTCTTTACACCGATTCCCTGCAACAGTTTGAGAGAGCCTTTGTAGTGTTGCCCCGCAAGCACCTCGGTGGGTGCCATGATGCATGATTGGTAACCGTTGTCTGCCGCAAGCAATGCAGAGAGCACTGCAACCATTGTCTTCCCGCTGCCCACATCGCCTTGCAGAAGGCGGTTCATCTGTTTTCCGCCAACCATGTCTTTCCGGATCTCCTTGATCACCCTTTTTTGGGCATTTGTGAGTTCAAACGGAAGGTTTCTGTAGCAGTCGTTGAAAAAAGCTCCTACCTTGGACATCACAATACCCGGTATCTGCTTTTCACGAATCCCTTTTTGTTTGAGCAGTGATAGTTGCAGGTAAAAGAGCTCTTCGAACTTAAGCCGGAACTGGGCCTGGGCCAGCATATGAAGATCTTTTGGAAAATGTATGTTGGTGATACTCTCACGGTACGGAAGCAATTTTTTTTGTTCTACTGTCTCCGGTGGGAGGGTCTCGGCAAGGGCCGGGGAGCATTGTTTTAGAAGGATGGATATGAGCCTGGCTATTTGCTTATTGCCAAATCCTGAATTTTTTAGTCTTTCAGTTGAAGGGTATACTCCCAGCATGTTGCCAATATATATGGGATCCTCTGCTGTTGCAACTTCGATCTCGGGATGGACTATGTTCCAACTGTTGTTAAAGACCGCTGGTTTGCCAAATACAATATATTCTGTATTGGGTTTTATCCACTCTTGTATCCATTTTATACGCTGGAAAAAAACCAGATCAACCGATCCGGTAGTGTCATAAAATTTGGCAACCAGCCTTTTTGAACGGGGCTTATCGCCTGTGAGGGAGACCGAAGAGATCCTTCCCCTTAGCTGGATATAGCTCATTGAGGGCTCTATTTCGGAAACCGAATAGATTTTTGTCCGGTCGATATAACGGAAGGGCAGGAACAAAAGCATATCGTGAAAGCTTTTAATCCCTAACTCTTTTTCCAGAAGTTCGGCCCTTTTTGGCCCGACTCCGGGTAAAAACTTGATATCGCTGTCCAGAATAGATGACATGAAACAAAGATACAAATCTTATCTAAAATTTGTATCTTGCACAACTTTAGCAAAAGCATCCAATCATAATAGATATAATAACATGAACAGCAAAATTGTAGTTGGAATCTCCCAGGGCGATAGCAATGGTGTGGGATACGAGATTATCATAAAGGCCCTTGCCAGCCAGGGGCTGTTGGAAATCTGCACTCCGGTGGTGTATGGTTCATCCAAAATATTCGGTTTTTATAAAAAGGGTATACCTGAAGCAGAGAGTCTTACTACTAATCTGGTGTCGGGTGCGGCGGAAGCACATCCAAAAAGGGTAAATCTGATCAATGTAATTCCGGACACTTACTTGGCCGACCCGGGCAATGACACACCCGAAGGGGCAAAAGCGGCAATCCTGTCGCTTGAGGCTTCTGTTAAGGATTTGAAGGCTGGTTTAATAGATGTATTGGTTACAGCACCGTTCAATAAGTCGTCGGTATCCAGGGAGGGTTTTGCATTCCCGGGCCATACCGAATACCTTACAAATGAGTTTGGCAGCTCCGGTTCACTTATGATGATGGTGTCGGAGGAGCTGAAGATAGGATTGGTTACCAACCACCTCCCTATAGATGAAGTTCCTGCTGCAATTACCGGGGAGCTTATAGAGAGTAAGATCATGCTTATGTCGGAATCGCTCAAGAGGGATTTTGCAGTGGACAGGCCAAAGATTGCAGTCCTTTCACTCAACCCCCACTCCGGGGACAACGGTCTGTTGGGTAAAGAGGAGAAGGAGATTATCAAACCTGTGATTGAAAAGATGTTTGCTGCCGGAGAATTGGTTTTTGGACCATTTTCTTCGGATGGTTTTTTTGCATCTGCATACAGCAAAGGGTTTGACGGAGTATTGGCAATGTACCACGATCAGGGATTGATTCCGTTCAAATTGACTGACCGGGAAAGAGGAGTCAACTATACAGCAGGATTGCCTGTGGTCAGGTGCTCACCAGATCATGGGACAGCATTTGATATTGCAGGAAAGGGAAAAGCCGGGCATCTATCGATGCTGGCATCGATTTACACGGCTTGTGATGTTTTTAAAAATCGTAAGAGTTACGACCAATTGAGGGCTAATCCATTGAGGATTGAGGTGCCTGGTACCGTAAGGGAGTTTGATTAAGCGGGATGATAGAGATATACACAGATGGTGCTGCCAAAGGAAATCCTGGTCCCGGCGGGTGGGCAGCTGTACTCCGTTCGGGAGCACATTACAAGGAGATTTCGGGAGGTTTTGCATGTACAACCAACAACCGAATGGAGTTGCTGGCCGTAATCAGTGCCCTTGAAGCAATTAAAAGATGTAATGCAGAGATAACTGTCTGGTCAGATTCCTCTTATGTGTGCGATGCGGTAAACAAAGGATGGGTTTTCCAATGGGAGAGTAAAAATTTTGCAAAAAAGAAAAACCCTGACCTGTGGAAACGCTTTTTGATTGTATACCGAAAACACAGAGTGAAGTTTGTATGGATAAAAGGGCACAACGGACACCCCCAGAATGAGAGGTGCGACCAGCTTGCGGTAGAGGCCTCCCTTAAGCCAAGCCTTCCTGTTGATGTGGGGTATACGGAGTGTAATCCTGATTCCTCAGCCATGCCCGGAAGCCTGCCTCTTCAATAGTCCGGATCATTTTTTCCTTGCTGATGCGGTGATTTGCACCTGCACTGGAAACTACATTCTCCTCCATCATTATCGATCCCATGTCATCTGCTCCGGAATGGAGTGCCAATTTTGCCAGTTCCTTGCCTATTGTGAGCCAGGAAACCTGTATGTGCGGTACATTGTACAGTATGATCCTGCTAAGTGCCACCATCTTAAGGTGTTCGACCGGGGAGCATTTGCCAATATGGTAAAGCCTTTCCAGTTTGGTCCCTCGGACCTGCATGGGCCATGCGATAAATGCTGTGAAACCGGGTGTTCCGTCTGGTTTCCTTTTTTGCAGGTCCCTTACTGCAAAAAGATGGCCAACCCTCTCTTCAGTAGTCTCTATATGGCCATATACCATTGTTGCAGTAGTTCCGATGCCAAGTTTGTGAGCCTCTTCCATAACCTCAATCCAGCTTTTTGCATCGGGTTTGCCCGGCGAAATCTCCCTCCTTACCCGATCCGATAAAATCTCGGCTCCGGCACCTGGAAGGGAGTCCAATCCGGCTCGCCTTAACCTGATGAGGGTCTCTTTTACTGTGAGTTTGCTCATTTTTGCAATGTGTGAAACCTCTGGTGGCCCTAAAGCATTTAGTTTTAGGGATGGGCAGTACTCCTTGAGGGCAGTGAAAAGCTCTTCGTAAAAGGTTATGTCATAATGTGGGTGGAGCCCTCCCTGTAAAAGCACCTGGTTGCCTCCTGCCTCCAGCAATTCGTCGATTTTGACCTTATACTCCTCCATCCCGGTCGTGAATGAGCGTTCCTTTTGGGATAAGGTGCAATGGAAATTGCAGAATTTGCAAGCCGAAATGCAAACATTTGTGTAATTGATATTCCGGTCAATCTGCCAGCTTACCCTGCGATGCGGGATTTTGGAAAACCTGACTTCGTTGCCAAGAGAAAGCAAATCCTGTACAGGCAAAATGTTGTAAAGGAAAAGAGCCTCATCCTGGGTAATATCTTGTTGCTTAAGTATCTTATCTTTAATATTCTCTCTCTTCATATCCCTTGATTTGTGTGTTGGACAAAAGTAAGAGATTTATTCATATATTGTTACAAAAAGGGTATATTTGTAGATTAAATCTAAACCAATTTGATATTATAATGGATAATTTTTTCGATCAGGAAAATTTGCGTTATGCAATGATCGGGAGCGGAAGCTGGGCAACGGCCCTGGCTAAACTACTGATGAATAACCAGGAGAGGATCGCATGGTATGTTAGGGACGATGAGATGATAGAGCAAATGAAAATTTCCAACCACAATCCATACTACCTCCCTTCGGCCAAATTCGATCCAAACAGGATTTTTTTCAGCTCCGATATCAATGAAGTAATTGCAGAGGCCGATGTGCTGGTTTTTTGTATTCCCTCGGCATACTTTCTCCCCGAAGCATCCAAAATTACTGTTTCGCTGGATAACAAGTTTATAATAAGTGCAATCAAAGGGATTATCCCGGTTGACAACATAACCGTTGCCGAGTATTTCAACCAAAACTACAATATCCCTTTTTCCAGGATTGGAGTTGTGAGTGGCCCCTGCCATGCCGAGGAGGTTGCCATGGAGAGACTCTCTTACCTTACCCTTTCGAGCAAACATATAGAAGTTGCTCGTTCTTTGTGTGATGTTTTTGCCTGCAGTTATATCAAGACTGTCCCGGGCACCGATATTTACGGGGTTGAGTTTGCAGCCGTCCTAAAGAATATTTATGCTGTGGCAGCCGGTATTTGCCACGCCCTCTCTTATGGGGATAATTTTATGGCTGTATTGATAACCAATGCTTTCCATGAGATGAGGGATTTTCTTCACGCCTCCCATCCCGATATCTCAAGGCAAACCTCAACCAGTGCTTACCTTGGCGACCTGCTCGTAACCTGTTATTCCCAGTTCAGCCGCAACCGCACATTCGGGAGCATGATAGGTAAAGGATATTCGGTGCAGTCGGCCCAAGTGGAGATGAACATGGTGGCAGAGGGATACTATGGAACCAAGTGTATTTATGAGATAAATAAAAAATATGGAGTTCATATGCCTATTGCAGAGGCTATGTACAAGATACTCTATGAACAGAAGTACCCGGCGTATGTTATTAAACAATTAACCGAAAATTTACAATAACATGGAGAGCAAAAACAAGATATTAGATATTGATATAAAAGGTATTACCCCTTTTATAAACAGCCGGGAGCTCGAGTTGTCGCTATCCAAAGCATTGGAGGCGTTTGACACTCTGACAACCCGCAAAGGGAGGGGCAACGATTACCTGGGATGGCTGGATTTGCCTACAGACAACAACAGACCGGAGCAAGATGCAATGAAGAAGATAGCTGCTGAGTGGAAGTTAAAAGCACAGGTAGTGGTTGTGATAGGCATCGGAGGGTCATACCTTGGTTCAAAAGCAGCACTCGAAGCATTGCTGCACCCATTTGCAAATGAACTCGCTCTCAATCAAGGTCCGAAAATTCTCTTTGCAGGCCAGAATCTTTCTCAGGATTATATGGCTGAACTGATGGATCTGTTGGAAGAAAAGGAGTATGCAGCAATAGTGATTTCAAAATCGGGCACAACTACCGAACCTGCAATTGCTTTCCGGATAATCAAAAACCACCTTGAGACAAAATACGGCAAAGAGGAGGCAGCTACCCGTATAATTGCAGTGACTGACAAATCACGAGGAGCCCTGAAAGAGGTTGCTTCTAAGGAGGGCTACCGTACATTTGTTATCCCTGACGATGTGGGAGGGAGGTACTCCGTACTCACCCCGGTGGGCTTGCTGCCCATGGCTGTTGCCGGAGTAAATATTGATTCGATGATTCAAGGTGCTGCCAAAATGAGGGAGATATGTATGGAGAGGTCGGGCAATAACATTGCAATTCAATATGCAGCCCTTAGGAACCTGCTCTATGGCAAAGGGAAAACCATTGAGATTCTGGTGAATTTCAATCCCAAGTTGCAATATTTTGCAGAGTGGTGGAAGCAGTTGTTCGGAGAGAGTGAGGGTAAGGAGGGGAAAGGGATATTCCCGGCCTCAGTTAACTTTACATCCGACCTTCACTCTATGGGGCAGTATATACAGGAGGGTGAGAGGATTATGTTCGAAACGGTGTTGGATATGAAGCATCCTGCCCGCGAATATTCGGTAGGTAACGACCCGGCAGATGTCGACGGGCTTAATTTCCTTGCCGGGATGGAGGTGGAGCAGGTCAATAAAAAAGCACGTGCCGGTACCAAACTGGCTCATATTGATGGCGGTGTTCCAAACATTCTGCTCGAAGCGGAGAGGCTGGACGCATTCAGCCTGGGGGCTCTTTTCTATTTCTTTGAATTTGCCTGTGGTGTAAGTGCATATATGCTTGGAATCAATCCATTCGACCAGCCTGGAGTAGAAGATTACAAACAAAACATGTTTGCTTTGCTGGGGAAACCTGGCTACGAAGAGCTTGCAGAAAAACTTAAGGAGAGGCTGTAACCCTCCCAAAACAGATTACCATGAAATTCCTTGAAAGCATCGCCCGTGGTTTCTATGATGAATACCAAGGGAGAATAAGAGAGTTGTGTTTTGTTTTCCCAAATAAAAGGTCGGCTCTCTTTTTTAAGAAGTATTTGTCGGAAATGGTTGACAAACCTCTTTTCTCTCCCCATATCACAACATTCAAAGACCTTGTGCTTTCACTTTCGGTCATCAGGGAGGCCGACCGTACGCACTTGTTGTTTGACCTGTACGAAACATACAGGGAGTTACTCCCCTCAGGTGAGAGTTTCGATGATTTCCTGTACTGGGGCGAAATCATAATAGGAGACTTCAATGACACGGATAAGTACATAGCAAATGCCAAACAGCTATTTTCCAATGTAAAAGAGTTAAAGCAAATTGAGAGTGATTACAGTTTCCTCTCACCGTCCCAGTTGGTGGCAGTCAAAAGGTTCTGGGAGGGGTTCCTTGCAGAGGGCGGCAGCGAAACTAAAGAGTCCTTTTTGAAGACTTGGGAAATCCTTTACCCTCTTTACAAGGCATTCAATCGAAAACTGGAGTCCAAAGGTTGTGCCTACGAGGGTGCCATATACAGAAAGGTGGCCACAATGGATGATATTGCCGACATGCTTTCCGATTACCGGGAGGTGGTGTTCGTGGGCTTCAATGCACTAAACAAGTGCGAACGGGACATCATGAAAAAGGTGCAACAAGCTGGTATTGCCGATTTCTACTGGGACTATGACCGTGAATTCATTAAGGACAAGGAGAACAAAGCCAGTTGGTTTGCAAATGAAAACCTCTCTGCCTTTCCCTCCAAAAGGGAATATGGATTGGCCGCCGTTCCGCTTGGCAAACCAACCGTAAATGTGATTGGGGCTGCCTCATTGGTGATGCAGGCAAAGATTGCCGGAGAGTTGCTTAAGGGATTCCCGGGCAGCGAAGAGAGTGCAGTTGTATTACCAGACGAGTCATTGCTGATGCCATTGCTTGGCTCGGTACCACCTAACATAGAAAGCATTAATGTTACCATGGGATATCCTCTTTCGGGGACTCCGCTGGTTTCACTTGTCAAAATGGTTGCACAGATGGAGTGGGATGAGAGGGGAATATATTTTAAAAAGGTTTTACCCCTGCTCAACCACAGCTTTATCCACAAGGTTGCCGGGGAGGAGGCCCGGGAGGTTGCATCGCGTATAAAAAGGGAGAACAGGGTATATGTACCGGGATCTTACTTTGATGGCAGCGAGGTGCTTTCACTGCTCTTTTCCAAGACCGGAGGCGACGACCCACAGCAGGAGTTGTGCGACAAACTACTCAATTTGCTCTCCATGTTTGCATCATGCAGCAGGAGTGACAAGATTGAGAAGGAATTCATCTACCATATCCGGAACGCTCTCACCCGTATCAAGGGCATAATGATTCCAATGAACATAAAAAGTTTCGGAAGGGTCCTTTCCATGATTACCGAAGGGATTTCAATTCCTTTTTCCGGGGAACCTTTGGCAGGTTTGCAGGTGATGGGTGTTTTGGAAACCAGGGCCCTGGATTTTGAGAATCTGGTAATATGCTCTGTCAACGAAGGTGTTTTTCCAAAGAAGAGTCCATCCAACTCATTCATTCCTTACAACCTTAGGGCAGGGTTCGGGTTGCCGGTAAAGGAACATGAAGATGCCCTTTACACTTATCTCTTTTACAGCTTGATTTCACGTGCTAAAAATGTAACCTTGATATATGATACTCGTACCGATGGCCTAAAGAGTGGTGAACCCAGCCGGTTTATACTGCAACTCAAATACCTCTATGACATGGTGCATAAGGAGAGTGTTGTGAATTACAGGATTGACCCCCACAATCATAAAGGGATAGTGGTGGGGAAGGATGCTGCTATAATGGAAAGAATGACTTCCCTTTTCCTTGGGGATGTGGGAAAGGCACTTTCGGCGTCTGCCCTAAATAACTACATAGATTGCCCGCTGAAGTTCTATTTTTCCCAGGTGGAGGGGCTTGAGGCTGCCGAAGATGTGGAAGAGGGTGTTGAAGCCAACGAATTCGGTTCCATTTTCCATTTTGCCATGGAGCAACTATACAAACCCTTTTTAGGAAAAATGGTTACTGCAAAGGATATAGGGACGATTCTCTCCATGAAGGAGCAGATGGAATCTTTTGTAGACATGGGGTTTGCCAAATACAAGAACATGGATAGGCCCGTGGGGTATGCTTTATTGGTAAAAAAGATGATTGTCAAATACATGGAGATAACCCTCGGGCATGACAAAAGCATTGCGCCGTTTGTCTATTTGGAATCGGAAAAGAGTGTCAAGGGTAGTGTTACACTCCAAAACGGAGTGGTTGTGCCACTCAAAGGCTTCATAGACCGCCTGGACAAAACCTCTGCATTGAGGATTGTGGATTACAAGACAGGGAGCGGAGACCTTAAATACAATGGGATGGAATCCCTTTTTGACGGTACAAAGACAAACCGTAACAAAGTTGTTTTCCAGATGTTCATGTATGCGCTTTTGCTTGGTGAGAGCCAGGAAATGATAGCAGAGCCCTATTTCATAAGGGAACTGGCAAAAGGGAAATCCTGTTCGGAGTTCATTGCCGGGGAAAAACTTGACGAATACACCGGACGATTGAAGGTGTTGCTGCAAGAGGTTTTTGACAAAGAGGTACCATTCTCCCCAACCAGCAACACAAGGCTTTGTGAATGGTGCGATTTCAATACAATATGTTATTAAAGGAGTGGTAATGGGACAACTCAAACTTATAAAGGCATCGGCAGGGTCGGGTAAAACTTACACCCTTACAAACGAATACCTGGAACTTCTTTCAAAAAAGGAGAGGGCATACCGTAATATTTTGGCTGTGACCTTTACCAACAAGGCCACCGAGGAGATGAAAAGGAGGGTGGTGGAGAGGTTGTATGCCCAGAGCCAAACTGACCCCGAATCGGCAAAAAGGCTTTCGGAGATACTTCACGATTACTCTGCATTTGCCATAAGTACCATAGACCGTTTTTTCCAGCAAACCATGAGGGCTTTTGCCCGTGAAATAGGGAAAAACGGGGCCTACGGCGTTGAGCTGGATACCGCAATGGTTTTGCAGGAGGCAATCGACAACATGATTTACAACCTGGACAAAGAAGAAAACAGTTATTTGCTTGAATGGCTCACCGCAATAGGCACCGAGTCGGTGGAGAGCGGGGAGGGGTGGAATTTCAGGAAAAAACTGGCAGAGCTGGCCAACGAGATTTTCAAAGAGTCTTTCAAACAGGTGGCCGGAAAAGAAGAGGGTTTTTTGATTGATAAGGGACAAATTGAAATTCTGCGGGGCGAGCTGATTGCAATAAAGAATGATTTTGAGGGAAAATTAAGAGCTATTGCCAAAAAGGCATTGGACTCCATTGAGAGGCACAACCTGTTGCTTCTACACTTCAAAGGTGGTTCAAGGAGCCCTTTGAATTTCTTTGCAAAGGTAGCAGACGGTTATATACCTGAGCTAAAGGATAGTTTGAGGGATATGGCATCTTCTCCCGAAAATATCACCACCAAAGCAACCATCAAAAGTGACCCTGCCCTTTACAACTCAATCGAGCAGTGCTGGAGCGATGGTTTGGCAGAGGCTATAGAAGAGCTCTGCTTATTGTATGATGCTGAATTACGTGGTTATATGTCGGCTGTGGCCGCCCTTTCCAACCTGCAGGTGATGGGTGTGATTGCCGATGTGGAGAGGTTTGTGCATGACTATACTACCGAACATAACGTGGTGCTGATTCCGGAGACTACTGAGCTCCTGAATAAAATAATTGATGGCAGCGATGCCCCTTTTATATATGAGAAAACCGGTACCAAGATAGACCATTTCATGCTGGATGAATTCCAGGATACCTCAATGTTACAATGGAAGAATTTTTTGCCACTTGTCCTCGACAGCCTCGCCAGAGGGATGGACAACCTTGTTGTGGGAGATGTTAAACAGAGTATTTACCGTTGGAGAGGCTCTGACTGGAGCCTGCTTAACAGCGGTATTTACAACGATATTCCCGATGGCAGCATTGCTTTGGCAGATTTAAAACATAACTGGCGCTCCTCCAAAAATATTATCGAGTTCAACAACGGTTTCTTCCCTTATGCCGGTATGGTTTGCAAAGAACATATTTCGGAAAACGAGACTGCTATATACACCGGTGCCGTCCAGGAGACCTCCCCTTCCAAAAGGGAGAGCGATGGATATGTATGGGTAAGTTTTATGGATAAGGAGGATGGGGCCGGATGGAAAGAGAGAGCACTTGGGTTGTGTGTGGAAAAAACCCGGAATTGTGTGGAGAGAGGTTTGAACATGAGCGATATCACATACCTGGTGAGGACTAATGACGAGGGGCAGATGGTTGTGAATGCACTGCTGCAGAATGGATTTCCTGTAATTTCGGACGAGGCACTTTTGATAGGCTCATCACCGGTGGTGAGGAAGGTTATTGCAATCCTTAAGTACATAATTGATCCGGGCGACAGTATCAACAACACAATAGCCCGATTTTTGGGGGTAGAGCCATCTGATGCACTGACTTTGTCGCATCTCCCTCTATACGAACTTTGCCAAGAGTGTTTAATGCTTGCTGGTAAAGGTTACGGGGAATCAGATTCGGTATTCATCAACTCTTTCCTGGATGTGGTATTGGAGCAGGGCAAAGGTGAGATGGCCGATATTGCCTCTTTTGTAAAATGGTGGGAAGAAAAGGGAAGCAAAAAAAGTGTACCTGCTCCGCTTGGACAGGATGCGGTGAGGGTGATGACAATACACAAGGCCAAGGGATTGGGAATTCCCGTGGTTTTCCTTCCTTTCTTTGAATTGCCACTGGACCACAGGGGCAACAGGGGGCCGGTATTGTGGTGTTCCACTACCGGAAAGCCCTATTCACGCTTCCCGGTTTTACCTGTCAAGTACTCGTCCAAACTGGAAGGCACGGTGTTCGAGCAGGATTATTTCACCGAAAAGAGACGTAGCTACGTGGACAACCTCAACCTGGCTTATGTGGCAATGACCAGGGCCGAGAAGGAGATGTATTTGGTATGCCCTCCTTTGCCAATGAAAGGTGATTCCATCTCGGTTTCGACAATAATGGGTGGCTTTTTGGATGGTAAAATGGACGGGAATGAATATTCTTTGGGAGAACCATCGGCCTATTTAGCAGCCAAACATGAGCCTTGTGATGGAGGTGTTGCAATGCCATTGTTTGCAAGTTATGAATCAGGTGACCGTATGAAGCTTGCATTGAGGGGAGAGGAATACTACAGAGAGAGCAGTCAAAGGGGATGGGGAGTGGTGATGCACCGTATAATGGAGCATATCGTTTGTGAGGATGACCTTGGGAGGGCTATTGAGACTGTCCTTTCCGAAGGTATCCTGCAACCCGGAATGAGGGACGAGGTTAAGGATTTTATTGCTCAGATGTTTCAAAGGGTGCGCGACAGGCATTGGTTTGACAACAGCTTCAGGGTGTTCCGGGAGTTGGAGATACTCCTGCCGGGAGGTGGTTCAAAACGCCCCGACAGGGTACTTATGGGAGCAGAGGCCCAGGTTATCGATTTCAAGTTCGGTAAAAAACGGGAACAATCACACATCAACCAAGTAAGGCAATATATGTCACTTGTAAAGCAAGCCGGCACCGCCTACGTGAAAGGTTTTGTTTGGTACCCCGATGATAACGAGATAGTGGAGGTCTCTCTTTGACTGCTATAAAGAGGGTTGTTTGTTAAGCTTGTCCAATATGGAGATAAGTTGTGATGTGGTGCCGTCCTTGAGAATAACAACATGGTTTTTGTCCAGCAGGTAAAAAGATGGGGAGGGGCGTCTGTCGTAAAGCCTTTTTGTGCTTACCTCCATCTCCAGGTCGTGGACTACATTCCAGGCCGGGTTGAATTTTCCTGTGCTCTCCCTCCACTCCTGCAGGTTATCCCCGGTATAGACTGCCAAAAGGTTGAGTGCTTGGGACGCTTTTTCAAATGTTTTATTGTTGTTCAAAACATCCAGGGATGCTTCGCAAGCCGGGCAGTATGGCTCGTAAAACATTACCAATGTGTGTCTTCCTTTAAAGTTGTGCAGGGAGCTGTTTTTACCGTTGATATCAACCATTACAAAGTCATTGGCCATTTTCCCCGGCCTGTTTTGTTTGGCAATGTGCAACTGCTCGCTATACCTTTGGCGGATGACCGGTATCAGGGAAGTGTCTGTAGAGAGTACCTCCAGCATTGATATGTACAGGGTTTCATTCCTGGCGGGGGAGTTTGGATCGTAAAGGGTGTTCTCTGCAAGCTCCAGCATGAAATCCTGCATGTTTCTTGGGGATTCCAGCACTTTTGTTGTCCATTCTTTCAAAGAGTTGGCTGCAACCGAAGAGTCGCCATGCCAGATGTGTTGAAGGTATTTGAAAAAAAAACCGCTGAGTGCTTTGGGGTTTTTCAGGAAGAGGGTGTCTGTGATATCTGTATTCTCCCAAAAATGTTGTGCAAGGTAACTGTGTGCAGCCACCTTGTCCGATATAGATAATGGAACCTCTGCCATGACCGGAACCGGTAGTAAAGAGCTCTCCTTTTCTTTGCTGCCTTTGCTGTTGCTGCATGAAATCACCGAAAACAAAGGGACTAAAGAGAAAAGCAAGATAGGTAAGAAAGGGTGTTTGTACATGTGTCAAATATCTTTTGCCTTACAAAGTTATAAAACTTGTGGGGCTTTTGTTTGTTTACTATATTGTATTTTTTGAAATGACTATTAAAACTAAGATATAAAAACAATGGATTGCACAAATAAATCTGACATTGCCGTAGCAGGGCTTGCCGTGATGGGAGAGAACCTGGTACTGAACATGGAGAGCAAAGGATACAAAGTCTCTGTTTTCAACCGCACATATTCTGTTACCGAACGTTTTGTGAACGGGAGGGCAAAAGGCAAGGAAATTGAGGGTTACGAAACCTTGGAAGAGTTGGTCTCTTCCCTTAAAAGCCCAAGGAAAGTGATGTTGATGGTAAGGGCCGGCAAAGCTGTGGATGAATTGATTGCCTCATTGGTACCTTTGCTGGAAAGGGGGGATATCATCATTGACGGAGGGAATTCGGACCATGCCGATACCTCAAGGAGGGTAGAGGAGCTTGAGCTAAAAGGGCTGTTGTATGTTGGTGCAGGTGTCTCAGGCGGAGAGGAGGGGGCCTTGAAAGGTCCTGCAATCATGCCCGGGGGATCTGCAGCAGCATGGCCTCATATAAAGCCGATATTCACCGATATTGCAGCCAAGGCCGGTGACGGGACCCCGTGTTGCGAGTGGGTGGGTCTTGCAGGGTCGGGCCATTTTGTAAAAATGGTGCATAATGGTATCGAGTACGGTGACATGCAGCTTATTGCAGAGGCATATTCTGTAATGAAGAATATGGCCGGGTACGGAAATGACAAGATTGCCGATGTGTTTGAAACCTGGAACAAGGGTAAGTTGCAGAGCTATCTTGTTGAGATAACCGGCAACATCATGAAGCACAAGGAGAGTGATGGCTCCTATACTATAGACAAAATCCTGGATAGGGCAGGGCAAAAGGGCACCGGAAAGCTTTCGGTGTTCAATGCCATGGAACTTGGGATTCCTTTGAACCTGATTGCCACGGCTGTATTTGAAAGGTCGCTGAGTTACACCAAAGAGCTGAGAGTAAAGGCAGCATCTCGCCTGAAAAGGTCACATGGAAAATATGCTACTCCCGAACCACAGGAGATACATGATTCACTTTACGCCTCAAAACTGGTCTCCTATGCCCAGGGATTCGATTTGCTGGAGACTGCTTCAAAGGAGTATGGGTGGAACCTGGACCTTGCCTCAATTGCCAAAATCTGGCGCAACGGCTGCATAATCCGTTCGGGATTCCTGAACAAGATAGCAGAGGCATACTCCAAAACGCAAAAGCCGGAACATCTGTTGATGGACGATTACTTTAGGGAAGAGATACTCAATTCGCTCCCTGCCTGGAGCTCACTGGTAGCAAAAGCTGCAGTGGGAGGGGTTCCCCTGCCTGCATTCAGCAGTGCACTCAACTATTTCTATTCGCTAACTACCGAAAGGTTGCCGGCCAACCTGCTGCAGGCCCAAAGGGATTATTTTGGAGCCCACACTTTTGAGAGAGTCGATAAGGAGAGGGGACTCTTTTTCCATGTTAACTGGACCGGAGAGGGAGGCGAAACCAGTTCCGGGGTTTATAATGTTTAAGGTTGCCGATATGAAAGAGAATCTTATTATTATATTCGGGGGTAGCGGTGACCTGACATCCAGGAAGCTGATGCCTGCATTATACTCCTTGCATGAGAAATCATCAGGTAATTTCATGGTCTTAGCAGTAGGCAGGACAGGATTTGACAACGAAACTTTCCGGGAACATCTTCAATCTCTGGGAGACTACCCTTCCGGAAGTTTTTTGGAGAGAGTCTTCTATTTGCAGATGGACCCATCCAAAGGGGAGGAGTACCATAAACTGACGGAACGGCTGGAAAAGTTCCAACAAAAGGAGTATCTTTTTTATCTTGCAACACCTCCTTCACTTTACGGAAAGATTCCTCTCTTCCTCAAAGAACATAAGCTGAATGAGGGGCACAAGATAATAGTTGAAAAGCCTTTCGGCTACGATTTTGAAAGCGGTCACAAAATGAACCTGGTGCTCAAAGAGTCTTTCAAAGAGAGGCAAATATACAGGATAGACCATTATCTCGGGAAGGAAACCGTACAAAATATACTGGCACTCCGTTTTGCAAACACGATTTTTGAACCTATCTGGAACCGCAATTATATTGACAGGGTAGAGATTACCGCTGTCGAAAATATGGGTATTGGCAGTCGGGGTGGATTCTACGATGGAGTAGGTGCATTGAGGGATATGGTCCAGAACCACCTTATACAGTTGCTTGCCCTTGTTGCAATGGAACCTCCTGTGGTTTTTGGAGAGAGGGAGTTCCGGGATGAGGTTGTGAAGGTATACAACTCCCTCAAGCCTTTGCAAAAAGAGGAGATCCCTTCCAGGGTTGTGAGGGGACAGTATATAGAGGGAGAAAAGAAGGGGGTTATGGCCACTGCATACCGCAAGGAGAAGGGTGTGGCCCCCGAGTCCTATACCGAGACTTTTTTGGCAATGAAGGTGAATATTGCCAACTGGCGTTGGGAGGGGGTGCCCTTCTATATCAGGACGGGTAAACAAATGCCCACCAAGGTTACCGAGATAGTGATCCACTTCCGGCAAACCCCGCACCGGCTGTTCAGTTGCAGGGAGGAGTGTCCGGAGCAAAATCAGCTGATTATCCGGATACAGCCCAATGAGGGGATGGTGCTCAAATTCGATATGAAAATTCCTGGCAGCCAGTTCAATGTTACCCAAGTACCAATGGAGTTCACTTATGACAAGCTGGGGGACTTGGGAAATCTGGATGGGTACCCGAGATTATTGGAAGAGGCACTCAAAGGGGACAACACCCTGTTTACCCGTAGTGACGCCGTTGAAGCAAGTTGGAGATATTTTGCCCCGGTGCTGGAGTATCTGGATTCGCAATCGGGTTTGCCTCTGCAAGGCTACCCTGCAGGAAGCTGGGGTCCCCTTGAGAGTGAGGCGATAATAGATAATGGCCACAAATGGACAAATCCTTGTAAGAATTTAACCAATACCAACATATATTGTGAATTGTGATGATGGGAAAAAATGATGCAGCACACGCCCTTACTCGGGCCTTTGTGGATATCGTTAATGGCAAAAAGGAGGGAGAGTATGCAAATATCGCTTTGTCCGGGGGGAGTAGTCCTTCGGTTCTTTTTTCTTTGTGGAGCGGAGAGTACAAGGAGATGATCCTTTGGGAGAGGGTGCGTTTTTTTTGGGTGGATGAGAGGATGGTCCCTCCCGAAAACAAAGAGAGCAATTACGGGAATGCAAAGAGGGAGTTGCTGGACAAAGTCTCTCTGCCATCCGGGTCGGTTTACAGGATAATGGGTGAAAACGACCCTGCAGAAGAGGCTCTCAGGTACAGTAACCTGGTATCTTCCTTACTGCCAGTAAAGGAGGGTTTCCCGGTGTTTGACCTTGTATTGCTCGGGATTGGCGAAGATGGCCACACCTCTTCAATTTTCCCGGGTCAGGAATATTTGTTGGATTTTCCGCAACCTTTTGCCCCTTCGGTCAACCCGTACAGTGGACAAAAGAGGATAGCAATGACAGGCAAAACCATTTTGTTAGCATCAAAAGTGGCTTTTTACCTGAACGGTAGCGACAAACAGCCAATCCTTGATAAGGTGATGCAAAAAGAGGCTCAAAACCTTTTCCCGGCTGCCTGGATCTTGGATAAGATTGGAGCGGGAGCGGTTTTTTATGACCAACCTCCTGTTTTATCTGATAATTGAAATGCTCACCTTTGGTATATGAAAACCTTTTTTATCTTTGTAAAGAGATATAAAAGAAATTGGTAAGTTCAAATTATCCATAGATGGAAGATATTTTCAAACCGGACAGGATTCGTAATACTCTCGAGAGATTGATTCACAACCTGCCCGGTTTTGTCTACAGGTGCCGTAATGACCAGCAATGGACCATGCTTTTTATAAGCGACCAATGTGAACGTATTACCGGTTATTCTGCCGGGGAATTAACTGGTAATAAGTTTATTTCGTATGATGAAGTGATAGAGCCGTCCTACCGGGAATACCTGCATGAGCGATGGGTGGATGTGATCAGGAACAAGGAGGTGCTTAAGGAGGAGTACAAGATTATCCGCAAGGATGGGCAGGAAAGATGGGTGTGGGAGCAGGGCAGGGGTGTATATGACGAGGTGACCGGAGAGCTCTTGTATCTGGATGGTTATATCACAGATGTTACTGAAAGGGTGGAGGCTTATGAAAACCTGCTCCTCGCCAACCAGGAGTTGACTGAAGCAAACAAACGCAGGGAAGAGGCAATGACCCTAAAGTCTCAGTTTCTGTCCAATCTTTCCCATGAAATCAGGACTCCCGTAAATGCCATAATGGGTTTTACGCAAATATTGAGCGAGGAGGGGTTGAGCAATGAAGATAAAATTGATTGCCTTGAGATAATACACAAAAGCAACAGGTCTCTTTTAAAATTGATTGATGATATTGTGCAGGCTTCAAAAATTGAGACCAACCAATTGAAACCACATATCTCCAGAATGACAGCCGGCGAACTCTCAAGGGAACTGGGAAAGGCCGGTACCAAATTGTTGCAGGAATATGATAAGGTCAACCTGGAGTTAACAACTATTGAAGGGACTGCCAATGAAGGATTGATCGTTTTTACTGACAAGGAGTTTGTAAAGGATATTGTGTTAAGGCTGTTGGATAATGCAGCGAGGTTCACGGAAATCGGTTCGGTTCATCTGCATATTTTCATTTCCGATGACAAGACACAGTTGTTTTTTGATGTTTCCGACCAGGGATATGGGATTAAAAAGGAGGTAGAAGCAAACCTTTTCAAAAGTTTCTACCGTGCTGATGACCCGATCAACACAAGGACAAGGGGGGCCGGTCTGGGGTTGTTTATCTCAAAGTCTTGTGCCATGTTGCTTAACGGAGAACTCCTGTTGTTGGACAATAGTGCAAAGGGGGCAACTTTCCGTTTAATGGTTCCTGTAACACCAGTCTTAGGTTAATATTATCAACCAATATTTTATTAAAATGAAATTAAGACTATCTAAATTATTTTTGACGTTGCTGGCCTTCACATTTGTGTTGACTTGTAAGGTCACAGCACAGGAGAACCTGAACTACCAGAAACCTCCCAAGGAGATACTGGATATGCTGGATTTCGAAAGGCCGCCACAAGTAACCACCGATTCCCGCAACCGTTACATGATTTTTTCCTACAGGGATAATTACAAATCACTGGATGAGCTCAACCAACCCGAAATGAGGTTGGCCGGTTTACGTATTAACCCCGTGACCAATATAGAAACCGGGGTTAATTATTTCAACAATATAAAAATAAAAAGGATTGCCGACCTTACCGAGATACCGGTTGAGGGTCTTCCCGAAAATCCCAAACTTGCATTCATGAGATTTTCCCCTGACGAGAGTATGATGGCTTTTACACATACTTCGGGTACAGGTGTGGAGCTCTGGGTTCTTGATGTGGAGAGTGCCTCGGCAAAGAGGGTGTCAGAAGCTGTTATCAATGCAAATCTGGGAAATCCATACAGTTGGTTAAATGATAGTAAATCATTATTGGTCAGGGTTTTGCCTCCAAGCAGGGGCAAGCTGACTGACCAAAACCTGGCTATTCCCAAAGGACCGATAATTTCGGAGAGCGATGGTAAAGAGTCTCAAAACAGGACCTACCAGGACCTTCTTAAAAACAGGGTAGATGAGCAAAATTTTGAAACCCTTATAATGTCGGAACTTCACGTTTTTAATGTCAACGGTACCTCATCCAAATTCATGGATGCTGCACTTTATGTAGGAGAGTCCCTCTCTCCGGATGGCAATTACATAATGATCACGACTTTAGAAAAGCCATACTCATACGTAGTGCCGATGAATCGTTTCCCTCAAAAGAGCGTGGTGTATGATTTTTCGGGAAAAGAGATCAAGGTTGTAAACGAAGTCCCTTTGCAGGAGTACTCCCCAAGAGGTTATTCCAGCACAAGGACGGGCCGCAGGGCCATGTATTGGAGGAGCGACAAACCTGCCACACTCTATTTTGTGGAGGCTATAGATGGTGGTGACGGCGACAAAGAGGCCGATTTCAGGGATGAGCTATTCAGTTGGGAGGCGCCTTTTGAAAACGAACCCACTTCTTTAGTCAAAACCCCACAACGGTTTGCAGGTGTCTCTTGGGGAGACGATTTCCGAGCCATCTTCATGGACAGCAAAAGGGAGAAGTCCAACGCAAAGACATATCTGTTCAACCCTTCGGACCCTACGGTTTCACCTGTTTTGATCAATGACCGCAACACTCAGGATGTATACTCCGATCCCGGACAGATTGCCACTGTGAAAAATCAGTTCGACAGGCAGGTGATGATGATAATCAAAGATCATATTTACCTTGTTGGACAAGGCTTTACACCGGAAGGACAATTCCCCTTCGTGGATAAGCTTAACTTGAAAACCTTAAAGAAAGAGCGTGTTTACCAAAGCCAATATACCGACAAAAAAGAGGATATCGAGTCCATAACAGATATTGTAAATGGTAATATGCTGGTGAGGATTCAGTCCCAGACAGAGTATCCCAACCTGTTTATGCGAAATATTTCACGTAAGAGAAACAACTTGGTGCAACTGACCGATTTCGTTAATCCCTTTAAAGTTCTTTCCGATGTACACAAAGAGGTTATACGATATACAAGGGAAGATGGTATTGAACTCTCCGGCACCCTTTATTTGCCTGTTGGTTACGACAAGGAGAAAAAAGAGAAGGTTCCCATGTTGCTATGGGCCTACCCTCGTGAGTTCAAGGATGCATCTGCTGCCAGTCAGGTGACCCAAAACCCCAACCAATTCACAATGCCTTCGTATGGATCATTTGTGTATTGGGTTACCCGCGGCTACGCTGTGTTGCAGGATGCTGCATTCCCGATTGTAGGTGAGGGTGATGCCGAGCCAAACGATACATTTGTTGAGCAGCTGATCATGAATGCAAAGGCTGCTATCGATGCGGTTGACGCCATGGGTTACATAGACAGGACCAAAGTAGCTGCCGGAGGTCACTCATATGGTGCATTCATGACAGCTAACCTGTTGTCCCATTGTGATCTCTTTGCATGCGGGATAGCCAGGAGCGGAGCCTATAACAGGACCCTCACACCTTTCGGCTTTCAAAATGAACGTCGTAACTACTGGGAGGTCCCCGAAGTTTATTCAAGGATGTCTCCCTTTATGAATGCAAACAAAATGAAAACTCCGATATTGCTTATCCACGGGGAGGCCGATAATAATTCGGGCACCTTTACAATGCAGACTGAGCGTTACTTCCAGGCATTGAAAGGTTTGGGAGCTCCTGCAAGGATGGTGATCCTTCCAATGGA
>SABC01000135.1 GCA_009929175.1 Bacteroidia bacterium | reverse complement strand
CGTGAAAAATTCAGGGATGTCTTTGATGATTATCTGGCAAAACCTATAAACAAAGAGATATTTCTGATGACACTCAGGAAATTTATGAGTATTCAGAATGGGTATTGATTTTAAAGAGATTTTCAGTGCGTTTATCGTAATGTTTGCCGTGATTGACATTCTTGGCTCTGTCCCTATTATTATAGGGATGAAGGAGAAAAACAAGAAATTCAGTCCCTTCAATGCATCTTGGATATCCTTCACGATTATGGTTGCCTTTCTCTTTCTGGGACAGGCAATGTTAGGACTCTTCGGAGTGGATATCTCATCTTTTGCTGTTGCCGGAGCTCTCGTTCTACTGGTTTTGGCTGTCGAGATGATATTCGGAATACAGATTTTCAAAGACGACGGCCCGACAAACTCTGCCACCATTGTCCCAATTGTGTTTCCTCTTATTGCAGGAGCAGCCTCATTTACAACAATACTTTCTTTGCGGGCAGAATACGATGTCGTCAATATTATAATTGCTCTTTTTATAAACATAGTCATAGTATATTTTGTGCTGGGCAATATCGACCTAATATCAAGAAAGGTGGGCAAGAGTGGTATATATGTCATGCGCAAGTTTTTCGGGATAATATTGCTGGCTATAGCCGTCAAGCTTATTGTCTCAAATCTCCATTCTTTGATGAGTTAATCAGAGGGTATAACTAATCAGAAACATGAAATACAATTTTGATGAGGTCATAGACCGCAGGAACAGCGATGCTCTTAAACTTGAGGCTTTGAAACCGAGATGGGGAAGAGAGGACCTTATACCGATGTGGGTTGCAGATATGGACTTCAGAACTCCTCCGTATATTATCGATACTATCAGGAAGCGTTGTGATAACGGAATCCTCGGATATACAAGTGTACCGGAGAACTGGAGCGGCTCTATTATTAACTGGCTGAATATGCGTTATGGCTGGTGTGTGAGTACAGAGATGCTGACATTCTCCCCGGGTATTGTCCAGGGGCTGGCTTATGCCCTGCAGGCTCTTACAAAAGAGGGAGATAAGGTTATGGTATTGCCTCCGGTTTATCATCCATTCTTTCTGATTACGCAGAAAAACAACAGGAATGTAGTTTTTTCCCCTTTAGAACTTAAAGACGGAAAAATTGAGATAGATTTTGACAAATTCAGAAATGATATCAAGGGTTGTAAGGTCTTTATCCTTTGTAACCCTCATAACCCGGGAGGCAGGGTGTGGAGTAAGGAGGAGCTGGAGATGATAGCTGAAATTTGCCATGAAAACGGAACAATGGTCTTTTCGGATGAGATTCATGCAGATATGACATTTCCTGGAAGAAGACATATCCCTTTTGCAACTGTTTCAGAGAAGGCTAAAATGAACTCCGTGACATTCATGTCCCCAAGCAAGGCTTTCAATATGCCTGGGCTGACAAGCTCTTATGTGGTTATAGAAAATGAGAAGATAAGGGAGCAATTCAAGAGATATATGGAGGCCAGCGAACTGGATCTCGGACATGTGTTTGCCTTTATCGGAACAATAGCCGCGTATAGCAACGGAACCGAGTGGCTGGAGCAGATGCTGGAATATGTAACCGGTAACATTGATTACCTAATAGAATACTGTTCGGAGAGAATGCCAAAGATTAAGCCCATACGGCCTGATGCCTCTTATCTGGTTTTTCTGGATTGCAGGGAGTTGGAGTTGGATCAGCCTTCGCTCGTGGATTTCTTTGTTGACGGAGCTCACTTGGCCCTCAACGATGGTTCAATTTTTGGTAAAGAGGGGAGAGGATTCATGAGAATGAATGTTGCGTGTCCCAGAAGCGTGTTGGTTAAAGCTCTTTCACAGCTTGAGGAGGCTTATGTGAGAGTGAATGGTTGATAGTTGAAGGAGAATAGTTGATAGTTAAAAGTTAATAAATTGCAGATATGGAAAAAGTGGATTTTGCAGCCGGTGTCCTGCATAAAGAATTTGAGAAAAGCGATGCATACAACTCTTTGTCAATGCCAGTCTATAATACGGCAGCCTACGAGTTCAACAGTGCCGAGGATATGGAGGAGGCTTTTTGCGGACGGACTCCCGACCATGTCTATTCAAGGTTGACCAATCCTACTGTGCAATATTTTGAGCAGAGGGTTCAAGAGGTAACTAAAGCAATGAGCGTCACTGCTGTCAACTCGGGAATGGCCGCAATCAGCAATGCCGTTATGTCATTATCGTGGTCCGGATGTAATATTGTCACTTCACCGCACCTTTTTGGTAACACATACTCCTTTTTCAAGTTTACCCTGGCATCTTACGGAGTTGAGATAAGATTCTGCGACATGACAGATGCAGAGGATGTGGAGAGGAGTGTAGACAAGAATACAGCTCTTCTTTTCCTGGAAGTAATTACAAACCCACAGTTGGAGGTTGCCAATCTGAAGAGCCTTTCTGCAATAGCCCGGAAGCACGGTGTCCCTTTAGTGGCAGACACTACTGCAATACCGTTTAATGTTTTTTCCGCAACAAAATTCGGAGTGGATATTGAAATTATATCGAGTACAAAATATATTTCCGGGGGTGCAACTTCATTGGGTGGACTTATTCTCGATTATGGGACTGCCGACTATAACTGTTCTCCTAAACTTGGAGAACTTTCAATGACAGCAGGAAATAAGGCATTTACCTTTAAACTCAAGAAGGAGATTCTAAGGAATCTGGGTGCTTATATGACACCGCAGGTTGCCTATATGCAGACACTCGGACTTGAAACAATGGAGGTGCGTTACGCCAGACAGGCGTCAACCTGCAGGGAGCTGGCTGAGCGTATGTCAAAACTTCCTAAGATAGAAAAGGTCAATTATACCGGACTGAAGGATAATCCTTTCTATAACATCAGTCTGGAGCAGTTCGGAGAGTATCCCGGGGCAATGTTTACATTTGACCTTTCATCAAGGGAAGCGGCTTTTCAGTTTATAAACAATCTGAGGACTATCAGGAGGGCAACCAATCTTTTTGATAACAAATCACTTGCGATACATCCTGCAAGTACCATATTTGGAACTTTCAACGATGACCAAAGAGCTGCCATGAACATCTCTCAAAAATGTATAAGGTTATCTGTCGGTCTCGAAAGCCCCGACACGCTTTTCGAAGATGTTGAAAACGCACTCCTTCTTGCAAGGCTAAAATAGTGGCCTTACCTCTTGCATTTACAATATTTTATCGTATCTTTGCAGCCCGCAAATTTTGTGCGGGATAGTATAATTTATTATAAAAC
>SABC01000038.1 GCA_009929175.1 Bacteroidia bacterium | reverse complement strand
CCTCTGCAAGACAAGCACATGTTAATTTATCCGAGGGATGCGTGTTTGGCTGCAAAACTCTGCAAGGCAGGTACTTGTTAATTTATCCGAGGGATGGGTTGCAGGGTTGCGGGGAGTTGTTAATTTTGTAGTTTATTTTGATGTTTAGGGAGAATGGTTTTTAAGTCTGTGTTTTGGGCGGGTTTGCTGCTTTTGTGTTTGTTGTGTGTGCAGCAATTAGCGGGTCAGGAGGTATATCCTGGTATTTCGTATGATGGAGTGATCAAGACAAAATATGAGTATGCTACCGAAACCGGGATGTCTCGTTTTTCGGTAAGAAATTCAAGGATGGGATTAAAGGGAAAGCTGAGTGCTCCGGTTTCTTACAGGGTGCAGGTTGAGCTTAGTAGCAGCGGTGAATTTGAAGTTCTGGATTTGTCGGGAACACTAAACCTTTTTAAAAATTTCTATATTACACTCGGTCAGACAGGAATTCCTATATATAATTCCTATATAACTTCTCCTGCCGATATTATGTATGCAAACAGAGCCTTTGTAGGGAAATATTTTACGGGAACAAGGGATATCGGAGCTTTGGCTGAGTACTCTTTTAATGCAGGTAGTGTACCGGTTACTATGGAATTGGGAGTGTTCAACGGCAATACAATCAACGACCCGGTGTGGACAGGTAACCTGGCGTATGCTGCAAGGGTACAGTTTGGTACTATGGAGGGATTAAGGTCTACGGTAAAAGTATATGATTATCCTAAAAGTGTGCAAAGCGATTATTTTATATGGGGTGCAGACCTGAGGTATGGTAAAGAGCGTTTTTCCATTGAGAGCGAACTTATGAGCAGGTATAACCGTTTTGACAAGACTGACCGTTTGTCGCTCTACTTGCAGGGAGCATATTCATTTCCGCTGGAAAGATCAGGTGGTTTCCATGACCTTACATCGGGAGTGTTTCATGATGTAACTCCGATTGCCAGATGGGATGCAATAGGAGAAAATGTAGGTAAGAATGATTTTGATGTGACACGCCTGACTTTGGGGGTAAATCTGGGGCTCAACAGCAAAGTTTTTGATTCTTCGTTAAGATTTAATTATGAGCATTATTTTGTTGAGAGGGCGATTCCCGAATTCGACCGATACGAAGAGATGGACTCAAACAAATTTACAGTAGAATTGTTGATTATTTTCTAAAGGAGCACATGAAATGAATATTATTATCAGAGATGCAAGCCAGGGCGATCTTCCCCTGATTGTCGATTTCCAGACGGAGATGGCAAAGGAGACCGAAAGCCTGGAGCTGGACAGGGAGTTATTGTCCAAAGGAGTCAAGGCAGTGCTTGAGGGTACAGCCGGAGCGCGTTACTATTTGGCCGACGACGAGGGAGAGGCGGCAGGTATGCTAATGATCACTACCGAGTGGAGTGATTGGAGGAATGGATGGGTATGGTGGATCCAGTCTGTGTATATACGACCGGGTTTCAGGCAAAGGGGGATTTACAAATTGCTTTACGAGCACATCCAAAAAGAGGTAAGGAATCGGGCAGATGTAAGGGGGATCAGGCTATATGTTGACAAAAGGAATGTAAGGGCTCAGCAAGTGTATGAATCCCTCGGAATGACAGGCGATCACTACACAACCTATGAGTGGATGAAGGAGTAACCAAAATGGCTGGCCAAAACAGGGGATGGATGAAAGGTGCTGCCAAGCGTTGCGCAGCTTTCGTTTCGGGAATCGCAATCATAGTTTTATGTTATTATGCCGGCGAATTGCTGAGCATTCTGGTCAATGGATTCATATCTCCGGCTGTGATGGGAATGATGGTTCTTTTTGTCTTTTTGAAAGCACAAATAATTAAGGAAAGTTGGGTTAAGGAATTCGCCGGTTTTTTGCTGGACAATTTATTGTTGTTTTTTATACCTGTTACTGCCGGGGTTGCACTTGTTCCCTTTGAATCGTTGCAAAGAGAACTGCCTGCCATAATTGTTTCTGTGACAGTCAGTTCTTTTTTGGTTTTGTGGGTGTCCGGGGTTATTGCTCAGAAAATGGGAAAAGGGGGGGATGATGATTAACACTGGTGCCGAGTTTGTTTTCATACTGCTGACAATTGCAGCATATGTCATTGGTGTGTTTGTTTACAGGAAAAGCAAATTGATGCTTTTCCACTCTGTTATTGTGGCAACTGCAATAGTTATCCTCTTTTTTGAAGTGACCGGTATAGATATGTATCACTACGAAAACAACACAAAAGTGTTGAGGTATATACTCAACCTCTCTGTGGTAGCATTTGGATACCTGTTATACAAGAATTACGGGATAATCAGAAAGAACGGGATAGCCATCCTTTTGGCAACATTTACCGGAAGCCTTGTATCACTGCTTTCGGTTGCTGCAATTGCCAGCATTGCAGGTGTCGACTTGTCTATGATCATAACCTTGTTGCCAAAATCCATCACCACACCAATTGCAATTGTACTGACCGAAAAAATGGGAGGGATTGTTTACCTGACTGCTGTGATCGTTACATTGGCCGGTATTTTCGGCGCAGTCACAGGTCCGTGGTTCCTGCGTGTGATTGGAATAAAGGGGAGGCTTGCCACAGGACTGGCAATGGGCTCTGCAGCTCACGGGATCGGGACGGCAAAGGCACTCGAGTCGGGTGCGTTGGAGGGGGCAGCCGGGGGGCTTGCCATAGCTTTGATGGGGGTTTTTACCTCCATTTTGTTACCTTTGATAGTTGCATTACTAAAGTTGGTTTTATAAACTGATTGACCGGAATAAAAAATGAAAAACAAATTGACTGGAAAGCCTTTGATATGGCTCGTGTTTGCATCGGCATTGGTTGGGATATCCATTGATGTCCATAATAAAATGGCCGATTCCGGATTTTTTGAAGCCCTCAGTACTTTCAAGTTCTTCACCCTCCAATCCAACCTGCTGGTGCTTATCTTTGCCGGATTAACCATTTTGGGAGGGAAAAAATCCACGAAAAATGTCATGCAGTTTTCATTGGGACCCATTACTTCTTATATTGTGCTCACAGGAGTGGTTTACCTGGTGATTCTCGAACCCATCTACGAATTGTACGGAATGGAAAGGTTCGCATCCGTGCTGTTACATTATGTCACACCTCCACTGATGCTGCTCTACTGGGTTTTTAATGAAAAAAGGAGGTACACCTTTGCTGAGTTCCCAAAGTGGTTGGTGTACCCGGTGCTCTTTATGGTTTGGGGGATTGCCAGGGCTGTGTTTGCAGAGGATTACCTCTACCCATTCTTTGATGCCGGCCAATACGGTTATTTCATAGCTTTTTACCTGCTCTTGGTTGCATTGGGTTTTTCCAGTATGGTGATGATTTTCATTTTCGTCAACAACTTTTACATGACCCCCTACACCCTGAAAAAGGGCAAATGAAAACTCAAAAGAGCCCTCAACAAATCGCAAATACCCTTGCAGGAGAACCATCCCCCTCTTTCACTTTCAAGGGGATTACATACAATTTGAATGCTTTGTCTTTTGGCAGGCAGGACGTGTTGGTCAGATTTTCGGCAATGATTTTGCCATTTGCCAGCAATAGGTTATGGTTGGAAAGCAGTGCGTTTTCGCAGCTGTCGGCAGAGATTGTATCCATGCATACACCCTTTAGGTTGCTTTGCGCAACCAGCAAAGCGGCTTCTCTTTCCATGACCGGAAACCCTTCGAAATAGCGGGGGTCTCCCCAATAACGATGCCATCCGGAATCAAAAACCAGATAGGAGATGTCCGGGAAACTGCTTAAAACATCCCCGATAGTCCCGGGACCGATTTCCCTACCTGCAGGACACTCCAGACATACGGCATTGCCGATAAAGGAATCCAAACCAATGGTGTCGATAGTATCTCCGATTTCGAAAATATGGGAAGGTGCATCCACATGGGTCCCGGTATGTGAGGTAATTGAGAGCATCAGCTCCCGGAATCCCTCTGTTTTTAGGGAGGTTATTGGTTCCATGGATATTGCCGGAGTACCCGGGTATACCGGCATCCCATTACAGATGGTGTGTGTAAGGTCAATTATCATTTTGTCTTTTCCATAGCTTTTGAACGAAGTTCGCGGGGCATTTTTTCAATTGCATACCTCAAGGCTGTGCGCGGCATCTTCCCTCTTCTTTCCATTACAAAATTGAAAACCTCTTCCTGATGAGACTGGGATGAGACCTTGAGAAGCCAACCGTACCCCTTTTGAACCAAATCCTCTTTGTCTTCCAACAGTAAGCCGGCGATTTTGAATGACTCTTCTAAAAACAGCCCCTCCCTTGCCGGTACTATCAAAGAAACTGCAGAGGCACGGCGTATCCATTTGTTGGGACTGCTGCACCAATCATAAAGACGGGAAATATACTCCGGGTGAGATTTAAGGAATTCACCCATAGTATGGTTGCAAAATGTATCACAAACTGCCCAGTTTGTCACATACTGTCCTATCCATCTTTCGAAAGTCTCGAAATCATCTTTTTCAAACTCATTGCTTTTTTTAAGGGACCAGTTACACGCTATGAATGATTCTTCCATCATCCCGGAACGGAACAACTCTTCGCAAACCGAAAAAACGGACTCTTTGTCGGTGTGGATTAGCTTTTTATATACAGAAGCAGAGATTTTTGAAACCAAAGGGATTTTTACTCCGTATAACTCGACTGGTTCTTTGAAAAACCTGCGGAACCCTTCGATATCTTGTTTTACAGAATTGGATTCCAGTTCTCTTACGACCATATCCCTTATGGATGTCCGTTTGTGCTGTTCGTAAAGAGAGTCTTTGCGAAGGATATGGTCCCTCCACCAAAGGTTAAGAAAGCTAACCACTTCGGACAGGTCCGGCGGGTCTGTACTCAAAAAACGACTGTTGAACATAGCTGTTTTCAAGATGTACTCTTTATGGAATCGCTTGTGTTCCTCCAGCCCGGGGAATCCTATTGATTCCATGTAGGCCTCTTCCTTTTTAAAGTGAGTCAGGCTGTAATCGGTCATGTCCGAAAGGATTGCGGCAAATAGTGCATTCCCTTTTGATCCTTCGATACAATCCACAAGTGTGTTATAAATTGTAAACAATTCTTTATGGTCGTCGTCAATAATTTTGCTGCCAAGGGAAAGTTCGCTTGACCATACAATTTTTTCTAGTGAAAGGTCCATGGAGATGAGTTGTTTTAGTGACCAAATTTAACTAAATCTCAAGACATAGGCAATTATTTGGGATTTGTAATATTAAGGGCTAATTTTGCACGCTGATTATAAAGTAAGTCAATAAATTATGATAAGGAACTTAGCTTATAAGGAGATAAACCAGGTTTACAGCACTCCAATCCTGCAGCAAACGGCATTTTGGTCTAAAGTGAAGGAAAACCAGGGAATGAGCTCCATTGCCCTTAACTTTAGGGCCAGGAAGAGGGAGCTTATCGTTGATGGTGATCAAGAGTCTGGTTACCTCGATTCGGACATCCTTATACTCCTGAGAAAAATAGATAGCCGGCACTCTATAGCATATGTCCCATACGGTCCCGAAGTGGAGCCAAAAGACGAAAAAACAGGTGAGTTCCTGGAAGATCTCTCAGAGCAGCTACGCTCTTTTTTACCCAAAGATTGCATAATGATAAGGTATGACCTGGCATGGCGTTCACTTTGGGCATCCGACACGGACTACTTTGATCATGAGGGGAATTGGCTTGGCCCACCCGAAAGGAGGCTTCAGGAGTTGCGGTTCAATATTGACACACAACACTGGAACTTTAGGAAGGCACACTCAAACATATTGCCGGCCAATACAGTCTTCCTGGATTTAAACCGTAGCGAAGAGTCCATCCTTGACAGGATGAAACCTAAAACCCGATACAATATTTCACTTTCTTACAGGAATGGGGTCGAGATAACCGAGTGCGGGACAGAGAGCCTTGGGGTCTGGTATGAACTTTACAGAGAGACAGCATTGCGAAACTCCTTTTACCTCCATTCCGAGGAGTACTTCAGGATAATTTTGGAAGAGAAGGCAAACGACACCGAATCACCGGCACAGGTTATACTTTTGATAGCCCGACATAATGGACTCCCATTGGCGGCAATGTTCCTGGTTATATCCGACACACGGGCAACCTACCTGTACGGAGCCTCTTCTTCGAGCAAAAGGAATCTTATGGCAACCTACGCGTTGCAATGGAGGGCAATATCCATTGCAAGGGAGAGAGGATGTGTCGACTATGATATGTTTGGAGTTGCTCCCTACAACGACTCCTCACATCCAATGCACGGCCTTTACAGATTTAAAACTGGATTTGGCGGAGAGATGCACCATGCAATGGGGTGTTGGGATTATCCGCTGAATGAAGATCTCTACAGTTACTTTACGGCAATGGAGATGAACCAACAGGGTTACCATGTATGACAAAAAAAACCATTCCGGAGGAATGGCTTTTTTTGTTGGTTTAGTCTTTGGTTAAGAGAGCTTGTGGATAGCCAGCCCGCTCCTGAGCTTAGGTTCGAACCATGTAGTTTTGGGTGGCATAATGTTTCCGGTGTCGGCTATGTCAATGAGTTGTTGCATGGAAACAGGATATAGGGCAAATGCTGCTGCCATCTCTCCGGAATCCACCCTTTTGCTCAACTCTGCCAAGCCTCTGATTCCACCTACAAAATCTATCCTTTTTGAGGTCCTGAGGTCTGTGATGTCAAGAAGCTTGTCAAAAACAAGGTTGGACAATACTGTAACGTCAAGTACTCCGATTGGGTCATTGTCATTGTAAGTCCCTGGTTTTGCTGTGAGCGAGTACCAATTGCCCTCCAGATACATTGAGAAATTATGGAGGGACAGTGGCCTGTAGATTTCCTTGCCCTTTTTCTCCACGATAAAGCTTTCCGAAAGCCTCTCCACGAATTGTGCAGGAGCCATTCCGTTAAGGTCCTTGACAACCCTGTTGTAATCGATGATCTTCAAGTGGCTTTCGGGAAATACCACTGCCAGGAAATAGTTGTACTCCTCGTTACCGGTATGGGAAGGGTTGTTCCTCCTCTTCTCTTCTCCGACAAGCGCGGCAGCAGCTGTCCTGTGGTGGCCGTCTGCAACGTAAAATGCAGGAATTTGAGCAAATAGCTCTGTAATCCTATCATTTGTAGCGTGGTCTTCAATTACCCAAAAGTGATGGCCAAATCCGTCTTCGGCAACAAAATCGTACTCTGCAGGTTTTGAACTTACAATTTGTTTCACGATGTTGTTTATCTCGTCGTTGTCGGGATATGCAAAGAAAACGGGTTCTATGTTGGCATCCTGGATCCTCACGTGAATCATCCGGTCCTCCTCTTTGTCTTTGCGGGTAAGTTCGTGTTTCTTGATTTTACCGGTGAGGTAATCCTCGACACTTGCACCCACTACCAACCCGTATTGTGTGCGGCTCTCCATGGTTTGGGCGTAGACGTAGTACATCTCCTTTGGATCCTGTACAAGCCAGCCTCTTTGCTGCCAAAGCCTGAAGTTTTCCACAGCCTTGTCATAAACCTCTTTGGAGTGCTCGTCGGCTATCGGGTCAAAATCGATTTCGGGCTTTATAATATGCAAAAGGGATTTTTCACCTGCTTCGGCTTTGGCCTCGGCAGAGTTCAATACATCGTAGGGACGGGAAGCCACCTGGGCTGCCATGCTCTTTGGCGGTCTTATGGCCGCAAAAGGTTTTACTTTTACCATCTTGGAAATATCTTTTTTTATTTGTTAACCTGGAATGTCTTGTCTCCTGTTTCGAAGAATTTTGCAATCTGTTTTGCCGCTGCAAGCCCGGCGTTGATGTTTGCTTCGGCAGTCTCGGCACCCATTTTCTTAGGTGTGGCAAAAACCCTGTTCCCGAATTTCTCGCTGATGGCAGCGTGGTTTTCGGTGGGCACATCGGTAACATACTTGATGTCGGGCCTTTTCTCAAGGGCTGCAATCAATTCGGCTTCGTTTACAACCTCTTTGCGGGCTGTGTTTACAAGGCAGCCACCTTTTGGAAGCTTCTCAAGCAGAGAGAGCCCCACAGAGTTTTTTGTCTGAGGTGTGGCGGGTATATGGAGTGAGAGGAAATCGGATTTTTCATACAGCTCCTCAATGGAGTCGACAGGAGTGATGTTGTCATTGATTATCACTGATTTGTCAACAAAAGGATCAAATGCAAGCACCTTCATTCCAAAACCTTTTGCAAGACCGGCAACCAAACGGCCTACATTGCCGTAAGCATGGATACCCACACTTTTGCCTTTTAGTTCACTGCCTGTTCCGGGATTGAAGCAATTGCGCGAAACGTAAATCATCATCCCTATTGCAAGCTCGGCAACAGCATTGGAGTTTTGACCGGGAGTGTTCATTGCTACGATACCTTTTTGGGTGCATGCTGCCAGGTCAAGGTTGTCGTAACCGGCACCTGCACGTACCACAATCTTAAGGTTGGGAGCTGCATCGATGACCTCTTTTGTAACTTTATCGGAGCGAACTATCAATGCATCGACATCTTTAACAGCATCGTAAAGCTGCTCGGCAGAGGTGTATTTTTCCAGCAAGGCCAGGGTATGCCCCGACTCCTTCACAATGGAGGCTATCCCCTCCACTGCCGCTTTGGCAAACGGTTTTTCGGTAGCTACTAATATTTTCATCTTTCTCTTTTTTCGATAATTTAACTGTTGAGTTTTTCGAATTCCTGCATACACTCCACCAAGGCTTTGATGCTCTCCGCAGGGCATGCATTGTATGTTGAGGCACGGAATCCGCCAACCGAGCGGTGTCCTTTGATACCAACCATCCCGCGTTCTTTTGCAAATGCCATGAAGTCATCTTCCTTCTCTTTGTACTCATCGGCCATTACAAAGCAGATGTTCATAAGTGAACGGTCCTCTTTGGCGGCTGTGCCCATAAACATCTTGTTGCGGTCGATTTCGTTGTATAACAGGGCAGCTTTTTCTTTGTTCATCTTGTAAACTGCATCAAGACCTCCCAACTCTTTGATCCACTTGAGGGTCTGGGTCATTACAAATATCGGGAAAACAGGAGGGGTGTTGAACATCGAATCTTCTTTGATATGGGTCCTGTAGTCCAGCATTGTAGGCAGATACCTCGATACTTTGCCAAGGATGTCCTCTCTGACAATCACAAATGTCACACCGGCAGGTCCAACGTTTTTTTGTGCACCGCCATAGATCATGGCATATTTGCTGACATCCACGGGACGGCTCATGATGTCCGAAGACATGTCTGCCACAAGATTTACCGGAGAGTCCATATCTTCGTGGATTTCAGTGCCGTATATAGTGTTGTTTGTGGTTATGTGAAAATAGTCAAGGTCTGCAGGAATCTGGTATCCTTTAGGGATATAGCTAAAGTTTTTGTCAGAAGAAGAAGCTACGATTTGAGTCTCTCCAAAAGCTTTGGCTTCTTTGGCTGCTTTCTTTGCCCAAACACCTGTCTCAAGGTAACCGGCCTTTTTTTCGAGCAGGTTCATTGCCACATACAAAAACTGCATGCTTGCGCCTCCACCCAGGAACAGTACCTTATAGCCGTCCGGGATATTCAGAATCTCTTTCCAAAGGGAGCGGCACTCTTCCATAACTGCTTCCCATTCCTTTGAACGATGGGATACCTCAATTACGGACATTCCTGTGCCTTTGAAATCTTTAAGGGCTTCGATGGCTGTTTCTACGGCCTGTCTTGGCAGGACACAAGGGCCTGCATTGAAATTGTGAGCGATTTTCATAACTATAAAGAATTTATTTTAAACACTTTTTTGGTAGAGTCAAAGGTAAGGAAAAAATATTAAATCCAAACAAATCCGGCTGTATAGAGGGTCGATTATTAGGTTGCTAATGCCTATTGCTTATAATTTTTAAGTTATCCCTGTCTGTCGTCTTCTCGCAAAAATGACAAACCAGTTTGATGTCAGGATGCTCCACTATGGTCGAGAAAAGTGTTTCTATCGGCTGATGGTTTGTTATACACATGGGGTTCATACATTTTACTATACCTTTTATAGAAGACGGGATTGTAAGGACCCGTTTTTCCACAACCTCAAAATCGTGGATTATATTGATTTTTGCTTGGGGGGCAATGAGGGCAATCCGGTTAATGTCGGCAGCTTCGAAATATTTATCCGAAATCTTGATAATTCCTTTTTTTCCAAGCAATTTGCTTTCCAGATTGGTCCCAAAAGTAATCTGGTTGGGAATGTTGTTGAGACCGAGGATGTCAATTACACGAAAAACCTGGTCAGAAGGGATGTGGTCCAGTACCGTGCCATCTTTTATCGCGCTTACTTTAAGTTGTTTTTCCATACGAATTTCTTGTGTTAGATTTCTTTGATCCCCAAAAGTGAGGCAATTATGGCCATGCGGGTGTAAACACCGTTTTCGGCTTGGTCAAAGTAGTATGCGTGTGGGCTGTTGTCCACATCCTGGTCGATTTCGTTGACCCTGGGCAGAGGATGGAGGATCTTCATTCCCGGTTTGCATGACTCTAGCATTGATCGGGTGAGGCTGTAAACATTCTTTACCCTCTCGTACTCAATAGGATCGGAGAACCTCTCTTTTTGAACCCGGGTCATATAGATAATATCGGCAGAATCAATGTTTTCGGTAAGGTTCTTAGTCTCTTGGTAAGGTATGCCTGCAGAGGTCATGAATTCCCTGTATTCCTGCGGGAGCCTTAGTTCGTCCGGAGAGATCAGCGTGAAAGAGGGCCGGAAGTGGGACATCGCCTGCAATAGCGAGTGTACGGTACGGCCATATTTAAGGTCACCTGCAACATTGATTTTGAGCCCCTCGAGTTTACCCTGGGTCTTGAGGATCGAATAAAGGTCCAGCATGGTCTGGGTAGGATGCTGGTTGGCACCATCCCCGGCATTGATAACAGGAACAGAGGAGACTTCCGATGCATACCTTGCGCTTCCCTCCAGGGGATGCCTGATGACTATCAGGTCGGCATAGTTGGAGACCATTTTAATTGTATCCTTGAGGGTTTCTCCTTTGGTGACGCTGGTATTGCCAGCATCCGAAAATCCGATAACCCGTGCACCAAGCCTGTTGGCTGCTGTTTCGAAGCTGAGCCTGGTACGGGTGGAGGGTTCAAAAAAGATGCTTGCTATAACCTTGTCATGAAAGATGGGGCGGGAGGGGTTCTTTTCGAACTCCGCTGCCAGCCTGAGTGTGGCAAGGATGTCTTCACGTGAATAATCGTGAATGGATATCAAATGTTTGGGCATATATTGAGTTTAAATGTTTTCGGTTATCTCGGCCCCTTCGACATTAGACAGGACCGTACATAATTCTTCGTACATGGTCTCCCTTATAGAGAGCCGGAAGCTGCATCTAATATCAAACGTTTGATCTACGATCTCAGGGTTTAAGTTTTTGACAACCTTCATCACAGGCTCCATGTTGATGTAATCGAAACTGACAATCAAGGTGCGGGAATTGATTTTTTCCACAATCCGGGCATTGGATATGGCATCGGATGCTGCTCCCTTGTAGGCTCGTATGAGACCAGGGATACCGAGTTTGGTTCCTCCGAAATAGCGTACTACAACGATGAGCACATCACTTAACCCGTAAGAAAGCAGTTGTCCCAAAATAGGCCTGCCGGCTGACGAAGAGGGCTCCCCGTCGTCATTTGCCCTCCATTGCTCTCCGGAAGGTCCCAGCCTGTATGCATAACAGTGGTGCCTGGCATCAAAGAACTCTTTTTTAAGATCTGCAACTATACCCTTCACTTGTTCCTCGTTTGAAACAGGATATGCAAAAGAGAGAAATTTGCTGCCGAGCTCTTTATAGATGCCCGAGGAGGGTCCTGCAATGGAATGGTAAGAGTCTGAAGCTTGGATTTCACTCATTTGGTCAGGTAAACGTTTTGGTAAAATTACTCCCTTTTTACTAATTTTGCAAAATGTACAGGGATGTTTTTATAAGTGATTTCTCGACCCTGGGCGGAATGATAACCGCCTTTTTAAATAAGGCAGAGGAAAATGCAATCTTAACAGAGGCAACGGCAAGGGCGTATGATTCCAACAATCTTTTCACTCCCTATATGCAGGAGCGTTCGTTAAGAGCCATTTGTGACCAATTCCTGGCCTTAGGGAAGCTGGAAAGCTGGACACTTGATTACGCCTCTTTGATACATGAATCTGCACAGGAGGTTTTGGTCGTGATGGCCGGCAACCTTCCTCTTGTGGGGTTCCATGATCTTCTCTCTGTTCTTGCTTCGGGAAAGAAGGCCGTTGTAAAACTCTCCTCCATGGACAATATTCTGTTGCAGGCCCTGACAAAATTGTTGTCCCGGATAAACAGTTATTGGGATTCCCGTATTTCATACATTGCCGGTCTGCCCAAATATGCCGGTATTGTGATTGCTACCGGAAATGATTCCACCGCCGCATTTTTCGGGCAATCTTATCCCACTGCAAAAAAGTTGATCAGGGGAGCCAAAAGTTCGGTGGCCGTACTCACCGGAGAGGAAAACCGGGAAGATGTTTCCTGCCTGGCAAACGACATGTTCCTCTATTTTGGTATGGGATGCAGGAGCGTGAGCACAGTGCTTGTCCCGGATTGGTACGATACTGCATGGCTGGTGAAAGAGCTGGGAACCTTTTCTTCAATTACGGAGGGCTCTGCCAGTTACCGGAATTCCTACAAATATCAAAAGGCCCTCTCTTTGATGAAAGGGGATAACTTCCTGGATGGTGGGTTTTTCCTGTTGAAAAACGAATCTGCCTTTCCTCCTCCGATGGGCGTTGTGGGTGTAGTTCCATACTCTGCCAAAATGGGTCCCGGAGATGTGCTGGAGGAGCTTGATCAGAGCATTCAATGTGTTGTCAATTATCCATATAAAGGAGAGTATATTGGGCTTGGCGAGAGTCAGCAGCCTCGCTTGGACGATTATGCCGACGGGGTAAATAGTTTGGCATTTCTTCTCAAAAATAGTTAACTTCGCGAAAACTTATCACATTTATGGTATACAGGTACAAGGCAACTATTCCGGGGAACAAGATCTTTATGAGGGAATACGAAATGAGGGATTCGGCCTCGTTGTATTCGTGCCACACTTTCTTGCTCAATGACCTTGGATTTTCGCCGGACCAGATGGTGCTCTTCCGGGCTTTGGACAAAAAGGGCAAAGTGAAGAAGGAGTTCGGTCTCTTTGACCTGGGCGATGGAACAATGGATTCTGTAAGCCTGCTGATGTTGGACCGTTGGGGATTGTCTACCTTGGAATACGTCTACGATATGTTTAAAGACAGGTCTTTGCGTTTAGACCTGATATCCACCGAAGAGGAGCTGCCCAAACGCTCTTACCCCCGTTTGGTAGGGGAGAGGGGAAAGAATCCCGACCAGTTTTCGGATAATTACGATGATTTTGAACAGATGCTTGAGAGCTCTGATTCTGACACCATATTCGAAGAACCGGCAAACCTGGATGACTAAATTACTATACCTGATTACCGGACCGACCGCTTCTGGGAAAACAGATCTTAGCATAGAAATGGCAACAAGGCTGGGATCCCCGGTGATTTCCTGTGACTCCAGGCAGATTTTCAAAGAGCTGAGGATCGGTACTGCACCGCCTTCCATGGAGCAGTTGCAGGCTGTAAAACACTATTTTATCCACAGCCACTCCATTTTTGACAACTATACTGCCGGAAGGTACGAAACTGAGGCTCTTCCTTTGATAGAAAAACTGTTCGCCTCTCATGACGAGCTGGTGATGGTTGGAGGTTCGGGATTATATGCCGATGCGGTGGTTCATGGGATTGACGATTTTCCTCCTGCCGACAACGAGATTAGGGAAAGGCTTGCCTTGAGGCTTAAAGATGAGGGGCTGGAATCCCTGAGGCGTGATCTGAAGTTATTGGATCCGCAAAGCTACTGCGACGTGGATATTTCAAACCCCCAAAGAGTAATCCGTGCGCTTGAGGTTACATTGGCTACCGGTAAAAAGTTCTCATCTTACAAAAGTTATTCAAAGAAAGTGAGGAATTTTGTGGTTAAAAGAGTTAATCTGAATCCTGACAGGGATGAGCTTTACAAACGGATTAACGCAAGGGTAGACTGGATGATAGAACAAGGTCTGGTTGAGGAGGCATCCTCGGTATATCAATACAGAAACCTCACTTCTCTTAAAACAGTAGGATACAGGGAGTTGTTTGGCTATTTTGATGGCAAGGTCTCTTTGGATGAGGCGGTAGACCTGATAAAACGGAACACCCGGAGGTATGCCAAAAGACAGGTAACATGGTTCAAAAGATATGAAAACCAATAAAAAAACCGGCCCTGTAGCCGGTTTTTTTATTGGTTTCAAGGTTTAGAAAGGAAGGTCGTCCGCACCTGAGTCAAAAGGCATATCGTCATCGTTTTGCTCTTTGGGTGATTGGTTAGCAGCCGGTTTTTCACGGTTGGCAGTGTAGTTGCTGCCAGCGGAGTAACCACCCGAAGGGTTTGCAGGAGACGGATTTTCCTCTGCTCCAGGGATTGTTCTTTCCAGCTTCCAGGCCCTGAGGTCTGTATACCACCTTTCGCGGAATTCCCGGGATTCGACATTGAACGAGACCTTTATGAGTTCTCCTTCGTTGTATGCTGTAAGTTCTGCAACCTTATCGGCGCCCCATACATTAAGGCACACTTGCCTGGGGAAAGTATCCAGTGTTTGTATTACGAACTCCTGTTTTTGCCACTCTCCGCGTGCGCTGGTACCCGATTGTACGGGAAGTTTTTTTATTAGGGATCCAGTTAGTTCAAGTGCCATGCCTGTTTGGTTTTAAAGGTTATGTTTACTGCTGTTGCGCAGCTTTTTTGATTTTGATAAGCTCCACTTCGAAGATGAGGGTAGAGCCTGGTTTGATTGCGCCCATCTGCTGGTTGCCGTATGCAAGTTCGGCAGGGATGTAAAGCTCGATTTTGCCACCTTCGCTTACCTTTTGCATTCCTTCAACCCAGCCCGGGATAAAGTTGTTCAGGGCAAGTGTGGCAGTTTCGTTCCTGTCATAAGAAGAGTCAAATTGTGTCCCGTCAATCAAGGTGCCTTTGTAGTGGACTTCGATAGTATCTTCGGGGGCAGGGGTGATACCGTTACCCTCTGCAAGGATCTTGTATTGCAAACCGCTTTCCAAAGCTACAACTCCCTCTTTTTGTTTATTTTCTTCAAAAAACTTGGCAGCTTCCTCGGCACTCTTTACGCTTACAGCCTCTTGTCTCTTGGTAAGGTATTTAGTTATGATTTCGTTGGCTAATCCCATGTCAATTTTGGGGTCTTTATCGTTCATAACATCTTCAAGTGCTGTGTTGAGCTCTTTCATGTTCAGGGTTCCAAAATCGGTTTGCTTGACCATTGAACCCAGTGAAGCTCCAACTGCGTAGCTTACAGAGTCAATGAGGCCTTGGGATATTCCCGGCAGGGTTTCACTTTTTTTGGTTCCTTCACACGATGCAAGCATTAGCGAAGCTATTACTGCTAAAGAGATTGTCTTAAATACTTTTTTCATTTGTTTGATATTTTTTGTTAATTCTATTTATCTGGTGCCAATTACCCTCTGATTTTTTTATACTTAACCTTTTTGGAGGCCTTGCCGAGGGATATCTTCAATAAAAGAACACCAAGAATCGCAGAGGCAAAGGAGGTAATTATTATTGCTGCCTTTCCCTCATTGACCAGGTTCTCATTTGAAAACGCTAAGCTATCAATAAAAATTGACATAGTAAAACCTATTCCTGCAATTATTCCTACGGAAAAAATATGAGACCATTTTATCCCTGCAGGAATTTCGGCAATTTTAAGTTTGCATGCAATATAAGTCGATAAAAATATCCCTGCAGGTTTGCCGACAAACAGTCCAAGGAAAATTCCTGCAGAGAGGGGAGATATGCCTTCTCCCCAGGGGACAGTGTCCAACACCACGCCTGCGTTGGCCAGTGCAAACACAGGCATTATTGAGTAGGTCACATAGGGATTTATGGTGTGCTCAAACCTGTTAATAAGAGGGTTCATTTGCCGTATCTGTGTGTGCAGTTTGTGTATTATTCCTAGTTGTTGCGGGTTCGCCAAAATATTTACCTCCCCGTGGCCGGCAGATTTGAATTGTTCCAGGTAGTATTTGCTCCTTACATAAAACCTGATTTCGTTTATCGGGGCTTTGGACGGGATGCACATTGCCAAGGCAACACCGGCTATTGTCGCGTGAATTCCTGACTGGTAAACAAAGTACCACAAGAATACCCCCGGTACAAGGTAGAGTGCAGCGTTATGGAAATTAAGACGGTTGAAAACTATCAAAAGTGCGAGAATGCCCAAAGCATAGAGCAGAAATTCGGGATGGAGTGCATGGCTGGGGTAAAAGATTGCAAGGACCAGGATTGCCCCTATGTCGTCTACTATTGCCAGGGCCGTTAGAAATATTTTGAGTGATATTGGGACGGATCTCCCTAGTAATGCTATGACTCCAAGGGAAAAAGCAATATCAGTGGCCATTGGGATACCCCATCCGTTCTGGCTGAT
>SABC01000134.1 GCA_009929175.1 Bacteroidia bacterium | reverse complement strand
TCGCCACATAAAATTGGGATGCAAAGGTAAGATTATTAATTTGAATTACAAACACCTTATTAACATTTTTTGACGAAAAAAGGGCTATCTTTGGGAAAATACAGAATCATGGAATTATCAACAATCGCAAAGAATTTCATCGAGTGTGAAGAAAAGTATGGAGCACACAACTATCATCCACTTGAAGTAGTGTTAACAAAGGGCAAAGGCCCTTATGTATGGGATGTAGACGGTAAAAAATATTTTGATTTTTTGTCTGCGTATTCTGCCGTCAATCAGGGTCATTGTCACCCGAAAATTGTTAAAGCCCTTAAGGATCAGGCAGACACACTGTGTCTTACATCCAGAGCCTTTTACAATGATTGCCTGGGACCATACGAGAAATATATACACGAATTCTTTGGTTACGACAAGGTGCTTCCGATGAACTCCGGTGCCGAAGCTGTTGAGACAGCCCTGAAGCTTGCCCGCAGATGGGGATATGTGAGGAAAGGAATTGCGGAGGACAAAGCTTTGATTATTTGCTGTGAAGGTAATTTCCACGGAAGGACTATTACTATTGTATCACTATCTACTGATCCTGACTCTTACGATAAATACGGCCCTTTTACTCCGGGTCTTGTCAAGATACCTTACAATGATACCCAAGCGTTGGCTTCTGTTCTTGAGAAGCATGGCGCAGAGGTTGCTGCATTTCTGGTTGAACCGATTCAGGGTGAAGCCGGGGTGTTTGTACCGGATGAGGGTTATCTGAAAAAGTGCTTTGATCTATGTAAAAAGCACAATGTGCTTTTTATGGCTGACGAGGTACAGACAGGTATAGCAAGGACAGGGAAAATGTTGTGCAGTGACCATGAAGGCATCCGTCCGGATGTTGTGATACTCGGCAAGGCTATTTCTGGCGGTGTATTGCCTGTATCTGCAGTTCTGGCAGATGACGATATTATGCTTACAATTAAACCCGGAGAGCATGGTTCCACTTTCGGAGGATTTCCTCTTGCCTGCCGTGTAGCTGTGGCAGCACTGGAGGTTGTAAAGGAGGAAAAACTTGTGGAGAGAGCTGAATATCTTGGAAAGATCTTCAGGGAAGAGATGGGAAAATATAAATCGCCATTTATTAAACAGATAAGGGGTAAAGGCTTGCTCAACGCAATTGTTGTCCAGCCACACAACGGCAAGGAGGCCTGGGATGTTTGCGAGAAGATGGCAGAAATGGGTGTTCTGGCAAAACCGACTCACAAGCATATAATACGCTTTGCTCCTCCATTGGTTATATCTGAAGAGGAGTTAAGAGAGGCAATAAAAATTATAATAAGTGCAATGGATTCTTTAGCTTAATCTTATATGCAGACAACCTCCAATGTTTTAATGATAAGGCCTGCAAACTTCGGATATAATCCCGAGACTGCGGTCAACAATGCTTTCCAGCAGCTTAGCAATGAAGATTGTACAAATACCAAAGCCGTTCACGAGTTTGACAACTATGTACAACTCCTTAGACAAAATGGGGTGAATGTCCATGTAATGCAGGATACTCCTGAGCCCTACACTCCCGATTCGATATTTCCCAACAACTGGTTTTCGACACATGAAGGTGGTACGCTGGTTCTTTATCCTATGTTTGCGGGAAACAGGAGACTTGAGAGGAAACCTGAAGTAATAGATTACATCAAAAAGGAGTTTGATGTAAAGAGGGTAGTGGATCTCACCAAATGGGAGGCAAAATCTCTCTTTCTTGAGGGTACAGGAAGTATGGTGCTTGACAGAGACAGTAATCTTGTTTATGCCTGCGCCTCGCCAAGGACGGATGAGACCGTACTTGAGGAGTTCTGTGATGAGATGGATTGTGACTATTTTCTTTTTAGGGCAAGTGACGAGAATGATCAGCCGATTTATCACACCAATGTGATGATGTGTGTCGGGAGTAAATTTGTTCTTGCCTGTATTGATGCAATTAAGGATATCAATGAAAGGGAGAATTTCATAGGGCTAGTGGAAGAGGTCGATAAGGAGTTGATTGAGATATCCCTTGAGCAGATGGGAAATTTTGCCGGCAATATGCTGGAATTGAAAAATGATAAAGGAGAGTCTTTGCTGATTATGTCAGCACGGGCGAGAATGGTTTTAGATGACAGTCAGATTACAAGGCTATCTTCATATTGCAGAATCCTTGCCCCTGATGTCTCAACAATTGAGATAAACGGAGGAGGTTCTGTGCGTTGTATGATTGCCGAGATCTTTGTTTAGTTAATTGTCGTCCTCTTTCAGGTACCCGCTGCGATAGGCATCAAGCAACTTGGTCAAGTCGTCAATCTGTTGCATGAGCTCCTTGCCTATGTCTGTGTCACGTACAAGTTTCCGTCTGTTGCTGAATTCAAGCACAGTGGTCTCAGATATTATATCTTCTCCGTTCTCTATAGCCTGTTGTGTGGATACGAATGGCTGATGTTGAACGAGTTGAAGCCCGTGAGAGTTATATATGAGTGTAAAACCGGCTATACCTGTTTCCGGCTGGTATGCCTTTGAGTAACCACCATCTATGACCAGCAGTTTCCCGTCAGCCTTTATTGGGGACTCCCCTTTGGTCGTTTTAACCGGTATATGGCCGTTAATAATGTGAGAATGCTCGTCTCTGATGCCGAACTCTTCAAGAATTTTCTCACATATCTCCCGGTTGTCCTTAAGGTGGTAATAGTGCCCTTTGTTCTCTTTGTGTGTCTCCTTGTCAGAGATAAAATATCTCTCAAATGTGGCCATCCGGTCCTTGTCAAAAGGAGGGGATGAAGGCCCACACCATAGATACCATATGAAATCCAGTCCGTATCGTTTCTCTTTGGTCTTTTTTTCTTCAAAATATGCCTGACGTACTATTTGGTCAATTTTGTCGAAAAGCTTCTTGCCGCTGTATTCTTCGCCTTGAATTCTGACACTCCTGAATGAACCGTCTTCATTGAGAGGAACGGAACCATGGTACAGAAGATTTGAGTTTCTTACAAGATATAGAGATCCGTTAGCGTAGATACACCTCATATGTTTCCTCAGTTTCTCGCTGTGAGTGAATGAGTGTATAAGTTTGTCAACCAGCTCCCTCTCATCTTCTGTAAGTTCGTATGGATTTTTAGGGTCTATTGTCGGGAATGACTTGTCTCTTAGTTGGTAAACTTTTCCATTGAGGGTTATTGCCCCTTTTTCATAATCAATCAGGTGGAGCAGCCTCCTTTCGCTCATACCCATCTCGGGATTCCTTTCTATAAGCTGACCTTCAAGCTTGAACTGAATGACA
>SABC01000133.1 GCA_009929175.1 Bacteroidia bacterium | reverse complement strand
GATTTCAACGAGAAATTAGTATTGCCGATACTTTTCAGTAACCTTTCCGTTGCCTAGAGTTACCAATCAGTAATCGGCAAAATCTTTTTACCTATAGTCCCATAAGACGCTTGAGAATTTCAGGATCCTCCCAATCTTTGCTTGCTCCAACTACGTTGGGATTCGCCTTTTCCACCGCCGCGGTAATCATAGCAAGATTGGCAGTGGCATAGTGTGATATGGTTGAAGAGTCAGCATGACCGAGAAATTTGGCCACACTCTCCAACGGCATCCCGTTCAGGTACAGGTGCATGGCACGGGTCGTCCTCATCAGATGTGGGTGTATGCCAGGAAGAACCTCGATGCATGTCTTTTTTACCTCTTCCCCATGTTTCTTCAACAATACGGCAATTGCATCTGTGGACAACTTCGAGGGGCCATTTCGCTTCATGGCATAAAACAACGGCCTCTTGGGATCTTTCGAAGCATGAAACATGTGGATGTAGGCATTGAGATGGGCTACAGTCTTCTCCATCAACGGCATCAGCCTGGTCTTGTTCCCCTTGCCCGTAAGCACCACATAACAAGGAGAGACTTCGAAATGGAGGTCTCCAAGCTGCACATCAACCAATTCCTGTACACGGCATGCCGTATCATACATGAAGATCATGACCATACAGTCCCTTCTGCCCAGCCGTGTGTTGGGGTCCGGAGCCAAGAGCAGAACCTTGAGAGCCTTCTCTGACAGATATTCCACAGGCTTTTGCTCTTCCCTGACTTTGGGTATGTTCCTGATGGATTGGTAGGTGGCATACAGGGGTATATACTCATCAGCACAATAGCGGAGAAAACTTTTCAGGATTGAGAGCCTGAGGTTGCACGTGGAGTCCGCAAGCTCTTCTACCAGATGTAGGTGTGCCATGAACTCCTTGACATTATCTCTGGAGAAATGATCCAAACAAAGAAGTGAGACCTCAACTTTCCGTTGGTTGGACATATAGGATACAAACGAGTACAGCCCATACCGGTAGGTCTCAATCGTCCCTTTGCTCATTCTCCTGACATCCTTCATGTAGACATCAAAGTAATCCGTAACAAGACGCCACAGGTCAGCCTTTTTGGTCTTAGCCATGGCTCACCTCCGGCAGGTTGTCCCCAAGCTTCCCATACAGACGCTCAAAGACAGGAAAAAATTCAGGCACCCAATGTAGATAATATTCGGTGTCTTCCATGCAAGAATGCCCAAGATACAGCCTGAGGTAAGGCAGCAGGGCATACACATCCTTTCCATCCTCAATCCATGTGTTGATGTTCCTGAACACAAAATGATGCCTGAGATCATACAGCCGGGCATTGTTCCCATTGGATGATTGCCCTATGCCTGCATCCCTGAGGATGCCACTGAATACTTTTGATGCGGAGCTACATTTGTAACAATCATTGACCTTTGTAGGAAAGAAATATTTCCTTTCTGGTAAGCGCTTCTGCATGATGAGGTCATATTGCTTCAATTCCAGTAGCAACAGCTCTCCAATTGGCAACCTCCTATCCCTTGATGTCTTTGTTCCCTTGATATCTAGCCATCCATGTTCCAGATCTACATCCTCGACCAGAAGCTTCCTCGCTTCTCCCGGCCTGAGCCCGCAGCAATGGATGGTTGAGAACAGTTGTGGAAGGACATACTGTCTGCTCATTGCACCGGAAACCGGAAGGAGGGACCCCATGACCTCGTCAGAGAAGAGTTTTTTTAGCTCGTTCTCAGAAAAGAAATAGGGAACATACTTAGGAGCTTTTGGGCAAATCCCGTAGGGAAGGACGTATTGGTCGCTTTCCCCGATTGATTGGAGGTATTTTCCCAGATAGCGCACCAGCAGTATCCTGCTTATCTGGCGCTGGACGGATTCCTCATCCAACCTGCATATCCACCCGGAGAGACTCTCCTTGGTAAGCAATGGTGGATACTGGTGCGAATCCCAATATGCGTCGAACATTCTAGTATAAAACAGCAAGGAGTAGGACTTGTGGGTAACCTTATAATGTTGATCAAATTTTTCAATTCTTGAGGAAAAACTGCTGGTATAGCTCATAATACTGCCCCCTTGTAGTAAGGTTCGAGGCAACAAGGCTTGAGCTTCTCGTAGTCGACAGTAGCATATATTGTGGTTGAATCCATGTTTTTATGCCCGAGCATGTTGCTGATAGTTCCCAAAGCTACCCAATTCTGCAACTGTTTCGATGCTGCATGATGCCTGAGGAGATGTGATCCTTTTCGTTTGGAATCCCGAATCCCAAGTTGAGCAAACACCTTTTCTATGATTTTATAGATTGCAGTATGCCCCTCCAGTTGGTGGTGGGGTGTACGAAGTGATAGGAATACATACCGGAGATTGCTTTCAGGTCGTTCCTCCAGCAAGTATTTCTGCATACAGTTGCCTATGACAGGCAAGAGAGGGAGAACCAACAGGTTCCGGGTCTTTGACTGAACCAATGACAAGGTCCCCTTGACCCAGTCTATATTTTCCAGTCTCAAGTTTATGATATCAATGGCCCTGACTCCCAAATAGTAGGCTAAGGCTAGGACTGTCTTGTCCCTCCAAGAACCATCCCCATTACCAATAAAGTTTGCAATGGCGGCATCCTCCTCAGCCTCAAGCATGGGGATGATGGGAGTATGTCTGGGGCAATTGGTCGGTATTGCCTGGAATGCTGCTCCCTCATAGCCCAGATACATAAGGAAATTTCGCATGACAGATGCTGCAACACGAATATTGGTCGATATCCATGTGCCTCTCAATACCTCAAAGAATGACACCACCAAAGACCCATTATTTTCTACGATGTCATGAATGCCATTGGCATCCAGATGATTGAGGAACTGGGTTGTCACATTCCTGTAGCTATCAATGGTATAGACTGACTTCCCTTCAGATTCCAGGTTTGCAAGGTACTGGTTGAGCACTGGTTTGTAAGTATCCTGATTTAGGACAGTCTTAGTAGTGTCCTGGAAGAGATACTTATCGTGAATTGTCCCGGTCTCCAGATAACACAGCATGCGGGAATAGGTAGGGTATGCAATAATACTCGTTTTTCCCTGTCTGATGAGTTCATTTGCTTGATATCTGACAGCTTCGAGCAACTCCACCCCTGTTTCAAGCGGTTGTTGCAACTCCTTCTCTACCCTTTGGTAGCAAAGTTCATATAATCGTAAGGTGGCTTTGCTAAGATAACGACTTTGGTCATAGTCCTGCAAAACTTTCAAAACTGCTGACAACTGTTCCATACTGTAATCTCCTTTAGGTAGATACAGTATGTAACCGTTTTAGAAATTGGAGT
>SABC01000132.1 GCA_009929175.1 Bacteroidia bacterium | reverse complement strand
GAGTTGATCCTGCCATAATGCATATCTATACGTGAATCCCTTTCAACCGGGATAACAGATCCCATTCCAAAATAGGTTTCGGAATACCTTCTGGGGTATTTGCTTTTAATTTCATTGTTATCGGACTGATCTGCCTTCTTCACACTGATCGGAGACTGGATTGAGATCTCGGCCTCTCCTATTTTCACTACTCTTTGTGATTGGGCTACAGCAGGCCTGACAAGCATAAATACCAAGAATGCAACATAAAACAGACAGATTTTAAAATTTATGGATTTCATATTCTTTCGATTTCTTAAAGTTAAACTATTTGATTCCAATTTCGCCGGATATGGCTGCATTCACTACGGATGGGTCTATTTCCCCAAAAATAGAGATTACCGTAAACTCATTTGCCGATGTTGTCAGAAAGAGCAGTGCCCCCTTGGTTGCCTTGGTTTTATACATCTCCATCAGCTCATTCCCATCTTGGACCCTGAGAATACGGCTCATCTTTTCGGCAACTATCATTTTATCCAGGTCCTCCCTTAAAAGTTGTGACAGTTTGGTGCCATTTTCTACAGCTGATGCTTTTACCGACAGTATCCTCAGCTCGGAGAGTTTGGACAACAGTTGTTTTGTAGACTCGTTGGTTTCGGAACTCCCTGCCAATTGTAACAATTCGGGAGATACCATTATGGATTCTACGTTTTTCTTCTTCTCGTACTTATCCAGGATGTCGTTGATTGACTTTACCTGTCCCTGCAAAACAAAAGGAGCAAGCGACAGTACGATTACGAATAGTATTCTTTTCATTTTTCTGATTTTTAAATTACGGGCAATTGTTACTTGCCTCTAATCATTCAGACGACCCTCTCCATGATATTGTTTCAAAAACTTTTCAATGTTACCCAACGGAGAGATTGCACTCCCGGCCTTGTTAAGGTTTTCAAGTTTTTTACTTCCTCCTTTGTATTTGCCGAGCAAAGCATTTACCTGCTGCAGCTGATCGCTGGCCAATGAGAGCGCCAACTCTTTGTTGTTCACATTATTACCATCAATAAAAAGTCTTAGGGAATCACCCCTGTTCAATTGTAAAACAAATGTGAATATCAACAAGGCAGCGGCTGCACCAAGCGAAACCCAACGGAAAACATATTTCCCGGGTCTCGAAATTACCGGAGTCGAAGGTAGTTCCAATGCTTCAATTTCCTCCGAAAAGCAATTGAAAAGAGGCGCGTACATCTCCAAGCCCGGATCTGCACCCTTTTTGAAATAATCCCTCAAAAGTTTCTCCTCTTCCAAAGAGGCCGTTGCTTCGAAATATTTTTCGAGCACCTCCATTACCCTTTCTTTTCCTATTGTTTCCATTTCGATAAAAGTTTTTCCCTTAATTTTTGCCTTGCCCTTGTAAGCAAAGTTCTGACATTGCCTTCCGATGTATCCAGTATCCTGGCTATCTCCTCCATCTCGTAACCCATCACATCCCTTAGCCTCACGGCAAGCATCTGCTCTTTTGGCAAAGAATCCAGATGTTTCAGGATATTGCACATTTCGTCCTTACTTTCCAATGACCTGGAAGGGTCCTCTCCACCTAAAATGCTCATTTTTGGATTAAGCCCGTCCATGTTGTTCTTTTTTAGCTTGAGATAATCCAGGCAAACATTCCTGAGTATATGCACCGACATAGCCTCAGGGTTCCTGATATCCTGCATGCTATTTGATTTCCAAAGCTTTATAATGGCCTCTTGGACCATATCCTCCGGTGTGGAAGCTCCGTCCCTTACAAATCCTTTTGCAAAGTTTACAAGCCTCGGCCTTAATTTTACTACTATGTGGTTGAACTCCTCGGTGGTCATTACAGAGAGTAGACGAACAACTAATATGATTGTTACAAAAAATATTATTATGGTTCGGGATCATTTTCATAAAGGATATCCCCATCCTTTCCCCTTCTGACCTCAACGACGGGATTGTCCAAGGTGCCGGTTATAGTGAGGGGAATGCCGATTATTCCAAAAGGAGGCAACCCCAGCCTAAAGTTTATGTTAAGCCTCCCGTCAAGGGAAGTCTGCCCCTCGAACCTGGGCCGGAACCCGAATATTCTCATACGGGTCCTTTCAATTGTAACAATATTTTTGGCAATTGAAGTGTTTACAACTACTGCCTTGAGATTGGGATTATCCAGAGAATCCCTGCCAGTTACCCGGCTTACGGCTCCCAACACCTTCAACCCTTTTACGTTAACATCTTCCAGCCTGATGTAGCCTTTGCCCTTTACAGTTGGCAAGACAGGGTTCATCAGGGTATCAAGTTTGGTTTCCAGCCTGTAGTCCATGGAAATCAAGCCATCCATGTTGGCCGCTGTAGAAAAGAGCTCCCTGACCATTGGGATCTCCCTGTATGCCCTTCCGATATCAAAAGAATCTGCCCTCGCCCACAACTCCAGCCTTGCCGAATCCAATCCGTAAGGCTTGTAAACAGCATCCAGTAAAAACCGTGCACCTGCGATGTTGATGCCTGTTCCGTTTATATGGAAGGTCTTGCCCGAAATTGCCACCTCTCCACGGAAATTAGACGCTTTGACAGATTCGTACTCAATCTTAGAAACCTGACTCCTGAGCGATAGGTTCATCCTTCCGGGAATCTGAATAACCCCCGAAAAGCCTTGCTCGTTGAGTCCCCCCTTTTGGGATCCTTCAACTGAATCGGAGGTGTCGTTGCTTTCCGGGATCAGTGCTGTAAAATCCTTAAGGTTGAGTGCGTCGGACTTGACTTCAAGGGCCCCGGAGAGCACTCCTCCGGCAAAAAAATAGTTGATAAAGTTGGAGGTGAACCCGTTTAGCGAGATCTTATTGGGTCCGTACTCAAGTACCGTGGAACGCAGTAAAGCCCTGTCTTGCTCAAATTCAAAAGTTGAACCGGGAATCCGGAAAGGGTATGCATAATCCTTGCTTTTATATTCGAATCCGTTTAACACAAGTTTGCCTCTTCCCTCTGCCGTAGTAATGCTCTGTGGCACGGCAGCACCATTTTTCCCCTCTAAGAAAAAATCTGCCTCCAACACACCTTTAACCGATGCATTGTCTATCCCAAACATCATTGCCAGGGAATCAAGGTTTGCAGTTCCTTTGGCGAGAACCCTGTAGTTCAAATCCTTGAAGTTATCAAGAGTGCACTCGGCATAAAACGGGGATCCCCCAAAGGTGAATCCAAGCGGATTCAACTCCACTGCAAGGTCTTCCAGTGTCCCCTTTTCACTTGAGAGACGCAGGGAGGCTGTAATTCCCTCCAAAGACTCCGATGCAAAAGGGGTGGTAAGGGAGCCATCTTTCAAATCCAG
>SABC01000131.1 GCA_009929175.1 Bacteroidia bacterium | reverse complement strand
CGGAACACGATTTTTACAAATTCTGCATTGGCATAATCATCTTCGGCCAACAGAAGTCTGTGTTCCCTGGGCTTTGCTGCTAAAGACACTTCCCCCAAAATATCATGCATAAGCCGGTTATTTAGTTTTTATTAATTCTTTAACAATTACAGGGTAAACTTGTTTATAATTTTACCCTTTGCAATATACCAAAAAAAGGCAAATAATGAGCTCCTCTCAAAAAATAGTCATATACGACCAGGTTTGCGTAATGTGCAGCCGCACCATTCTGCTGCTTCAAAAAGCAGATTCAGCCGGCATCCTTAGCTATACCGGTTACCAAACCCCCGAGGCTTCACGGCTTCTCAGTGAGGCAGGGCTGGAATCCGAGGCGGGCAAATACATTGTTTATGTAAGCAAAGGAAAGTTCTACACCCGCTCCAGGGCTGTGCTCGAGATCATGCGGGACCTCGGATTCCCCTGGAACTTGCTGTATTTATTTATTATAGTCCCTCCGTTTATAAGGAATTTTGTTTATGGTTTTATTGCAGCCCACCGTCACAGGTTTGGGGGCAGAGTATAAAGAAAAATATCATGGAAGAAAAAAGTTTGTACCACATGAGAAAGGATTACTCTCCGGTGCCGCTGGATCCGGCACATCTGGAGCAAGATCCCTTTTTGCAATTTGCAAAATGGTTTGACCAGGCCCTGGAGTTTGAACAAATGGAAGCAAACGCGATGATTGTCTCTACCTGCGACCTCTCATTACGACCCTCTTCCAGGGTAGTACTGCTAAAAAGCTATTCCAGGGAAGGGTTTGTTTTTTTCACCAACTACCACAGCAAAAAAGGAAGGGACCTCACAGCAAACCCCAACATCTCACTTTTGTTTTTTTGGCCTGCTACAATGAGGCAGGTACGGATTGAGGGAAGGGCGCACAAGGCCGAAGAGGCTATCTCCGAAGAGTATTTCTCTGGTCGTCCCAGGGAGAGCAAAGCCTCCTCTGCACTCTCCAGGCAAAGCGAGCCGCTTTTCGAAAAAGAGCAGTTCAACGACAATGTCAAAAATCTTATCGAGAGTGACCAGGAAATCCTGAGGCCTACCCATTGGGGTGGATATGTTGTGGTTCCGGTGAGTTTTGAATTTTGGCAGGGGGGAATAGGACGCGCCCATGACCGCTATCTATACAAAAAAGGGCCAAAGGGCTGGAACATCTCGCCGCTGTACCCTTGACAGCAAATGTTGCGGACTATAGCCACTTCTAACGGCCCGATATGGCTGCCCCTATAGCAGTTGCGAACTCCGCATCGGCAGGGTACTCGAATTGGATGTTGTAAAGTCCCGAAATTCCTGAGAGCACCTTGCGCCCTATCATGTTCTTGCTGCCGTTCCCGGTGATCAGCACGGTATCTGTCTTCCTGCTTTTGGCTGCAAAGACCGAGATCATACCGATAACCTGGAATACCATATTGATTATCCCGAGGGCAAAATCCTCCCTTTTGGCACTGTCAAGCATCTTGCCAAAATTGGCAGCAGTCGATTTCTTGTCCAGGAAACTGATTTCGGAATCCGAGATATCTTCGATCAAAAGGTCAACTTTTGTAAGGTCCCCCTGCTCTGCAAGGTCCAGGATATGTTCGAAAGTTGTTGAGTTCACCAGCTCTTTGGACAACCCTACAATGGTCCCTCCGCCAATCCCGGTACCGCCAAGGTGGGTGATTTTATCGCGCTTTGCCTCAATTATGGAGGTACCTGTCCCGATATTTGAAATCACTACGCAATCCCTCCCCGACAAATACATCCCGCCAAGGCCTATTGCTGTAATCTCGTCAATTTTTGTGGTGGGGATACCAAAAATCTCCTTTTTTATATTCACCGACCCGGCCCCCGTGATTATTATCTTTTCTACCGATTTTATATCCATATTGCTCTCCGAGACCATTTTACCTAGTGCTCCGGTAGCCGATGTAATTGCATCAAACGCTTTGGTCTTGATTGTTTTAACCACCTTACCACTCTCTACAGCAACTGCTTTGGTTGTGGTACTCCCGATATCTATACCAATAATCATTTTACTTTAATATTTTAGTCTCAAAGGTATTAAAAACTCGCAAATAAACCTTTGGCCATGACGTTTGTTATCTAGACAGTAATAAATTTTTAAAAAAAAGAAAATGAAGAGAATTATAGTTATTGTACTATCAGCATCATTGATTATCAGTGGCTGCGGTACCATGAGCAACACTGGAAAGGGAACAATTATCGGAGCAGGAAGCGGAGCGGCCCTGGGAGCAGCAGTAGGAGCCATTGCCGGTAAAGGCAAAGGGGCAGCCATAGGGGCAGCAGTAGGAGCAGCTGTGGGTGCCGGGACAGGTGCAATCATCGGCAACAGGATGGACAAACAGAGAGCCGAACTCGAAAAAATCGAAGGTGCATCTGTGGACACCCTCACCGACATCAATGGCCTCAAAGCCTTGAAGGTAACATTTGCAGAGGGGATCCTTTTCGAAACCAGCAAAAGTGAACTGAATAACAATTCCAAGGTTGCCCTCGATAAATTTGCACAATCCCTTTTCGACAACCCCGACACCGATGTTGTGGTTTACGGCCACACCGACAACACCGGTTCCAGGGAATTAAACCAGAGACTCTCCGACCAAAGGGCGATGAGTGTAAAAAACTACCTCATAACCAAAGGCATCGAGCTCAACAGGCTCACCACACACGGCATGGCATTTGACCAACCGGTAGCCGACAACTCAACAGCAGCCGGCCGCGCCCAAAACCGCCGAGTAGAAGTATACATCTCAGCAAACGAACAAATGATCAAAAAAGCCGAAACCGGCAACCTCTAACCGCACACACACGCACCCATCCCTCGGATAAATTAACAACTCACAAAAAAAGAGCCGTATATCGGCTCTTTTTTTGGGTCCATCCCTCGGATAAATTAACATATTGCTGCCTTGCAGAGGCTTGCAGCAAAACACGCATCCCTCGGATAAATTAACAACTGCTTGTTTTGAAAAGGCTTGTAGCTTTCAGGTGATTTCCAGGTCTTTACTGGGTATGCAGGTTATTTGCCGGCGCATCGAGGTTATCTCCAGCCAATAGCTGCCCGGCTCTTTGAGGCAGCACGCTGACTGTTTCATCCCTCGGATAAATTAACAACTACTTGCCTTACAGAGGCTTGCAGCAAAATGACGCATCCCGCCCCAAGTCGGGGGCAAATGCCGCGAGAAGTGCAACATCTGTTTTTGTAGCGGTTTTGACGAAGAGTTTGCGGTTAACAGCCGAGGACTGTTTGACGACCGAAAGGAGGAGTTCCGCAGGCCCGCAAAAAACGAGGAAAAGAGCGTTAAACGAAAACTGCGTTGCACAAGGCGGCATGGCCCCCAGGCAGAGGAAGCCACCTA
>SABC01000130.1 GCA_009929175.1 Bacteroidia bacterium | reverse complement strand
CCGGCTATCGGCACCCAAAATTCACCAACCTGCTCATAGCCGTCGGGAGTAGTCATGAAAACAAATCGGGCTCTCTCACTTGCCTCAAATTTGAACGTTCCGTCCGGCTTGCTTTTGTAAACTTCAAAGCCATCCGACACCACAACTCCGGCAACTCCCTGCCCTTTGCCATCCAAAACCCTTCCTTTTACAACAACATTTTGGGCATACGCTCCTGCCCCGGCAACTAAAATCAAAAGGGTCGCCAGTAAAACCTTGATAGTTTTCATGATAAAAATGATTAAAACCCGGGCAGCATCTACCCAAGCAAATGATTAATAAACTCCCTGATAGTCAACCCTGCAGCACGCACCTGCTGAGGCACCAGGCTCATCTCCGTCATGCCGGGCACGGTATTTATCTCCAGGAAAAAGATCTCCCCGCCCCGCACAATGTAGTCTACACGCACAATCCCCCGGCATCCGAGATGGCGGTATATCCTGTGGGACAAATCTATAATCCTGTTGCTTAGCTCCACGGGAATGGGTGCGGGACAAATCTCCTGCGAAGCCCCCATATATTTTGCTTCGTAATCAAAAAATTCATTGTCCGACACAATTTCGGTAACCGGCAACCGGAATAACCCGCCCGGGGAATCGTCACCATGGTCCTTGACCCCGTTTTCAAAAACCCCGTTGGTCATCTCACGGCCATCTATGAACTCCTCAATCAAAATAGCATCGTCCTCCTCAAAAGCCTTGGCAATTGCAGGAGCGAGCTCCTCGGGGCGTTTAACCTTGGTAACCCCAAAGCTGCTCCCGCCACTGTTGGGCTTTACAAACAGGGGCAACCCCAGTTTGGCTATTATATCAAATGTATTGTAAACATCGGTGTTGCGCAGGAATATCTCACGCGCCATCTGCACACCGGCATCCCTAAGGAAACACTTGCATGCATATTTATTGAACGTGAGCAGCGAAACAGAGGCAGGAGAGGTTGTAAAGGGCATCCCCACCATCTCGAAATAGGCTTGCAAAAGACCATCTTCGCCGGGAGTCCCGTGTATCATCACAAATGCCTTCCAAAACCTGACACGTGTGCCTCCTATCCCCGACTCGGCAGGAATCACAAAGGAAAAATCCGCCTTGTCAACAGGGTAACGCTTCGAATCCCCGTCAGGCCCCGCAACCACCCACCACTCTGCACCACGCATCATAACCTCCCACACATTGTACCTTTCGCTGTCTATATGTTGTGCCACATGAGCACCACTCTTGAGCGAAACCTCATACTCCGAAGAGTCCCCTCCATATACCAGGGCTATGTTTTTTTTCATGTAACTTTCCGATTTTAAATATTAAAAGAAAGGATCCCTCGGGTTACGGCCCGTCGCGCTCTCTACCTCCTCCTCGGCACCGGTACATCTCAAATCGACATTAAACCCGGCCGGAGCTGCAAAAGCGTCAAAAGGGGAGATCTCCAGCTGAGGGTCGCCGAGAACCTTTTGCATGAACAATCCCCAGATTGGGAGAGCCATGTTGGAGCCTCCTCCAAGTGCCAGGCTTTCGAAGTGCACCTGGCGGTCCTCTGCACCAACCCATACCCCGGCCGTCAGCCTCGGCATAAAGCCGATGAACCATCCGTCGGACTGGTCATTGGTGGTCCCGGTCTTTCCTGCCAGTGCCCCCTCCCTGATGTAGCGGTAGCGAAGCCTGCCGGCAGTTCCCTCGTTAACAACTCCTTGCATCAGGTTAACCATGAGGTAGGCGGTTTGCTCACTGATTGCCTCCCGTTTGCGGGCGGTAAAATTGCTGAGCACATTACCCGATTTGTCCTCTATGCGGGTTACAAAAACGGGATCCACATAGACACCCCTGCTGGGGTAAGTATTGTAGGCAGCCACCATTTCGTAAAGGGTAAGGTCTGCAGGACCCAGACACAACGAAACCACAGGATCGAGGAAACTTTTGATCCCAAGCCGGCGGCACATCTCCACCAAAGCAACAGGGCCAAACTGCTTCATCAGGTATGCCGATATGTTGTTGCTGCTGCGGGTAAGCCCCCATTTGAGGGTAACCCTCTGCCCTATCCATTCGGGTTTGTCGGTACTTTCGGGTGTCCATGTGGTGTCATTCACAATAAAGGTCTGAGGTACATTCACAACCTTGTCGCAAGGGGTCATCCCCTCCTGCATGGCCAGGGTGTAGAGGAATGGCTTCATTGTAGAGCCAACCTGCCTTTTGGCCTGGCGTGCGTTGTCATATTTGAAGTAGCGGTAGTCAGGACCACCCACGTAGGCCCTCACAAAACCGGTCTGGGGCTCCACTGCCATGATCGAGGCCCTCAGAAATGATTTGTAGTATTTTATGGAGTCGTTGGGGGTCATAACGGTGTCGGTGCTGCCCTTTCCGTTCCAGGCAAAAACCCTCATCTTAACGGGTTTGTCAAAACTCTCATCTATCTCTTTGTCAGTTGCACCCCCTGCCTTCATGTTGCGGTAGCGGTCACTCCACCGCCTTGCCTGTCGCATGATATTGTTTATAACTTCTTTTGGCACATCGTTGGAGAATGGCCGGTTGTTCTTCCAGCGAAGTTCGTTAAAGAACACCCGCTGCAATTCTCCACCAAGGTGTTCTGCAACAGCCTCCTCGGCATAACGTTGCATCCTTGCGTTCACAGTGGTGTAAATCTTGAGCCCCTCTTTGTCCAGGTTGTATTTGGTCCCGTCGGGTTTGAGGTTCTTGTTGAGCCATCCATAAAAGGGATCATCTTTCCAGGCCAGTGAATCCGCCCTGTAGTCCTCATACTGGCGGTAAGAGGAGCGCTTTGGCTCCGATGCGTTCATGGTCCTGCGGAGCATGTCCCGGAAGTAAGGGCCAAGCCCCGAGTTGTGGTCCTGCTGGTTGTAATTAAGGGTTATGGGAATTTGCACTATGGAGTCGTACTCGGCCCTTTCGAGGAAGCCATATTTGCGCATTTGGCTCAACACATGGTTGCGACGGGCAAGGGACTGTTCGGGGTTGATCACGGGGTTGAACCGGGTAGGTTTGTTTACCATGCCCACCAACAGCGCCCCCTCCTCTACTGTAAGCTGCGAAGGGTGTTTGGCAAAAAAGGTGTTTGAGGCGGCGCGTATCCCGTATGCATTGCTGCCGTAAAAAACTGCATTCATGTACATGCCTATTATCTCCTCCTTGGTGTAGTTGCGCTCCAGTTTTACTGCTGTTATCCACTCCTTGAACTTGGAAACCCCCAGGCGGTAGAGTTTAGCACCGGGAATATTGCTCTGCACGGTATCCCTGGGGAAGAGGGTTTTTGCAAGTTGCTGGCTGATGGTGCTGCCGCCACCTCCCGAACGGGTTTGCCCCAGGATTATGGATTTGACCACCACCCTTCCAAGGCTGCGGAAGTCTATCCCGCTGTGGCCGTAAAAACGGACATCCTCTGTGGCGACAAGTGCATCCACCAAGGAAGGAGCAAGCTCGTCATATGTTACAAAAGACCTGTT
>SABC01000037.1 GCA_009929175.1 Bacteroidia bacterium | reverse complement strand
CCTCTACTACCAAGCTGGTAGGTGTAGGTCCATTGTCATATGGGCCGAGACCGTAAATGTGCCATTCGGGCCTTTCCGGGTCAAAACGTCCAATAACCTCAACCCTAAAAACAGCACTTCCCTCTGCAATCACATTATAGCTCCAACTAACCGGCTGTTCTACCCTTTGGGCATTTGCAACATATTGCGAACAAATAAGAAGGCAAACAGTAATAGCCAGTGTAAAACAGTACTTGAATTTTTGCATTACTAATAAAACATTTAAATATCAAACAGTTGTTAATTTATCCGAGGGATGGAGTGGTTAGCGGGGGATGCATTTGGATGCGTTAAGGATCCCGATACTAAGCTCTTTAGCCTTGGAAGGTGTTGAGTTTTCGAGCAGCAATTTCCTTAGTTTCACACCATCCAGCTTGGGATAGTAACTTTTTAACAAGGCGGCCACTCCTGCTGTAACGGCAGCTCCATAAGAGGGGTTGGAAGCAGTCGAACAGAGATCACCTGGAGATGTCGAAAAAATGTTCTCTCCGGGAGCAAGGATGTCTACTTTATCCCAATTGTATTGTAAATTTGCAGGAATCCCATTTTCATTGGAATTGGCAACCACAATCAGGTTGTCAAGCATGTAATTACCTGCCATGAATCGATTGGGAAACAGCTCATTGCCTATATATCTCTTCGAAACAACCTGGGCAGGAACAATAACCAGAACACCCTTTTTATGAGCATATTTCAATGCATCCGAAACCCACTCTTTTTGTTCGTCCGGGTAAAGGAGTTGCTGTTGCGGCAGCACAATTATATCGGCACTATTGTCGACTGCATATCTGATTGAAAGCGCAATATCCTTTAAATACGGATCGCCCGAATTAATACCTACAACCAAAGTCATCAGCTTTGCATCAGGAGCTACCGAATTAATGATGCCGCATATCATAGTACCATGCAGAGAATTAGAGGTTAACAGAGTATTGTTCCCATACTTCCTGTCAGTAATATCTAAGTAATTATCACCGACTATCTGCTTACGAGTATCAATCCTAAGTCCATCCAGCTCCTTTTTGTAATTATTGTATGTATAATCTGAATATTTATTTGCAAAATTGTCGAATACATGATCCCATGTCAACGTCTCAGAAGTAGCCTTCATCGCTCCAGACACAAAATTAGCATACATAGAAGCAACGAAAACAGCAGATTTCCTTAGAGTATCATCATCGCCGGATTTCTTGCTAAAAATAGTATTATTCAGGTCTTTTATGAAGATCTCGCTTCTGGTTTTGCCTGGAAATAAATTTCTAAGCTCGACATCCCATTTTTCCACATATTCTTTTGTCAATAAAGCTGCTACATAAGTATTATATTTCTTCGCCAAATTGCTGTCCCAACGAACGCTGAGACTGGAGAAATATTGGTATTCATCTTTATCAATTTTAGTAGACAAATATTCTCTTACACCTTTACTGTATTTGAAGAATTCCCTACCATCAAATATCAAATCGGCATACTTCTCTTTTAATCGAATCCACTCCCTGTCACTTTCGTGAGTCATGAAATCAATCATCGAACCATCAGCTGAGCCCAAGAAATTCCACCCATGGATATCATCCACTAACCCATTCCTGTCGTTGTCTATACCGTCCGAAATTTCCTTGGAATTTTTCCAAACTGAATTAACCAGCGATTCGTGCTCAACATCGGCGCCAAACCCAATCACAGCAACAACCGGCGACTTCTTCACAGGCTTGAATTGCAATAACTCGTTCGCTTTATGTAACTCTATCCCGAACCAACCACTTTTCAGGTTATTCTTATACCACTCACCAGCATTTTGTGCCCTGCAGGGATTGATTATAAGAACTAAAAGGGCAACAACTATAAATCGTTTCATTTTGTATTATTTCTAAGTTCTATTATTTTATTTTTCACATCTTCGCCACGCAGGTTTCTTGCTGCTAGTTTGCCATCCTTTCCAATAAGAACAATAAAAGGGATCTGAGAGAAACCAAACTGCTCCCTGAGTTTTGAGTTATCAAAACCATCCTCATCCCATAAAGCCAGCCAAGGAATATTATCGGCATCCAGGGCCTTAATCCAGTCCGATCGATTATCATCCAAAGAAATACTTATGAAAACCAAGTCGTCCCCCTTTAACTCCTCATAAATTTTATGCAGACTCTTCATCTCGGCCCTGCACGGACCACACCAAGAAGCCCAAAAATCCAGCAATATGAACTTACCTTTAAAACTGGCAGTACTATAATTATGCCCGTTCCTGTCAGGAAGATTGAAATCTACTAACGAAGCTCCCTCCGAATAATTATCCATTTTGCTCTTCATAGTCATCAGATATTTTATCACTAGTGACGTAGTATCGTAATCATTAAGTTTTTCAAACACCCCTCCCACAATTTCTGTCTTTGTTTCGAAAAAGTTTTTGTAAATGTAAATTACTGATGATAAAACTATCGGATCATAAAGGTCATTCACCGAATCCCAGTTATAAGGCCCTTTGCTGCTTTTTAAAAACTGATTGGATGCAGTTTCAAATTGATTATTGAGGTCTAGCCCGTCATAAACAAGGTTAGTATTTTCGGGCTTCCTGTCGTCAAGAAAACCTCTGACATGAACCGGTTGGTTTTCAAGAATAACATATCTTTTCAATTCTCCTATTTCCAACAAGTAAAGATCCCTGTTCAAAGTAACCTCTCCTGTGGAAAACTCGACACCGCTTGATATTGACTCTTCAAGGATTCTGGTCCCGTTCAAATCTGTCACACTGAGCACTACAGGTCTCAAACTCCTGATTTTACCCGACAATTTAAATTGAGCTCCGGCTGTTCCACCAATTAGAATCAGTGAAATTAAAATTATAATCTTCTTCATTAGTTGTTGTATATTAATCTTTTACCAAAGATGTCTCTTTTAGGTTAATCAATTGCTTCCTGTTGATCTGAATGTCCTCCAGGATGATTCCATTCGGGTGGATAACAGAGATTGGAAAAGAGAACCGGTAAATGTAATTATTGGCGCCGGACTCTTTTGAAACCCCTGCAATCCTCCTAAGGTTCGAAAGACCAATATCTTGAATTTCTGCTCCGGAAATCACCTCCTCCGAACCATCAGCAACATTGAGCCTGATGAGAACTTGGCTCTCCTTGGAAATCCTTTTAACCACATATGCGTAGTCAAGTCCCTCGTTTTTTGCGAGTTTAAGCAACTCTTTCCTTAACCTGGCATCAGTAATAGTGTGTTTAGCCCGGAATTCAAGAATACCTGGCGACAACCCGACACTGGCAGCAGTCGGAAGAAACCCAAATCTAACGCTTCCCGTGCTTTCACTGCTTTTCAAGGTCGGGACAGTTCCCGATAAATGCCTTTTGAGTATCCCCTCCCGGACAAGCTCAATCCCGTCTGCGGGAGATATTCCCTCTGCATCTATGTTATAGCTACCTACCAGCGGAATTCCTTTGAAAATTTTCAATGAAGACCAATTTACAACGGACAGATTGTTATCTATAAGCTTTTTTCCAACCCTGTCTGCAGAGGTTTTAACATTGGACGAACTGACCATCCCGATCGGCATTAAGGATGTTTTGGCTGGTACTGGCTTCCTGAATGATAATATACCTCCATAGTTAACCAACGATACGGCGAACAGATTCGATACTGCAGACTCTTCAAAGAGTACAGGGCCTATGTAATCTTCGTCCATTTGCCTCGATCTCTTAACAGAAACTAAAGATTCCGTAAATTGTTTTACCCTCTTGGTCAAATAAGCTTTGACGGTCGCATCATCCCTGAAGGGAACCACAATCGTTTCCGAGTTATGAAAAACCTTATCCCCATCCAGTCTGACTTTCCCTTGAACTAAGACAGATATATAACCCAATGGTTCTTTAACTTGTGATCCCTCCGACGTAACCATATAGGTTACCTGATCGATAGCGTCCAAATCTATCGAAGAGTCAAATATCATATTTCCTTGGGCAAGGATTGATGACAACTCAATCGTAAAAGCAGAGATATCGTCCAATGTCGCAAAGCCGCCCTTACTATCGAATGATGCAAAAACAGGTCGTTTAACAGGAATCATGTCATTAAGTTCTTTCTCTTCAATGGATAAGTTTGCTGTAGTCAAACCATCTTTTTTGGAACGATACAAATCCAATGCTATTTTATAAGCCAAATCGTAGACAGCCACAAATCCCTCCTGATTGAATTATAATTATCTTCCAATGCAATTTGAGTACTTGATGTAAGTGTCGAGTAATCGAAATTATGATTACTGGAAAACAATGTATCCCCTACATACAAATGGAGTGCGAGGTTTCTTCCCGGCGATTGGTTAGAAAAAAACAATTTGCCTCCCGAAGCCTTGGTCTTGTAACTCTTCCTGTCCAATAAATAGTATCTCAACAAAGAGATACCCGGACTCTGACGAGACGATAACTCACTCATAGTACGTTTCAATTCGTCTTTCATTGCTCCAAATAAAACAGAATCGGTCACAATTGCTTTATCAACTACAGTCGATGAAACATTACTCCCGGTAATTAAAGGAACATCCAGGATCGGAACTGTTGTGCTCTGGCTTTGTTTTCTCTGGAGTTCAATTTTACTCACAAGAATAACAGGAGATATTGCCGTAACCGGGACATAACCTGACGAAGCACCGCATTGACCGGAAAATATTTCAAAGTCACCTCCCGCATTTATTATATTTGAGAACATGGATAAAGGCGTCCCGATCAGGTTTGCCCCCCTGACAATCTCGTCTTCCCTTCCGTCTGCATAGACTTTGTATACCTCAACAGGATTTACATTAAATGAATTAGCCGTATTACGTCCGGTTTGTGTCAACCCTCCTGTTACTGTTTTGAAGTAGAACCCGAACTCCTTTCCCTGACTCAACACCTCTGCAAGCAACAATTTTCTTAGTTCTTCTTCGCTTTTCCAATTGTTGGTTTCTATGATAAGATTTGACTGTCTGGAAGTCGGGTCATTTACAAGATCTGCCCTGGCATGTCCGTTTGATTTGTCAAATCCGGTAATTGCAGTACGTGTCATCAAGAAATTCTTAAGTATACCATCTTTGACAATTCCTACCCTCTCACCTTTTACTCCTTGATCATCGAAAATATAATGCCCGTCAAGAGGATGACCATGATAATATTTCATTGTAGGATCGCAAGAAACACTAAACTCATCGGGCAATACTTTTTGTCCGACCATGCTTTTGAATGTTTGGCCATCGCTGTCACTTTTCATTTTTTGTGCCTCAACACGATGCCCGAAAATTTCATGGAAAAAAACTCCGCTCGCCGATCCGGACAAAAGCGCAGGTCCGGAATAGGGTTCAACTATGGGAGCCACTCGCAAGAGTGACAGTTTACGGGACATTTCCATGATATCCTTCTCAAGTTGCTCTTCGGTAGGTAGTTCGTCAAATGTGAAGGCAAAGTATGTCAAAAGCAGAGGTAATTCCATCCCATCATCGGCAACAGTGGTTGCCTCAATGATCAGATTCAAGTAATTATTGTTTTCTACAACCTCTGTCCCTTCGCTCGAAACAAAATAACGTCTTAATACCTTACTGGTCAAATAGGCCCCACCATTGACAATGTCCCGGTTGTTGTTAAACAAAGCAGTAAGTCTGTTCAGCTTTCCCTTCCAAAGCTCCATCTCCTTATTTGTGTGAACATTGGTTTGGGGTTTTTCGTAATGCTTTTGGACGCTTACCGGGGTAAAATCAGGTGATGTGTCTGATGGAGTCTTTGCTTGTCTTGTTGTTAGTGCTGTCCTGTAATTATTTACTGCAGCCATGTATCTTTTGTTTACCTCCTCCCTGATCTGTCTCCTTATTATTTCCTGGTCGTTCTCCCTGTCGTTTGCAAGCAGTACAATCAAGGAACCGGGTAATGGCGATTTGAAGTTACCGTTTTGCTCAATATTGAAGTTGTCGAACTCCGGAGAACCGATCCTCACCTGGGGTAAAAAAACCAATTTGCTATCTTCGTTATCCATCCGGGAAGCACCGAAGGATGAGTAGATTCTTCTGTAACTATAATCTACTACCCTATAATTTATATGATAAGGAGGTAACTCTTCATCACTGAGTGTGTTCATCTGATGTTCTATCTCCTCCCTCAGTAAATCCAGAAACTTCTCCTGGGCAAAAGAGTTGGTGAACGAAAGTAAAGCAAATAATGCGTATAGTATTCTTCTCATCATTTTTTATCTGAAATTTCCGACAAATCGACCTGATACTCATTCAGGATATAATCTGCACACTCTTTGTATTTTGTATGTATCACGGGGAATTGTGATTTTGGGTAGATTGTTTCCAACTCAGCAACGGTGTACCTCATGCAGAGATGGATATAATCAATGAAATTCCTTTCGGCTGATGTGCTGTATATGTTTGGAAGAGCGGAGAAATCAAAAGTAGGTACTGTCCGTATCTGACCAGGGAATCCTCTTCTTTTATAATTATTTACATTTCCTTCCGACCCTGCCGTGCTTACGGTTGCTGTTGTAAAATCAAAGCCGTTATTGAAGTCAGCCGGTACTTTTATTTTCCCTTTGGTAACTGCAATCTTGAAAATCTCCTTAAGAATCATTCCTCTTTTGTAAAAAACATCATATGGTGTTTCCGGAAATTCAATTTTACCTGTTAAATATTGGATGGGACCCGAGTTCAATATCTGCCAGGGAGTCTCACCGGTTAAACAGATACTCCAAAAATCCATCCCGTTTATCTTCAATGCCAAAGGAGCAACTCTCTCAGTTGTTGTTGATAAAGTATAAGTTCTCATATCATGAGCCAAATAGATATATGGAGGCAAAAGTTTTTCCGAAAAGGTGCTGTTAATGAATTTAAAAATATTGTTTTTCATAAAATCGACAGACCTTGATATATCATTTTCCTTCATGTCGTCACCCATAACGTTCCCGCCCATAGTAGTCCAAGACAAGTTGAAATCACTTTTTTTAAATCCCTTGTAAATGAGCTTAGTCTTATGTTGGGAATATATCTCCACTATTTCATTGTCCCAATTTTGGGACCCCTGTGGAAAATCGTACCTGTCGGCGGAGTCAATTTTCTTGTCGGTATTAAGATCCTCCTTGCTGCAAGAGATTAATCCTGCAAAAAATATGATTGATAATAATATTGTTTTTTTCATGATTCCGGTGTTTAATATTGAGCTTCTCCCAATTTATTTTGTTTTAAATTAACATTTCTGTTTATCACATCGTCCGGGATAGGAAGGGTATAGGCGGGGTCCTTCTCTTTTAGAGAAAATGTTGCGGTAATCACACCGTTTTCTTTCCAGTTCCTGCTAAAAGCTGGCATCCCGTATCTCCTTAAATCAAACCATCTCATTCCCTCAAAACATAGTTCCCTCCTTCTTTCTTCCTTTATAAACTCCAAAAGGGCTGTACCGTTTCGGCTGTTTACCGGCACCGAATATCCTGTTCCTGTTTTATACCTGTTTCTCCTTAACCGCTCTAAAGTCTCAATAGCAGAAGCTGGGTCATTTAGACGGGAACATGACTCAGCGTACATCAGATAGGCCTCCGAAACCCTGATTGCCCGCCCAAAGTCAGTAGTAACAACAGCATATGAAGAGTTCACAGGCACTTTCCCGTATGCCATGTAATTGGTGACCGTGCTACTTTCTTTAACGATATAATAATCCTTGCGCAGGTCATTTTGGTCAAAACTATTCAGCAAGCTTTCGGATGCATTGAAAATCCGCCTTATGACTGCAGTGCTGCTTGGATTGAGATATACATAATCAGTAAGATACCTGGTAACATCAATTGCACTGCCATACAACCATACAGCTTCGGGATTCGTGAATTTTGTAAAGCTATAGTAAGGTTGTGCAGTAGTAGGAGTAAAGCTGTTCAAGTCCAATAGCTCCAGGTCCCAGCCATCCATCACCTTCTTGGAGTATTCTTTTGCTGTTTCCCAGTCTTCCCGGAAAAGGGCTACACGGGCAATCATGAGTTGAACGACAGGCATGTTGATCCTTCCATCTTTTATAAATCTGAAATTTGCAGGCAGGGATTCAAAGCACTTTTCGGCCTCCGACAAGTCATTCATTATTTGGCTATACACCTCATCTACAGTATTCCTTTTTGGGTAATCTGAAGTCATTGAGCTGGAGGTCATCAGCGGAACACCTAAAGCACTTTTATTGTGATTGTATGGTTCTCCCCAAAGATTAACAATGTTGAAGTAGTAAAACGCCCTCAATGCATAGGCCTGTCCCTTGAGATAATTCTTTTCATCCTCGGAGCCTTCGACTTTCCCTACATAGTCAAGGGTTGCATTCGCACCCATTATCCTTTCGTAAGTAGCCTTCCATGTTGTCATGTATGTTCCTAAGTCCCATGTAATTTGAAACATTTGAGGGTGCCAGGAATAGTATGCTTTATACTTTTCGGTCCTCGCCGCGTTGTTTGCATGACTTGCATTCTCCCGTGTACAATCCATATCATCGTCAAAAAGGTTGTTCAAGGAGAAAAGGAACTGGCTCTGATCGCCAGGTGACGGGTAACCTTGCCTTAACAGGGCTTCGCTCAAAGAAACCACATCTTTGGGGACATAATCACTCTGAGATTTTGGCTCGAGGAATTTTTCACACGACATAAGCACCAAAGCGAATCCTACAAGAATCAATATTATGTTTTTCATTTTTATCATATCTTTATTTGACTATATTAAAATCCTATATTTAACCCCATTGTAAATGTTTTTGGCATAACACTGGTACCAAGTTCGGGGTCAAATCCGTTATACCTTTTTGATGCTATCACAAATAGATTATTCACAGACATAGTTACATTGAGACTCTTGAAATTGAGTGCAGACAATACTTTATTCCCTGCCCTCCATGATAAATCTAGGGAACGACATCTGAGAAACGAAGCATCAACTGTCATGTAATCAGATTGCGCCCATGCATTCAACGGGGTAACGCTCGAATTGTCCGGGAATTTTATATTGTATACAGTTCCTACTGTCAATGCCGGAATATTTGTAAAGAGCTCATCACCTGGCTTTTTCCATCTATTGTTAAGATCCCTGTTTAGGTTCAGTTCGGGTGATGGAATACGGTTTCCACTGGTACTAAAAGTGGAATATGGATTTGGCAACCTTGTAACTCCCCCCAAAAGTGCATTGAACCCGGTTGAGAGAGTGAATTGTTTAACCCTAAGGTTCAGGGTTATCCCTCCTGTAAAATAGGGATCCTTTTGTCCAGAATATTCCAAATAAGTTGTCGGATCCTTTTTAGAGAGTTCAGGGTCGGCATCCATTTTATTAAACATGGGAGCACCTGTCTCAGAATTAATGCCTGCGAACGAGTACGACCAGAAACCTCCTATAGGGTATCCCTCCCTAAGAATTGCATCTCCTCTGCCAAGTAAATACATATTCAGGTTTGGTGTTATCGAAGGTTTCCCCCCTTCATTCCAGTTTTTGGATGAGTTGATACCAATTGACAATCCATAATCATCTGTCTGTATCGGCACAAATGTTACAGCCACCTCTACCCCTCTGTTAAATATTACTCCTCCATTCATCAAAGTAGAAGCAATCCCGAATTCATAAGGTATTTCCTGGCTGATGATTGCATTGGATCGTCTTCCGTAATAATCTACATTAAGGTTAATCATCTCAAAAAGCTGTGCATCCAATCCAATATTCCAGGTTTTAGTTCTCTCCCATGAGAGGTCGGGGTTCGGAATCTTTGATATTATAGAGGAATATTGGTTGAATACAGGTAGTACCGATCCACGGGATAAAATCAGTTCCGGGCTTAAGTTTGTAAGTACATTCCCCTGTATACCATAGCTTGCACGCATATTGAACTGGGTTATCCAAGGAAGGTTGTTAATGACAAATTCCTCCTTTGCAGCATTCCATGACGCACCAAATGAATAGGTAGGATCTATCCTTTTGTTTACATTTTGACCAAACCTGTTGGACATATCGTTCCTCACACTAAGATTAACTACATATCTGTTGTTGAATGTATATGCCAATGTTGAGAAAAGTGACATGTAATTATCATGGGTTTCAATCCTTCCCCATCTGCCACTATAGAGTGCACCAAAAATACCATAACCGGTCAAATAGTCATAAGGAGAGTTGCCGATAGGAACAATATTGGTGATCAGGTTAGGACTTATAATTACCTCCCCCCTTTCGGGTACATAACCCCAAGTAGTACTGGAGATGGATGAATTCCTGACCGAACGAATCTCTTGCCCAAGCAAAAAGTTGAACCTGTGCTTATTATTAAAGGTCTTGTTGATATTGATCTTATTCTGGATATTGTATGACTTTTGTCTGGAGTCAATTGTATAAAGCTCCCCGCCAAAGGGTAGGACTGCCGCGGCAAAATCCGGACTGGTGGGTAATACCGATCCAAAATCATATCCTCTGTAAGCGTTCGCAATATAATAAGTCCTCTCTCCCGCGTACGATTCCATATGAGTAGTGTTTGCAGAGTATCCTATAGTGAACTGATATTTCATCCATGGTTTAATATCCCAGGACAGGTCGCCATTGAAATTCATTGTTGAGTTGCCGGTGCTTGATCCTGATTGATCCCGTTCATTGATTATATTGTATCCTAAATCTGTTATCCCCTTGTTGTTTCTATATGTTGACTCATTTCTGTAAAATGCCAGGTTGCCGTTTCTGTCGTATGCAGGTATTGAACGGCTTGTATTCAGGGCATAATTCAATGGATTGACACCTCTTCCAAAAGCACTTTTATTATTCTGTATTCCAACCATGGACAGATTGAGTCTTAAGTTATCTCTCAATTGGACGCCTATGGAAATTCTTCCTGAGATCCGATCTGCACTGTTGCCTATTTCCTGCCCCTGGTCATTGGAATAACTAAGCGATGACATGAAATTGATCATCTTGGAACCACCTGTTATACTCAAGTTATGGTTTTGACTTACTGCAGTCCTGGTTAGGATATCCAGCCAATCAGTATTGGCATTTGCCAAAAAATCGACTCCTTCCATATATGCTTCCTGATCGATATCCCCTTCATAATAGAGTCTCTTAAGTCCTTCATATGAATACTGTTGTTTTATTGGAAGCTTAAGGTATGCCGATCCGTCTGTTATAACTTCATCAGTAAACTTCATCCTGTCGTAAGAGTCCATCAGGTTAAACTGGCTGTAATTTGGTTTAGCCTTGACAGTGAGGTTACTGGAAAAATTCACAGAGTATCTGTCGACATTCGATTTACCCTGTTTAGTGTTCACCACAATTACACCATTGGATGCCCTTGATCCATAAACTGCGGTTGCAGAGGCATCCTTCAGAACCACAATTGTCTCTATGTCCTGTGGGTTCAACCATGATATTTGATTTCCAAGGAATTCCTTGAAGTCGGCAGTTACCGGAAATGTCGCTCCTAACGGAATGGGATCTTCCTGGATTATTCCGTCAACTACCCATAGCGGGTTCTGGTTGCCCAGCAGGGTGGTTGTTCCTCTTATCTTTATATTTGCCGAGGCTCCTGCCCTTGAACTGGTGTTTTGAACTATCATCCCGGGAACTTGTCCCTGGAGCATTTTATCAATTGTAGTGTAAGCCGGTACATAAATATCCTCTGCATTTATAATTGTCAGGGCTCCCACCATATCTCTTTTGCTGAGATTTTGGTAACCGGTGCTGATGACAGCAGCCTCTCCCAACATGTTTTCGTCGTCTTTCAGAGTTACTTCCAACTGAGTTTGGTCTGTCAGTAAAACCTCTTCCCGCTTCATCCCAATAAAAGAAAAGGTCAGGGTACAGGGTCTTTCAATTAACGAAATCTCGAACTGCCCGTTAATATCGGAGTAAACTCCTTTACCACTGCCCTTAACCATTACTATTGCACTGGGAAGTGGTTGTTTATTGCTATCATAGACAACACCTTTGACTCTGTCTGGAATATTTTTCTTTTCCTTTTCAAGAATCACCACAGTTTTATCGCTCAATTTGTAAGTTAACTGTGTTTTGGACAAAACCTGGGTCATAATCTGGTCAATCCCGGCCGACTTAATATCAATGTTGACTATCGGGAGCTTCTCTTTGAGCCCGGCATTGTAAAAAACCTTAAAGCCGCCTTTTTTAAATATTTCACTAACAAATTCATCAAAAGATGCATTTTTTAGGGTAATACTTATCTTAGGCGAAGAAACCGTCTGCCCCCATACATTGAATGAGACAAAAAGCAGGAAACAAAGTAAAAACCGTTTTTTCATAAATTTTATAGTTTTAGTTTTCTTTTCAGTTTGGGCAATATCCTCCCTGGCAGACTCTCATCCACCTATTGAAAATTCAATATATATTACTGGTTATTTGTTATTTGCAGAATTAATTCTAATATGCATATCTTTATTAAAAATAATTTCAAATTCTCCTGTTGTCTTAAGAACGGAAACGAACTCTTCAATAGAATCATATTTGTTGATTATTCCAGAGTACTTCTTGTTTTTTAATTCCTCTTCAATGTCAAAGCTACAATCATACCACCTTCCAATCTGCGCAAGCACAGTAGAAAGAGGCTCCTCGTCAAACCGGAATACTCCCTCTTTCCAAATAATATAAGCCTCGGAATTTACGTTTTTCACCTCAAACTCATCACCACTCACAACAATTTGCTGATCGGGTTCAATCTCTCCCAATACTTGACCGCTCCTTAGAATCCGGACAGATCCCTCACTCAATGTTACCACTGTCCTGTTTTCATTTTCGTATGCCCTTACGTTGAATATTGTTCCAAGTACTTTGACATCCACATCACCGGCATTCACAATGAAAGGCCTGGATGAGTCATGTGTAACATCAAAAACAGCCTCTCCCTTCACATATACAATCCTGTCAAGATTAGAAAACCTGGAAGGAAATCTTAACGAAGACTCTGAATTTAGGAATACTTTGGTCCCGTCCGGGAGTTTGAAGCTGTATTCTCCGCCCCTTGGCACTACAATTTCATTAAATCCCGTCTCAAACGAAGTGTCCTCTGCACCAACTTGTTCATTTGAAGCAAAAATAAGGGAAGAGGAGTCTTTGTATGCTATCAAAGCAATATCCTCCAAAATGGAGTCATTCTGATTGTTAAGGTCAATGACCGTACTATCATTGAGAATCAGTATTGCATTGCGGGTTCCCGGTTTTATTGACTCATAAAAGCTATATTCAATTTTATCTTTATCCGAGAATACGTCAGTAAAAAGTGCAATTGACAGTAGTATAGCAATTGTAGCGGCAGCCGAAACAGATTTGATCAAGATATTTCTCTTTCTTAATATCCTTTTTTTCAAATACAAAAACTCCTGATCTGCGTCAATTTTTTTGTAAGAAAGATACTCTTCAACAATTTCCCTTGGCGTAAGGGGAAAATTCACAGGGAGGTTATCCTCCCCAAAATTTCCCTTTACAAATGAGTTAGCTAAACTCTCTCCCTTTTCAATACTATTCCTGATCTCTTTGTCCATTAAGATATCTCCCATTAATTCTGGTTAATTATAGAACAGGAACCGTCAATTTTGGAATGACAAGAAAATCGAAAATCAACTAAGCAAAAGTGACACCAACGTGTTCAAGTGACTTAACGTTTTTCTTAATTCCTTGTAGGCACGAGCCTTATGAGTCTTTACTGTGTTGACAGAAATATTAAGATTATCTGCAATCTCATCATTTTTTTTCCCTTCCATGGATAATAATAAAACTCTCCTTTCCATGGAAGACAATTTATCAAGTTCCCTGTTTACTGTATTGATTATCTCTTCCCTTACAATGCTGGATAAAAAAAATTCATGCTCATCTTCATGCAATTGCTTGAATTTGTTATATCTGTCCTTGACCTTTGAATGCTCCAACAAATTCAGGGCACTATTTCTTATAGACTTATAAAAAAATACCTTAGCAGAAATCTCATCATGGAAGTCGGCCCTTTTCCCCCAAAACAGTACGAACAACTCCTGCACAACATCCCTGCTCTGCTCGTAATCTCCCAGGTACTTATTAGCAAACGAGACAAATAAAGAAAAATACTTCCGAAAGAAAGCCTCATACCCTCTCAAATCAAATTTCTCTATCATATAATGAGCCCTCCCATAAAACAAATTTACAAAGAAAATTATTCATTCCTCGAATAAATTAACATGTGCTTAGCTTGCAGAGGCTTGCAGCTTCCCAGGCGGCATGCATCCCTCGGATAAATTAACATATGCCTGCCTTGCAGATGCTTGCAGCTTCCGGGGCACACGCATCCCTCGGATAAATTAACAACTTGTTGCTTTGCAGAGGCTTGCAGCTTCCCGATGGTTTTCAGACTCTTGCAGGGCAGTCATAGATTTATTGGCTGTTCAATACGGCATGCAGGTTATTTGCCGGCACATCGAGGTTATCTCCAGTCAATGGCTGCCTGGCTCTTTACTGGGCCGGCAGCCGGCTCGGTGATTGGGATAACCTCTGCCCGTGAATAACTTGCCAGCAAACAATGTCTCTAAGCAGAGTGGATCAATTGCCACACGAAGTACAAAACAAAGGAATAAGAAACCAGCTAAGTAGCTGAAAATGCAGGGAAAGCTGCAACAAGCACATTATATGCAAGTTGTTAATTTATCCGAGGGATCAATCCCCAAACACCCCACACCATACAGCCAACCGGTTAGTTCACCTTCACCAACCGAGCCTTCCAGCTTTCAGGAATTTCATTTACATCTACAACCCTGATCTCCGGGTCGGTAGATGCTCCGGATCTATTAAGGGTTTCATCTAAAAATTCAGTCTCCATCTTCCACATTGCACCAGTGGCCGGATCCACGATCAACATTCCCAAAACACCACCAATCAAGATGTTGCCAAAATACCACCCATCAACTCTAAACGTAATGGGAACAATTTTGGGATCATAACCAGGACTCGATAATTTCACCTGGTACTCTGCCCTCGCAAAAAAACCATCGCCAGCTTTAAGTTTTACAATCGCAGGTGTATTACCCAAGTAAATCTCCTTACCTTTCCTGTCAGTAATACTAACTTTGGCATTGCTAGGGTTACTGTTGATAGTCAAAGGGTAAGAACTCTTACTAAGGATTGATGCGCAACTAGACACAACAATGGCGATAACAACCATAAAAGCTGTCATTTTAAGATTGATTTTTCTCATCACAAAACTGTTTTTAAGATTTTTGAGCGACAAAAATAAAAAAAAAATGACAGTTCAAAGCAAGCTATCGATAAAAATTACAATTTAGCCTCTTTTGCCATCTCTGCCCTGAAGGCTTCAATACTTTTATCCAGAGCTATCCTGAGCTGCGCAATCTCGGCCTTAAGAGCCTCTTTTTTGTCGGCAGCAGCGTTGTTGTACTCCTCTATTTTCTTATCCAGTTCCTTCTGCTTGATTTCCACATCTTCCTTCTTGCTCCGGAACTTAGCTTTTAGTTCGTCACTAAGTGCGTCATACTCTTCTCCAATTTTGGCCATAACATCACCCACATTCTCTTTTAGTTTTTTAAATTCGGCATCCAGGTCATCGACAACTTCCTGTAACTCCTCCTTAATTTCTTTCGAAACTGATTCTTTTTCTTTCTTTGATTGCCCACATGACATCACACCTAATAATGTAATGACTAATAATGATTTCAACATAGTTTTCATAACTCGGTTTTTTAATTATATTGCCTACTCTTGCAGATTTTCGGCTACCTCTTTTTGTACGGAATTGTAAAGTAAAACGAAGACCCTTTTCCCAATTCCGATACCACCCAAATTTCACCCCCAAGCATCTTCACATATGCCTTCGAAATGGAAAGGCCCAATCCTGACCCTCCATAATTACGGGAATCGCTGGACTCTACCTGCCTAAAACGATCAAATAAAACTTTATGCATATCAGGAGAAATCCCTACGCCCGAATCCTCAACAAAAAATTCCAACATATTACCTTTTTGTATATATCCGAAATTTACAAAACCCGTATGTGTAAATTTAATTCCATTTCCCGTAAGATTCAAAATAATTTGGGTTAACTTGGTAACATCCGTAACAATCAGAGCATCATCATCCAATCCTGTTTTTAGACATAATTCAATATTCTTATCGTTCGCCTTCAAAGAGATCTGCTCTTTTATAAACTTGCAGAGGTTGTTTATGTTTATTTCACACTCCTGAATTTTTGCCTGCCCCGCCTCAATAGAGGCTATGCTGATAATATCATCGATGATTGCACCCAGCTGTTCGCTGCTTTTAATGATAATATTGGTATAATCCTCTCGGTTTTCGGGCAGCAAGTCAGGATCATTAAGAAAACCCGAAAAACCAATTATCGCATTCAACGGTGTTCTTATCTCGTGGGAATTATTGTTCAAAAATGATGTTTTGAGATGGTCACTCTCCTCTGCTTTTTCCTTGGCCTCAATCAATTCCAATTCCATCTGTTTGCGTTTGGTCATATCGCTGGAAACACCGATTATTCCGACAAAATTACCATTAGCGTCAACTATTGGCGTATCTGTTACAAAAGCCGGAAACGAACTGCTATCTTTCCTCTGCACATAAAATTCACCTTCCCAATTATTCCCGCTTGCCAACCTTTTGAATATCTCTAGAGCTTGCTCATTTGTTTGCTGGGCAGGGGTCAAACTTATTATGTTTTTACCCAGAGCTTCATATGATGACCATCCGTAAATGTTTTCGGCTGCCCTGTTCCAGTAGGTAACAATACCCTGCATATCAGTTGCAATAATAGCCTGGCCAACATTGTTGATAAGGTTAGCCTGGAATTTGTTTTCATTCTGGACGTTGACCCTTTCGGCAATGTCCCTTATGTTGCACTGGATAACCTTAGTATGATTAGCTAAATAGACATTGCTCACAAACTCAACATGAATTTCGCGCCCATCAAAAGCTACCAACGGCAGATCTTCATATCTTACGTACTCCTCTTTTTGCAACTCAAGGAACTTCTCTTTGTTCTCATAGATATCCTTGAAAGATCCAATCTCCCAAATATGCTTCTCAATGAACTCGTTTTTTGAAAAGCCCAGCAAATCAATTAAAAACGGATTGACATCAACAATTTTGCCGGTTATAGCATTCAGGATCAGAATCCCATCTTTTGCAGACTCGAAAAGTCTACGGTAACGAATTTCGGAAAGGACTAAAGCCCTTTTCATAAGGGAATTATCTTTTTTTTGTTCTTTAATCATAACCATATTCACAGAAACAGAAAATACAAAAAAGCCGTTTAGCTAAACATTCACTAAACGGCGTTCGTCAAATTAAAATCTTACTTATGCCCATTTAGAATTTTCTCAAATTCTTCTTTGGTCTTTCCTAGTTTCTTTTGAATTTTTCCAAGCATTTCATCTTTTTTACCTTCGGCATATTTCAAATCATCGTCGGTTAAAATTGCAAATTGTTGTTTTAGCCTGCCTTTCTGCTCATTCCAGTTCCCTTTTACTTCGGTTGCATTCATGTCTTGAATTTATTAATTGTGAATGAATTTCCACAACTATCCAAAGTTGAAGTTATTCAAGACATAAATCTTTACATATTTCCAATTAAATAATATATCCTTCCCACATAAAAAATGAATTATGTGATGGAAACTCCCCAAAAGTACATAACCAATGTGCATACAACAGCTCCGACCAAATTAATTAACAATCCGGTAACAGCCATCTGCCTTACAGACACCAGCCCGGTCCCAAAAATTATGGCATTGGGAGGGGTGGCAACC